>NZ_FNTV01000002.1:0-300000 GCF_900105965.1 Arthrobacter alpinus
TCAGATTCAATCCGTGAAAGGGATTCTGATCCCGATACGGCATCAACCCCTGCCCAGGATGTTGAGACTATGGCTTGGCCGAGAGTTCCCGCTTCACCGCCGTAAAGGACGTCGAATATGTCAAACTCCCCCTCTGCTTCCAGCGCCGTGGTTGCGTTGGATTGCGGATCAAGATCTACAACCAGGACTCGTCTCCCGATTAGCGCTAGACCCATTGCCAGTCCCAGGGTGACAGATGTCTTTCCGACGCCACCTTTTCGATTGCCTATTGCTGTCACTGTCGGTGTCATCTAGTTCTCCTTTTATAGCGTCAAGCCATCATGACAGAATGTTAGACGTACGTCAATCAATCTGTCATGACATAATTATTTAAATCCAAACAATCCTGCTTTTTCTCGAGAACTACACCAAGGAACAACGACACATAAGTGTCGAGGCAAACTTTGCCCACGACGCGACCCTCACCTTGACACGGTCTCCGCCTGACCAGACGATCGCTAATATATGTCTATCAATCCACCAATCCATCATGACATAATTATTTAAATCCAAACAATCCTGCTTTTTCTCGAGAACTACACCAAGGAACAACGACACATAAGTGTCGAGGCAAACTTTGCCCACGACGCGACCCTCACCTTGACACGGTCTCCGCCTGACCAGACGATCGCTAATATATGTCTATCAATCCACCAATCCGTCATGACATAATTATTTAAATCCAAACAATCCTGCTTTTTCTTGAGAACTACACCAAGGAACAGCGAAACGTAGGTGTCGAGGCAAACTTTGCCCACGACGCGACCCTCACCTTGACACGGTCTCCGCCTGACCAGACGGTCGCTAATATATGTCTATCAATCTGTCATGACATAATTATTTAATATTCAGATGCGCTTATCATTAGAGGCGGTTTGTAACCTGACCGGAAGTGGGCCTGAAGGGCGAGTACCTTGCCGCTCCGATCACATACACCTATTCCGCTGCAGTACCTACTCTCGGACAAACGAGTGTCCAACTGGCTGATCCGCTAAGTGGCCACAAATCAAACAATCTGTCATGACGTATTTAATTTCAATCCGTGCTCTATCATTTTTCATTCGTGTTTATTCTCGAGTCATACTTCGTGCTGTATACGAGAACGGAAGATGGGGGATAGGCATTGAAGTTTGTCAGTTCCACGCCAGTAAGTCAGTGGCCGTCATCCGCGTAAGAATCGATGATGTACAGGTCCGCTGTCATTTTTCGTCACGATCTGTGTTTGGGAGCGAGAGAGTCATCCTCATGAAGTAGCCGCGTAAGCGGCTTGGCGGTGCCGTTGTAGGGCTGATTTCTCGTCGTCGTAGGGATCCAGGGTCGCCCTTGTTGCTTTCTTGATCGTAAATATCTTCTTCTTGGATCACTTGCTCAGGGAACCGTTCACGATGGGCGTGACACTGCCTGCGTTGTGCCCGGATGAGAGCACTTTGGAGTTCGTAGTCTTCCTGGACAACTAACCCCTCTGCGATTCTTGCCAGGTTGGCGATGTGAATGATCAGCCGAACTCCGTGCGGGCGTTCCACCATAGACACTTCTGCCGGGATGGTGGGTTCTTTGGAGGCGTGGGGCGGATCAACCCGGTGCCCCGGACAATGTCTGCCATTGTGGGGAGCGGCGCCCCCGTTCCACGGACTCCTAGATGAGGGCTGAGGATGCCCCAGGGGCTCTGAATGCTGTCCGGATCGTGGATTCCTACCTTTGCGTCAAGCAGTGGCTTTTGCATCATCCTCCAATTGCTCCGGCCGGACTAACAAGTAACTATCGGATCGCTTTCCGCGGGCTTCATCGAGTTTAGACAGCATCCACCAGAGTGTTTGACCAGGAAGGGAGCCGGCTCCCGATAGTGCTGTGGTGTGTGTCCCTTTCCCCGGCAAAACCAAGGATCGCTCGAAAAAGCAAACCTCAGGATTATACCTTCACAGCCAGTATGTGCGAGACGGTGGTCAAGGAACGAGTACAGAACGTTTTCAAGATCATTGCCCTCCGCCCGGACAGAGACGCTGGAACGAAGACCCCCGTTCCAGCGTAGGGGCAGTGCGGTTAGACTCGCGGAGTCCTGACTGGCGGTTACCCGCCTAACGTGCTTACAGTGACCGCATTACTCGCGTATAGGAGTTGGATCACATGCCTTTGAAGCCTCTGAATACCATGGCCGGTATTACGGCCGCTATTGCACTTGCTGCCGGAGGCCTCACTGTTGCTTGCGCCCGCGCGGGCCGCGGGCTACTCATACCTGTACCCGGCGGGCTTCAGCACGCAGTCCGCATGCAACACGAAACGCCTCACGATGAACTCTTCCTGGACCCGCGCGAGTCAGTGCTTCATCATGACCGACACCGGGAAAGCTGTGTGGAAATTCTCCGTCACTGTGCATGGATAGCCTCGCCGTAGTTCCGAGGGTGGACCATCTTGCCTTTTAGCAACCGTGATCCATTGTCGGTCCTCCACCGACGAACCCTTAAGGTGTCTGGTCCCGGCTTGGGACCAGCGGTTGGCGCTAAACTTTCTTCAGTTCCTACTCAACCCCAGAATAGTAGCCCCCTGAAGAGGCATGGCCCTGGTAGGACTGTTCATCACTTACATGGTGTTCAAAATCTTCCCTCTGGGGCTCAGTAGGGGTCGCTAGAGGCGGACTCCTAATGATTCCAGACGTGCCTGCCGTTCAGGGAGTAAGGTTCCTTTTTTGAACGCGATGCGTTGGTTCTTGATCCAGGTACCTAGCTTCACGTCACCCTCGATAAATCGTGTAGGGACATTCGCTGTCTTGTGCTTCTCCTTGTACGTAGTGACTAGAGCAAAGTGGTGTTCCCAGCTGGCATCGTTGAGGCTCCACACCACGCCGAGGTTTTCCAAGGCCACAATGCGCTCGGAGCTGATGGTACCCACGCGGTACGCCCTGCGCTGGGTCTGCAACCAGGTCCCAAGGTGAAGGCCTTGGTAGGTGCATCCATCTGGAGCATTCACGTGGCCATACTCTTCTCGGTAGGATTCTAATATCGAGAAGGCGTCCTTCCATGATCGTTTCTGGTTCTCCCATGAGATTCCAGCCTTCTCTAACGACGCCACCCGTTCGGGGCTCAGCTGTCCACGCCTGTACTTCATCCGTTGTTTGCCTACCCAGACACCCAACGGGACACCATCGGTCACAAAAGACTGGGGCACCTCTACATTGCCGTGCTGATCCCGATAGAGCAGCAACAGATCGTATCGCTTCGCCCACAGGCTTTGATGATGAGGCATCCACTCCATGCCAAGGTCAGCCAGCCGCGCGGCACGATCCGCGGGCAGCTTTCCTTTTGCTTGAGATTCTCGTTGGGTTTTAACCCACCGACCAAGACTCATGCCACGAAAAATGAGGGTGTTCTTCACCTCCACAGTCCCATGAACATCTCGATAGTCCTCTAAGAGCAAGAACATTTCATCCCACACCAGATCACGGACGGTAGCGGTCTTCAGTGGGAGATTAATCAGAGTAGTCATACTTCTTAGGAGGCAACTGCGGACTAATTATCACGCAACTCCTCAGAACTCGTTTCCGACGAGCTGCGGTTAGGCGGCGAGTAGGTGCCGGTCCCAGGCGCTGAGTTCGCCGTAGTCGTCGGGGACCCAAGAATCCCATTCGGAAATTTCCTGGTCGTAGATGTCTTCCTCCCGGATCACCGGCTCAAGGAAGCGTTCGAGATAGGCGTGCCAAGCCTGTCGTTGGGCCCGTATCAGGGAGCACTGGTATTCATAGTCTTCTTGAACACCCAACCACTCCGCAATATGCCGCAAGTTGGTGGCGTGGAGGATCTGCCAAGCCCCGTGGTGTCGCTCGATCATGGACACCTCCGCCAGCGTCATCAGTTCCTTATGGACGGTGGGCCGGCTAAGACCGGTTGCCCGCACAATATCCGCTGTGGTGGGGGAGTGGCGGCCACGTTCGATGGCTTCATAAACAAGTGCGGCTGGGGCACCCAGTGCCCTGAACACGGGGCGAATCCCGTAGATCTTGCCCTTACGCCAGGCATGAGCTTTCGCAACGTCCTTCCACTGCTCTGGCAACCCCAACAGGTAGCTATCAGCGTGGCGGCCCTGGGCGTCCTGAAGCTTGGAGAGCATTCCACCGGAGTGCCTAACCAGGCGGGGAAGAAGGCGGGCAATAGTGCCATGGTGCTTACCCATCTCCCTAGCAAAAGACCGGCACCCCACATCAACCAATAGAGTTCCTTTAGCCCTAGCGAAACCAATCACAGCGCGCAGAAGGAACCGCAGGGTGATACCTTCACGCCCAGTTTCAGCTAGACGTTGGTCAAGGATCGCGTAGAGCACATTTTCAAGATCATTGATTTCAGCCATCACCGACGCGGGGGAACGAACCTCAGCAGTGCCCCCGCCGTGGGTTAAGGGATGGCCTGTGTCGCATTTATTGCTATATTCTTTCCCAGCATTAGGGACTCCCTGTTTCTGGGCTACCCACGCTTGGGCTTTGTCCCATTCGAGGGGCAACAGCCGGCCTAGGTGTGCCATGTCTTGGTAGAGGGCAGCGAGACCAGCGAAGTCAGTTGTCAGGCGTTCCTGAACTTGGGGAAGAGTGATCGAGAAGTTAGAGAGGTGGGACAGGACAGCCATACGAGCTTCCGAGGCGCTCTTGTAGCGGGCAGTGTCGTAGATCCCGGTGCGGGCAACCTTACGCAACACCGATGTGCCGCGAGCCGACAGAAGGCCGGTAGTTCTGGGTGTGGTGGCCACGGTCAGACCCGCTGTGGTGCGGGCATCTTTGCGTGTCCGCACCTGGCGGATAGATGCAGCCAGTGCGCGACGCAGGGCAGCCACGGCGGTGGCAGGGTTGCGTAGGCGCATGATGTCGTACGCCTCGTGCAGGGGAGTGTCGAGGACCTGGTGGCCCGTCATGGACTTATGCCAAGAACCCGGAGGGCGGATACAACCATCGGTGATGTTCTGGTGTGGTCCAGGGTCAAGACTCGGGAAACGAGACGCGAGAGCTTCCACAAGCTCGCGGGCATCCTCGGCCGCCAAACGTTCTACCAAGGGAATGTAGATGTGACGGCCACCGCTGGGAGAGTGGTCTGCCACGAACCGAAGCCCACACGAAGTCACTAGTGCGCTGATGGCGGCCGCGTCAGCATCCACCACGCCTTGCAGAGCTTTGGAAGTATCAAGATCCAAACACAATGTCTGCACGGATCCATCCGAGCCGTGAACCATGACGGCGGCCGCGCGGTTTGGCAGCGATCGTGTAATGCGAGGCGGGACCAACCGGGGGCGAGGGTACTTTCCTGCCCTCGTGGCAAAACGCATGACGGGAGCGCCGGCTATCAAGGACGCCAACGAGGCCCATGCCTGAGCATGGACAGATGCCTCGACTGACACTCCGTGTGTGTCAACTGAGCTGGTTGTACCCAAAAAAGCATGTGCGTGTATGATGGAGTTATTCCTTAGCAAGAGCGGGCATGACAAAGCCGCTGTTGTCGAACTAGTTTGAAACGGATTCCGGGAAGTTTCACGGTTTCAAACTAGAGAGTTTTTCAGTCAAGGCCCGCCTAGTGCGGGCCTTCTGCTTTAAGAAGCCTGCGCGATAGGCAAAGCCCCCTGCGTGCGTAGTTGTTCGAGGTCAACGGCATCGAGGTGGGCTTCGATGATGGGCGCCATGTAGTCGATACCATTTGTATCGAGAATTTCGAGCAGCTCAAAGAGCTTCGCAGTCCGCTCCATGTCGAGCTTGACTGTGAACGAATGCCGTTGTCCCTTGGAGGGTCGGCCAATACGAGATTTCGTCACTGGTGCCATAGGGTCAATTATGTGCGTTTCATCAAATGAAAATGGGCATTTGGCAACCGTTGGGCGTGTCATCCGGTTGGACTCGCTGACAGGCGTGACGAGATTGGTCGCTACGAAGTGAGTCCTAGTCTTGGCACGGGACGCAGTTGACATGGTTTCCCTCTCTGCTCGTCGCTTGCCTCTAACACTAAGAATACATCTAAAGTGCAATTCTACGCTTTATCAGTACTTGGGTGCTCCATGCCCTGGCAACCAGGCAGCAGCTTCTAGGTCTTGTAGGTGCTTGAATGCAAGACCGGCGGCAGCATTGTCACCCTGAAAAATTTCGTGAAGCATTTGGGGTCCACTCTCCGAAGAGATTGCATGCCCGGTTACCCAAGCGTCACCAGTCGCAATCGCCATTCCGTCTTGGAGATTGAAGGCAGCATGGCCCGGGGTATGCCCTGGCGTCATGATCACCCTAGGACTCCCTGGCAGATCCAGCCTGTCGTGATTATGGAAGACCCCAGTCGGTTCCAGGGACACCTTTGTCAGGCCTCCAGCTTGTATCGCATCGTGCATCCAGACGGACACAAGTGGATCACCCTGGAGAGCAAGTACGTCATCAAGGGTTACCTGGGAAGCTACTACTCCCCGAAGAACATCTGCCTCTTGGTCGCTACAAAGAACAGGGATTCCGTACGTGCTCGACAGCAACTGGAGGGGGCCTACATGATCCACGTGAGCATGGGTGACCAAAATTGCAGTGCAATCGCTCCAAGACAGGTCCAGATGCGAAATGGATTTCTCGACATTGGCCAGATCTGCGGGGTATCCACAATCGATCAATGTGAAATCTCTGCCCTCCGTGGCGACAACCCAATTTGAACCCGGACCTTCAAAGTGATGGATTTGGTCAGCAACGGTTGTGGCTCGTTCAGCAGCTACCCAGTTTTCAAGACTCAAGGCAGCAGCTTCCCTGTTGATTCTTTAGCCACTGCTCGAACGAGGGCGCCACGATTTAGGCGAGCGGTTTCGGTATCCATGATGACTACTCCGTGAGATTGCAGCACTTCGAGGGCCTCCACAATCGACCCTTCCTTGAGCTGAGTTGCCTGTTCTATGTCCCTTGCAGATAGGGGCTTAGCTGATCTTCCGATCGTCCTCAGAACGATTGTGCAAGCCTCACTGAAGAGGGGCATTGCAGGATCACTTGGGAGGCAGTATTGGGTTTCACTCATGGATATCTCCGGGAGGTCTGTCATCGGAAACAGCCAACCGGGCATCCGCCAGGAGAGCATCAGTTCTGCAACTGCAGAAGCGAGATTAATTCCAGCGGTTGCATGAAAATAAGTCAAATTGGTCACTTTCAGGCTGTCAAACGTGGATGCCAGTGTTTCTCCGGTAGGTTTGTATCCCTTCTTGAAGCCCGCGCTCCCTAATTCCTCCCGCGAATCCGGGCAATCGTTCCGGTTCGTTTAGGCTTACGGAGCCTTGGAGATCCTGACCTGAATGCAAGTGATGAGGGATGGAACCTTAGAACATTCATCCGATTGGACAGTTTTTGCGTTCAAGTGCGTAGATATTTCATCCGATTGGACAGTATTACCTGCGCTCTCTCCAAAGTGCTCGAATTCGCGTACCAAAATCGGTGAATCGCACTCTTTATAGGTAGGGCATGAGGATTCTTCCGACCCATGACAGTTGGGCCCTAACGGCCGTAAAAGGATATTGAGAGGTGCCGGATGGAAAATGTGGAGTTGAGCGCAGCCGCTTGGATTCTGGTTGATGTCCTTGAGACGGGGGCGCTGGGCCTACTTTCTGTTGGTAGTTCCCATTTTCCGGGTTCATCAGTTAGGAAGAACCTGGACCAGAGAGCCAGATTGCTGCTCATGGAGAACCTGCGCACTGCAATCCAGCAAGGATCCTTGGTTGACAAGATTGAGGTCAATGAAGGGGCGACATGGCGAGTGCTCGTGGAGCCTATTAGGTCTCCAACCACGGGCCAAGTGGTGGCAGCGCATTGCATTTATGCTGCCCCGGATACAGCGTTGCCTCCTAAGCCAATCATCGGTTCCTTGGAATGGAAGATCGACCCAAAGACGGGTGCAATTGAATCCGAGTGGAATGCTGGGATGTACGAACTTTACGAACTCGTCCCTGACGCCGGACCTAGCCCAACTGGCGATATGACGCAGTGGGTCAATCAGTTCATTGCTCCCGAAGATCAAGCCATCATGAAGATGACGATTGACGCCTCTATCTCCGCTCATGACGGGGAACGGTACATCGTTTCTTACCGGATCAAAACCGGTGGAGAAGACGGTGGCGTGAAGATCCTGCAAGTATCGGGGCGAGTCACCACATCCCCACTCAACGGATCAATATGGTTGCGAGCCATCACTCGGGAGATTGGCTCTATGGCATCAAGCATCATGCCGGAAGGTCTGAAAGTCGACACCTCAGGCCTTCTTCAAGCCCTGTTGAACCTCAGTGATGACATGATTTTCTTCGCTGTTGATTCCACAACCTGGCAAATCTTCATGCCCTCGCCCAACTTGGAAAGTCATGGGCTGGCCGTCGGCGAGGGCGGGTTCCTGGCAAATATGATTGCCCCTGCGGATCTTCAAGATTGTCTTGTGTACCTGACCAAACAGCTGACAGCAACCGCACCACTAGCATCCAGAAGGAAATTCAACTTCCAAACAGTTTCCGGGGTCAACGTGCCTATGACTATGGCTTCAGAGCCCTTTGCCACCGAGACGGACAAGGGTCGATACATAGCTTGCCGGCTTGTTCAGGAAGTCAATTCCCGCTGACGTAGTCCAGCCAAGCCTGTTGTAGCTCGTCACAACGGGCGGTATCAAGAGTGAACACTATGGCCCGTCTGCCCTGTTCTGAACGTAGCCGAGGCTTAATGACCCCCGTGCTTTCGAGCACGTCGAGGGCCCCGTTGAGGGTGGTGCTCAAAATGTTCAGGGAAGCCCGGATCTCAGCCTTCGTCGCGCCTTCAGGGCGCGATCGCAGAAAACGGACAACCCCAGCTCGCACACTGTTTCCCAGTGCCTGCACCGCAGCTTCAACGAGATCAGACCAGGCGGGATCTTCAGTGCGGATAATTCGGGGCATGTAGTTCATCATACGACCTTTCGCGTATAAGCGGTCGACACAACACATTGCAGATACCTCATGTGCGATCGAATTTCAATGTCTTAAATGTTGTTTACTTCTTAAACATAATCTACACTTAAAACATCACCAAGACAGTTTGAACCCGAGTTTGGACCCGTAGCGGTCTTTAAGCGTGAAATAACCATGACTGGAAGGCACGACTCCAACGCCTTTGTGTCAGCCAAGTCGTCCCGCGGAGAGCATAAAAGTCGACAAGTTCCCTCGCCGACAAAGAAGGCTACAGCCGGGACAGGATCGAAATTGATCACCCGTCTGACAGCGTGCGCTAGATACCTCCACGGTCGATACCTCAACACCCTTGATAGGACATACCTTCATGACGACTCCGGCAGTGGGCTCTACTTCTTTGTTCTCAGACGTAACACCAACACGACCGCTAACAGCTAAGGAACAGGCTGCTGTTCAGCTCACTCGACGAATCAGAATCAGTCTAGAAAGCGCCTACACACTGATTGTCGAAGCGTTTGAGTCCCGTGCGTGGGAAGCCCTTGGTTACCAAAGCTGGGATATGTACTGCAAGGGCGAATTCAGTGGCATGAACCTCCAACCACCTCTGGAGCAACGCGAACAGGTCATATTGTCGATGCGTGAGGCAGGGATGTCCTCACGAGCCATTGGTTCTGCGACTGATATTCACTACTCGACCGTGGCCAGGACTCTTCGAAAGGCGGAACTACCAGGTGTTGCATCTGCAACACCTGGTAGAGAGAACGCTGGGAGGGCATCTACCTCCCCGATAGCTCCTGGGGTAGCAAATCCTATTAAGGGCTTGGATGGAAGAAACTACCCTGCAAAACAGAGGCCACACATGGAGGTTCCTGCTGACAGTGATTCATTGTGGGATCAAAGTGCGGATGATATTGGGATTGGACAGATTGCCGTCCCGACTTCCAAAGCCAGGAAGCTGCCTCCTCAGCACCAGGATATTGATGGCGCCCTGTCAGCTGCCATCACATCAATTGGCTTACTCACATCGAATGCAAGCCTGTTTGATGCGCAGTCGCGAGAAATTACGCGGGAGTTAGGGGAAACTGCGGGCAGGGCCGTTCTCTCAACTTCTCACCTTGTGGCGAAATTGGACTACCAAACGCTTGCTTTGGATGATCGTGGGTTGGCTGTTTTTCGACAGAATGTGCAAGATTCCTTGGACCTGTTGGCACGTTGCCTGGACGAGCTGCCCCTGATGTCGGTGGCAACGCAGTGAGGGCAGCACAACCTGTTGATCCCTTACGTGGGGAGGTGAAGGAGGGCCCGGAGTATTCCGTAGACAAACGGTCCAGACGATCACATCGGATAAATCCTGATTCAATTCATGCTCTGTGGTTCACGGTTATTTTGGTGGGTTTCTTGGCCGTCACATCGTTCATGGTCTCTTTCGCCGGCCTTCAAGAGGTTGCCAAATGGGTAGGTCTGCCAGTCTGGCTGCGTTGGGCCGTCCCGGTCTTCATTGATGTCGCCATCTTGGCCTATTCGCTTGCTGTTTTGATACACCGGGCCAGGGGGGAGAAAACGTGGGCTTCATGGGTTAGTCTCGCCGGATTCACTACGGTATCCGTGCTTGCGAATGCGGGGCACACGTTCATGCTCGATCATGCGAACGTTTGGCAGGGTTGGATTGCTGCAGCTATCGCCGCTCTAGCTCCTGTCGCTGTTTTCGCTTCCACTGAAGAGTTGGGCCGGTTGGTGATTGGTTCACCCCCTGGTGCGGATCCCACTAAACCTTCAAGCGATTCAGTAACTCCCCAGCTCACTGACTTTTCTTCCGCTCCTTTGCAGACCCCTGCCTCACTAGATGAACTGTCTCTTCCACTTGTGCAGCAGGTGGAACCTGAATGTGCCGACGAGGCAGAACAGCCGTCGCCCCAGAATCTCCCGGTTGAGCAACTCCAGGTTGAGAAACCGGTGGACGCGACAACGACCACCGTATTTGAAGCTCCTTCAATGACTGGCCCTCACCGCTCATCCCTTTCTATCGTTCCCACGCCAGCAGCGGAGAACACCAGGGATCACGTGAGTAATTGGATTGTTCGGCAGATCTCAGCAGGCGAGCCGGTGACGGGGAAGTCGTTAGGGGCATATTTGGGGGTTTCAGATCGAACGGGCCAGAAGCGGCTGAAGGAACTAAAAGACGCGAAACCAGCAATGTTCAATGGATCCCCATCCAAGATTTATGTCAATCAAGGTTCGCGTTGAAAGCAGGAGTGAGCAATGGAAACTGAGAAACTCAGCATGACTTCCACGGAGCTGGTTGATGCCTTGGCCAAGGTAAGACCAGTGGTCAGGAACATTCTCATGAAAGCCTCGTTAGGCGCTGACCTTGATGACGTGATGCAAGATGTGTGGCTTTCAGCTCATCGGTCACAGGCCAACTTCGATCCAGAAAAGGGCCGACTTGAGCAGTGGCTGACACGAATTGCTCAACGCCGAGCCTACGATCACCTCAAACTTTCCAATAGTGTCTCTGGTCTGCAAAGCACTATCGAGCATGCTGCCGGCTATGGGTTGGGGACCGATCTCGCTTTGGTTTCCGCTGATGTGGCTGAGGACATCGTTAACCGCAGCGCTGACCGAGACTTGCTATCAAATATTCTGATGATGACTCGTAAGGTCATTGGCCACGAAGCCGCATTCACTCGCACCGTTGCGCTGCTGACCGTGTACGACGAGGACGTCAGGGCGGCCGCGCTGGGTCTGCGGGTGAGTGAGGACTGCATCCGGGATTCTCGACGGGAGACCATCCGAGCCTCTCAGGTCATTCAAAAGGCCTTGGCCCTGCACGAGATGCAAGCATCGTTGAACCTGCGAAATCTCTTCGCCTGCTTACCCTCCGATGAAGGTGACTCGGGAACCTGGGCAAGACACCTAACGATCGCTGTGGTCCGTTGCGGAGGATTCCAAAATGTGAATGCCGAGTCGCTGGTCGAGGTCACAGGGTGGGCTTTCAACACCTGTCGTCAATATCTGAACGAGACCCGACGCTTGTTGGAAATCGCCAGAACAGTGATTGAAACAGGCCGGGTTGATCACGAGCCTTCCAGTACCAGCCAGCAATCACACACCTTCACCGTATGACTAATAAATGACTCCGTTAGACACCCTCCGAAACAAGGACACGAAAATGAATGACGAATCCACGAACAGTCAAAATCCAAGTGATGGGCAGGAACCTGATCCGGCAGTTCATGCTGGTGCCAAAGTTACCCCCGTTGTTGCGTCCACATCGCTACTGGCTACTGAAGCTGTGAAGACCACCCCTAAACGCTTGTGGGCAGTTGACGCGATTAGAGACAAGCGTTGGGGCTGGGGGATGATCGCTGGGATAGTTGTGGTTGCTTTGGTGGCTTTTTCATTCATCCTCGGTGGATTCTTCAAGGACAAGTCCACGGCTGATGACGACGTAGCTGCGGGCCCGCTCACCACTGCCAGTACTCCGTCGGCTTCCGACGCGTCAGCGACGCCTACTCTTCAAGCTGGGTTGGACAAGCAAGCTGCAGGGGACCCGCTTGGCTCGGCCGAGGATATTAGAAAGCGACAGGCCCTGGTCAGGAAGGGGATCAACCAGGGCGTCAACGGGCTGCACCTCCCCATCGAAACTACAGACCCGATCGAGTTCGCTGGAGCTTTCGCGATGGCTGTTTACGGGTTCGATTCAACTGCGGCAAGTGCGGACGAGTACTTCGATAATCTCTGGCAGTGGTACACCCCGTACACCAAGCCGGCACGCCCTAAATGGAACCGCGACGCTTTGTCCCAAAGCCAGTCTGAGGAATTGCAGAGGCCTGCTTATGAGATGTTGAAGTCGCGCTCCATGATCAATGACGTCGTGGTGGATACCGCATACATAGACGATGAGATCGCCGGGCTTGGAGCCAGCCAGCTTCCTTTCCCTGTTGGGGCATCAGTGCCCGGGGGCAAGGGTTCACATTTGGTTGTTGTTGCTTTGGACATTCAAGCCTATTCCACTGAAAAGCAGGCACCTCAGGACACGATGCCGATCGTGCCGGCCAGGCAGCAAAAGATCGTTCAAATGGTTGTCCTGTGCCCAGGATTCGCCGGGTACACCGGTTCTTCCTGCAAGGCCGTTTATGAGTCATCCAGCGCCGATGCTTGGTACACCAATCTTGAAAAGGAGTGGATCTTCCGCTCATGAAACCAAACAAGAGCGGGACACTCCTGCTGATACTCAGGCTCATTGGTGTCCCGGCTCTGCCAGTCATCGCCATCTTCGCTGTGATTGGTTTGTCACTGATGGGGATTGTGGCCCTGTCCGTTGCTGCAGGTAACGGCTCCGTTGATGACGCTGGGAATGTTTGCCGTCCTGTGGGAGGAGAGAGCACGAATCAGTCACCCAAGGATGTGCGCGAGCAACAGATCGCAAACGCCAAACTCATGGACAAGGCCGCAGCTGACCTGGGGCTCTCTGGGCAGGCGTCCCGGATTGTGATCATTGCTGGCATGGGTGAAAGCAGCCTGATCAATGTTGACCATGGCGATGACGCCGTGAATCCCGATGGAACGATGAACACGTCCCTGGGGATCCTGCAACAGCAATGGTCATTGGGATGGGGTACCCGTGAACAGGTCATGGACGTCAGCTATGCTGCGACATCGTTCTTGATCGGTGCCAAGCATGACCGCCAAGGTGGACTGGTTTCGATCCTTCATTGGGAAGCGACGAGTTGGGTTTCATCGGTCATTCATCAGGTCCAAAAGAACAGCGAAAGGGACCACTACACAAAGTTCATCGCTGATGCTGACTCGATCATCAAGGAAGCAGGGATCGATGTTACTCGTGCCGGTTCTGACGGGGAGAAGCCCAAGAATCCCAACACGGTAGGCCAATGCGATGGCGGTTCAACTCCCGTGGATCCCAAGAACGCTAACGATGACTACCCGTTCGATAATGTCCCGCCTGCAGGGGTTTATGTCAACGATCCGTGGATGTATGGGCTGGGGGAGTGCACCAGCTTTGTTACCTGGAGGATCAATCGTGACGCGGGCAGCACGTCAGCACCATGGAAGTGGGGCGGGGCCAATTTCCTCAATGGTGATGCTCGCAGTTGGAAGGATAAGTGGATAGCCCGTGGATGGACGGTCAGCAATGTCCCGGTGGCCGGCGCCGTCGCATGGTGGGGCTCTAACGGTGGGGGAGGAGTCGGAGCCGCCGGACACGTCGCCTATGTCCAGTCCGTAACTCAGGACGGCAAGGCCATCATCGAAGAATACAACCACACCGGCTATGCGCCAGCTGGTCACATGTACAGTATCCGGCCAGAGCCGGTAGATCCCAGTGAAGTAAATATGTTCTTGTACCCGCCACCCAAGGGCTAAGACTCTGTATCGAAGACCCCCACACAAAGTGTGGGGGTCTTCGATGTTTCAGCACGGTCTCGATGACACACAAACGGGTGCTGTGGTGAGAAGAATCTTGCGAGTCGGAACCAGCCAGGAACCGTACGTGAGAGGGAGATTTTTCGGATGATGTCAACCATCGGATATCAAGTAATCGGACCAGTAGCAGCCCTAGTAACAGTCATTGATCCGGGAGTTACAGCAAACACCAATGCACCATTTTTGGCGCAGCTGAAGAGTATCGCCGGAATCATTTTGGTAGCCAGCATCATCTTGGTGGTCATTGCCTTGATTGTGGGCACCGTTTTGCTGGTGTTCTCCAAGATCACCCACAACTCCCGTGGCCAGGAAGTAGGTCTGCCGATCGTTGGCTGGTGTCTTTTGGGTGCGGCCATTATCGGTTCAGCCTCCGGCCTGGTCATGTGGGGCTCCGGCTTCACATTGAGCTGAGACAACGATGGATATGAGTGCCATGGTAGCGCTGCGGGGGGTCGCACCTGCCTCGCTGATGGAGGACCTGGCCGTAAATGCAGTGGCCGGGATCATGAAAGGCATCATCGGTGGCATGGCCTCCGGCGTGTGGGACATGATCAGCGGCGCTTACGCCAACACCGGAATCACCGATAGCTCCTGGGACATCGTTGGCGGGACCAGCGGCGGGGGTGGGTACGTCGGTACCTGGCTGTTAGTGATGGCCCCCATACTTGTGGCCGTCGTAGCCGTGCAGGTGACCATTAGTGTCTTCAAACGCTCAGGTGCTGGCGTGGTCCGTGCCGGCGTTGGAGCCGTCGTCGGTATCCCTGCCTCGTTGATCGTGGTGTGGTTCGTGGAGAAACTGTCCTTCGCTTTTGAAGGAGTGACCCAGTACTTCCTCGGTTCCCTTGGAGCCAAGGGAGGAATGGCCCCGTTCATGAAAATCTTCGGGTACCTTCCTGTTGAAGGTAGCTCTCCCATGGAATTCACTGTTGATCCTGACACCTGGCTCTGGAAGAGCGGCTTCAACGGGGCAACATCGACGTGGATCTCTGCGTTGCTGATCATGGCCATTGCCTGGGTATTTTCATTGATCCTTAGCGCCATGATGATCTTTCGAGACCTAGGCATCTTGATTCTGGCGGCCGCGGCCCCTGTAGCGGTCATGATGATGCCCCTTGAGGTGACCAAAGCGTGGATCGGCAAATGGGGTTCTCTTGTCGCAGGGCTCCTGATGGCCAAACCATTATCGGCCTTTGTCCTGGTTCTCTCCGTGAGTCTGTTCACCAGCTCACCTGACGTTAGTCAAACCATCGCGGGATTGTTGGGCATGATCATGGCCTCGGCCATGCCCTTGGTCGTGATCAAATTCTTCACATTCACCCCCACAGGAGCTATCGGAGACGTGGATTCGGGAAGCAAACAGGCAAGCCAGGGAACAGGCCGCGCAGCATCATCAGTGGCTCGCTTCGGTAGCCGAATCGTGCGAAGGGGACGCTGACCATGAGCGTTGAACAGTACGAATCACCATTGACGGCAGTGAAGTTCGCTCGTCGGGAAAACCGCGGGCTATTCCTTGGGCGCTCAGGACCGCAAATCACCGTTCTCGTAACGATGGGGCTGCTTTGCACAATCTTGATGGTCGTTATCGGATTCCCCCAGGGACTCCTGGCCGCACTGCCCGTGGCAGCGTTCGGCCTTCTTCTGGGATTTGGAGAAGCAGGAGGAAGGTCCTTTGTCGACTGGATCAAACTGGTTTGGCGCTTCTCCCTGGCTGAACTTCAAGGAGAGAACACCTTCACCATCAAGCCTGACACCGCGCCCACGGCGCAAGTCCGTGCAACAGAGATAGAGGATAAAGCATTTATGGAAGCCACCCGTAGAGCCGCGAAAGAAGGGCGAGAGGGCAAGAAGAAACTCACCCCCAACCGTCTCTCTCTCCCAGGAGAAGGTTCCGAACTGCTGGTCTATGAAATGCCTGGGGGCGAAGCCATGGTCTACGACCCACGAGAAAGATCAGCCACCATTGTTTGCCGTGTCCGCAGTGAGGCGTTCGATCTTGCTGATGATGGGGTCAAAGCAGACCGGGTTCAGGTGTGGTCGGAAATCCTTGCCGGACTGGGCGCCCATGCCGGAGTTGCCAAAGTACAAGTGACGGTGCAAACGCTGATCGCTCCAGCATCAGAAATCCGGGAACACTACGTCGATTCTGTGGAAGCATCTGGGGCCGGCCCCACGATCAATGCCCTAGCGCACCAAAGCTACCTGGACCTTGTAGACGCGGCCGCGACAATGACTCGCCACGAACAGTACGTTTCCATTGTTTTGGATGCCAATGCGCTGCGCCGTGAGATCAAAGCTTTGGGCGGCGGTCTCGATGGACTGATGGTGTTGGCAGTGAACGAAATGCGGTCTTTGAGCACTGACCTGGCAGACGGTGGCGCTGAAGTTGAGCGGTGGCTGGGCCCTCGTGAGCTCGCACGAGTAATCCGTGAAGCCTACGATCCCGAGTCAGCCTCTGATGTCGCCGATCGACGAGATGCATTTGCCGGTGTCGCACCCGAATCGGCTGGGCCAATGGGTGTGCGGCGAAGCTGGGACAAGCTCCACACAGACAGTGCTGTTCACAAAACCTATTGGATCAGTGAGTGGCCGCGGCGAAATGTCATGCCGGGGTTCATTTCGCCACTGATCTTTGCTGGCGACTTTCGCCACACAGTCACGTTGGTTGCCCGCCCAAAATCTGCGGCACGGGCGTTGGCCAAGGTTGAAGGAGCGTTGAATGATCAGGTAGCCGCCGATCGGATCAGAGCTGGCTGGGGTCAGATCAAAACGAAGGCACAGCAAGCAGAATTCGATGACCTGGAACGCCGAGAGGATGAACTGGTCGCAGGTCACGGCGATGTTGATTTCTCCGGGTACGTGACCATTACAGCTCCCGATGAGGAAGAGCTGGCAGCGGCGGCATCGAAATTGCGACATGCAGCTGCCCAATCATTCTTAGAAATTCGGAACCTGGTCGGTCAACAGGCCGAAGGGTTCATTGCATCAGCACTGCCGTTGGGAAGAGGGATCAAGAAATGAAGTTGCTGGACAGGTTCACCAAATCCAACCAGGACGACCAAGCACAAGTCTTTGATTTCATTCCTTCAACCGAGTCAGCGCAGGGGCGAAAGGAACGTCGAGCTCAAGCTGCGGAGATCCGCCGTACGCGGACGGAATCCGGGACTGTGCTTCCCATCAACCGGTTGCCTTTCACGACTTTCCCCAAGGGTGGTGCGAAGGTTCCTGCCAATCTCCGAGGCCCTTCCACGGTCACCCCACAGGTTCACGGTTCCTCCACCCTCACCTATGCCGCAGCTTACCCATTCGTATCCGAAGGAGGACTGGGCGCTGAAGGCGTGTACATGGGGCAGGACACTGCCGGCGGTGGGGCGTTCTGTGCTGATCCGTGGGCTTGGTACGAGAAGGGATTTGTTTCAGGGACTTCAATAGTGCTTATCGGGGGAGTGGGTACGGGAAAGTCTACGTGTGCCAAAACCCTGGTTTGCCGGTTGGTTATTGCGGGCAGAAAAGCTGCCGTGTGTACCGATAAGAAGGGCGAATGGGTCAGGGTCGCACGATGGCTGGGCGGCGAAGTCATATCGGTAGGCCCTGGGCGGTCGTCGCGGATCAATCCCTTGGACGAGGGAAGTCGTCCTCTCTTGAATTCTGAAGACAAACCGCTCAGCGACTTCGAGTGGGCCGCAATCGTCAGCTCACGCCGGCTGGCCTTGTTGGGAACTTTGGTCTCCATCCTCCTGGGCGGGCGCATGTTGGAACCGGCCGAGCACGTAGCGCTGACGCGGGCTGTTTCCCACGCCGCCGAATACAACAAAGTTCCGACGATCCCTCACGTGATCTCTGCGTTGAAGAACCCCAGTGAAGAAGTTCGAGCAGAAATCCAAGACCAAGGCGCCAATCTGGGCCATGCTCTCACCCGCTGCGTCACCGGTGACATTGCCGGTATGTTCGACGGCGAATCAACAGTGTCCTTCAACCCGGATGCACCCATCATGGTCATTGACACCTCAGGGCTGACCGGCGCGTCCAGCGAGGCCGTCAGTATTACCAGCGCCTGCACCTCTGCCTGGGTAGAGGCTGTTGTCACCAACAAAGAATCTGGGCAACGTGTCGTGGTCTATGAAGAGGGCTGGGACACTCTCTCTGACCCCGCAGCGTTGGAAAGGATGGTCGTGCAATGGAAATTGGCTCGTGAGTACGGAATTACCAATCTCTTGATCCTGCATAAGTTGGCAGACCTCGATATGGCAGGCGATTCAGGATCGAAGCCTCGCGCTTTGGCCGAGTCATTGCTGACCGATGCTGAGATTCGCATCGTCTACAGGCAAGCACCAGGAGCCCTTCCAACCACGAAAAAGAACTTGGGGCTGACCACTGCCGAGGCAGAAAAGGTGAGCAAACTCAAAAAAGGCCAAGGACTCTGGAAAGTTGGACCACGCTCCTTCATCGTCGACAACAAAATGACCGCTGCCGAACGCCCCGTCTTCGATACTGACGCAAGGATGGAATCAAAGTGAAAATGGGAATCGAGTTGATCCAGGGGTCCCTGCCATGTAAGACACATGCGGTCCAACCCCACGGCGCGCATGTGATCGTTGGCCGTATGAGATACGGAAAGGGTTGGGTCGCTAAGCAGCAGATCGTTGAATTCTTACTACAAGGCAAGACAAGGTTCCACGCATCATCCAATGCGCAGGGCAGTCACCAGCGGGAGAAGCCCGTTGACCTGGCTTTGTGGATGGAATCAAAGTTTCGGGGGCACCGGCAAGTGGGGCTAATTTTCAGCGCTGCCGAACGCCCCGTATTCGACACTGATGCACGGATGGAGTCCAAATGAACGGGAAAACGACCACAAGCCTTGAAAAGGTAATGGGCGCTCTCGTCGTCATTGTTATGGGATTCAGCATCCTTTTAGTTGCCGCTGCTCAGTTGGCCGGGCGGGCCTCCTGCGGTGAGTGGCTTGCAGGATCCAGCATCATCAGTGGTCTGAGGTTCATCGTCTCCGGCAATGCAGGAGACTTCGGATCCTCCGCGGCCGGCTGCGTACCTTCGGCTTTCTCCATCTGGGGAACACTGGGTGCCTTCATCGCCATTGTGTTGATCATGGCTGGCATCATCTGGTGGAAGTGGTGCTCATACCTTCAATCAACAAAGTGGCTGATGAAAGACATAGCCCGCCGTGAGGGAGTCGCCCAGGCCAAAGAGGTTCGCGAAATCGCAGGAGTGAAGGCATTGATGGCGAAGGCAGAGTCCATTCGTCCTGGCCTTCACAAGCCCAAGTACACCGACTGTGGCATGGTCCTTGGTACCTGCCAAGGGCAGAAAGTGGCGGTATCTTCCGAAGATTCCATCATTTTGGTTGGCCCTCCCCGGTCTGGCAAGGGCTTCTACCTCATTATCAACGCGATTCTTGATTCCCCTGGTGCGGTCATTACGACTTCGACAAGGGCAGATAACTACGCTGCGACTGCCAGTGTTCGTGCAGCAAACGGTTCAACCGTGACCCTTTTTGATCCTCAAGGCCTCTCTGGTTTGCCGAGCACCTTGAAGTGGTCCCCCCTGCAGGGGTGCGAAAAAACGATGGTGGCCATGCGCCGAGCCAAGGTTTTGGTCGCTTCCTCAGGCATGGGACAGTCATCGTCCAATCAGGAATGGGCACAGGTTGCCGAGACCCTTCTGGCGTACTTGCTTCATGCCGGTGCGTTGGGGAAGAAGAGCGCGCACGACCTGGGGACTTGGGGATCATCCCCTGAGATGGCCAAGGAAGCGGTTCGTATCTTGGAGGAGCATCCCGACGCTTCCATGGGATGGGGGATGAACCTGCGCAGTGAACTGGAGACGGATCCTCGGATGTTGCCCTCGAAATGGATGGGCGTTACCGGTGCGCTCCAGGCACTCCTTCTTCCTGAGGTGGCTGAAACGCTCTCCCCGCGGAGTGAGCGCGAAATGCTGGTCCCTGAGGACTTCATCAAGAACAAGGGCACCTTGTACTTGATTGGTACCAAGAGTGGCGGCGGTGCCATTGCCCCGTTCCTGATCGCTTTGTTGGATGAAATCGTGGAAACCGCTCGTCAGATCGCGTTTAGGTCTCCGGGCGGACGACTTGACCCTCCCATGTCATTGATCTTGGATGAAATCGCCAACCTGGCGGTCTGGCCCTCTCTGCCGCAGATCATGTCCGATGGTGGGGGCGTGGGCATTAGTACCGTGGTGGTCCTTCAGTCCGTCGCCCAAGCCCGTGGTGGGTGGGGTGAACAGGAAGCGCAAGCAATCTTTGACGCGGCCATCATCAAGATCCAGCTAGGTGGAGCAGGCAACACCACTGACCTCAAGCAATTCGCTGACCTGATGGGTACCAGGGAAGTCATTGAGCGCAACCGGTCCTGGAGCGAGGGGAACCGGACGGTGAGTGAATCCCGCAAGGAGAAGGAAGTCATCACGGTTGCTGAACTACGCAGGCTTCCTGCTGGGACGGCGTTGTTCATGGGCCGCAATGGCCGACCGATGCTTATGAGCATGGTCCGGTGGATAGACCGACCGGATGCCGCTCAGATCAAAGCCGGCATTGCTGCCTTCAGCGAAGAACTGTTGGCGGAACTGACTTCAATGACGGATGAACCGATACCTTCAGCGGTTCTGGTGGACTGATGGGCATGTCCCTAGGCCGAAAGACCGGTTCGCAACGAAACTCCTACTCCGCCTATACGCAATCACCAGCATGGCGGGCGAGGCGTAGGCGGTGGTTCGAGGACTGCTGGAAGCGAGGTTTCGAACCAGCTTGCCAGGTCTGCGGACAGACCTTGACCGAGTTGGGCACCTTGGATCTTCACCATCTGAGTTACCAGGGTGTCCAGCAAAGGCCACAAACAGGTATCTGGCTCTCGACCGAGACTGACGAAGAGCTACTCCCACTGTGTCGGGACGACCATGAATCACTTCACCGCATTCTTGATGAGAATCGCCGTGACTACTGGGGTTGGGACCGACGGAGAGCCACCGTGGTGGTGCTGTCCCATTTACGCAGAAAACATCAACAACTCAAACCCTCACCGAATCACATATCTAGTGCAGGATCACCAGCACGGAAAGAGAAGCCTTGACTTCCACCACTGACCAGACCTCCTCGGTGTGCTACATCTGCACCCAAGAAGGCTTCCTTGCTCCTCACATTGTGGCGGGGAGCGTCTTTGACCGGACCAAATGCGGTGCCGGTATCCAAGACCCCTGCGTGGCCAGTGTCCTTCTTTGCCCAGGCTGCCATAGTTCCGTTCATGACTGCATGGAAAGCCAGCCCTGCCACAACGTCGAGGCGGCCGCGGCCGAAGCCGTCAACCGACTGATGGCCAGAATTCAGCACGGACTGCACCTGAAAGCGGGAGGAACCTCATGAGCGCCAAATCAACAGCGGATCCTGCGGACAATGCGGAGACGGATTTTCCTTGGGACGCCAGTATCACAGGAGCTGACGACGATGGTGACGGCGTGCGGAACACCCCTGCTGTGGAAGGATCCGAGTCCCAGTTGCCTCCCTATATTGATCAGGATGTTGAGGCAGCGGACGATGACGCCCCACCGGTGTGGTTTGGGCGTCGATGGCGAGAAATTACCGACACGACAGAGAAGCAGGAAGCCTGGAAGCATCTTCGCCAATGGGTCGATTGGCTCAAGGTTGAGTACAAAATCGTTGATGGAGAGATCCCCAATTGCTGGTACCTCCACACCGACATTACGGCCGAGCTGTACGCGGGACAGTGCGCCGAATACAAAGTCTGGGAAGAAGGCGCCCCCGGGCTTTCGCCTCTAACAACATGGCATCCACACCTGGTAGCCATGCGAGGACGCATCAAGGGTTTGGCAGATAGGTGCAACCGCAACAAAAAACACACTCCCGATGAAGCCAGCAATGGCAAAGAGCCGTTTACCCTCACCCATGACGAGGATCAGTGGCACCACCACATCAATAGCCTGGTTGAAGTGCAGCTTGTCCCTATTCCCCAAGACACCATTGGTTTTCGCTTCGCCGTTGAAACTGAAGCTGACGGCACCTTGTTCAGTGAACCAGTTGCCGTTTCAGGACTTCCGCGAGAAAGCACGAGCGAAATATCCCCCATCAAGAAAATCCAGACGGGGCAGGTCGGAGAAGTTGAACTTCGGGTGGCCGTCATGGGAGAAATTCCCAAAACCACCTGGTGGGAGAGTCAGCTCCCTGGTTCCGACACGTGGTCTGAGATGGCAACAACGAAGATCCGATACAAGAGACCAAGCTCTGGTCTTCTAGACAGAAATCAAGACTCTTAAGAGAGGCGATACTGATGGCACGATCAAGCCTTCCAGGCAGCATGACCCCGGATGAAGCCAAAGAGAAATACGGCATTGACCTTCATGACCCTCGCTACGAGGTGCTGGAGGATAAGGAGATGACGGGCACCTTATGGCCCGGGAATCCCTACATGGTTTACCCCGGCCCCGGTGAACACAATGAGGATACTCGTAAGACGATTGAAGTACTCGAATCCCTGGGTGCATGGGTCGAGGTCCGAAGTGTTGAAGACATGGCAGCAGATGGCACCGTACTGCCGGCAGGACACGCCTGGCCTGTTGTCGACGATGTTGGCCATGAAATATGGGCAGGCTACGACCCAGAAAAATTGATACGCAAGGCAAACGACGTTGCCCTCACCCCTGCGTCAGTGCCGGGAGCCTTCGAAGCCTATCTGAAGGACAACTTCGGGGAGACCGTTCTTCCGGAGGTGCTGCGTGCGGATCTTGAGAAAGCCTTCCTACGCAACGAAACGATCCGAGCCATAGGCAGTGCCAACGCACTGGAGAATATGACTGAGGAAATCAGGGACATATTGCTTGAAGACGTCGTTCTCGATGAGGTTGAAACCTTTGCAGCTGGGGTCCTTCGACTACCTGAACTAACACCCGATGAAGTGGAAGCCGTCACATATCTGAGGGCGAATTATGTTGCGAAAAAGGCTGCCTGGACGGCGGCTGCTGCCGACGATCCCAACCTTCTTGATCTTGCCGCAGAGTGTGAAACTGCAGAATTCACTCTTGCGAGAAAGGTCGAAGCACTGTACCAAGTCGCTGCTAATCGGACGTTCGCAGCCTCCCCCTTTGCGGTGATGTTTGGGGCCGAGAACACTCAGTCACTCAGCGTCGAGGGCGGCCTGCCGTGGGAGTCGATTAAGCCTCGTGACTACGCTCCTGCGAACAAGTCAGAGTGGAAGCATCTGAGCGAAGTTCACAAGGACGGGAACACTGTCGGATACGTCGACTTGGGGAATGGGAAAGAAATCACAACTCTTGCCCGGGCCAAGGGCGAGAATGAACCCAACTCTCCTAGAGACAGGGAGGAAACGCTGTACCGTGTCGGGACCGATCGTTGGCTTCTAGGCAAGACTGCCACCGAAGCCTTCCAGATCAATACCTCACAAGAAATCAGTGATGAGAGTGCTTTGGAGTGGCTTGGAGCCAGTGGGTGGACCGTCATCGATCACGTCAGCGACTTCGACTACCCCCGATCAGAGACCGGGCCTGTCTACCTACGGGGAAGCATCCTTCAATCCATTGAAAAAGCGGATGTCATCGTCAGCGAAAACAGCTCCCTCGCTGAACCAGGCAAGGCCGCTGTCACGGTCGTGGGCCGCAGTGAGCTTGCCGGAGAACTCCACCAGCAAGGCACCTCGCCCACGAATCAACCACGCACCCCGCTTCGCGAGAACACCCTCGATGCGCAAGCCCACCACATCGTCGACACACTAGAAATCAGTACCGCCGAGCACACCACCTTGCACTAGGAATCGCTACACCCAAGGCCTGCCCCGCACCTCTTAGGAGAGGTGCGGGGCAGGCCTTCCCTTTTTAAGGACCACCAGGCCTGCTTCGTGTGTGTCATATATGCGGGAGCACGATTATCCGAATCACCAGGTGCTGGCAGATCAGCTAGTGACGGATCAATGAATTGGAGCGTGCCTCTCATGGCCAAGCCGAAACTGAACAAGATCACGGTGACAGGAAACCTGCGAGATGACCCGGTGCTGCGTGAGGGGGCCAAGGGAAAGTTCCTCACGATGCGCCTCATCGAGGACCACCAGCGCTTTGATCGGGACACCAACAAGTGGGTCGATGACGGGATCGTCGGCTACGACGTAGCCATCAACAAGCCCAACTTGATCAAGAATGCCTTTGCATCCTTGAAGTCAGGGGACCGCATCACCGTCTCCGGGGCCTACGAACCAGTCGCCTACCTGACCAAGGAGGGGCAGGCCGCCCTGGGGCACCGCATCAATGCCGATACAGCTGCAGTCGATCTGACATTCGTAAATGTTGACATCAACCGCCCAACACCGGACCCGATGGTCTACGACGAATCCCCGCACTACTACGACTCAACGGACATGGCTGCCGATGAAATGGATGAACGAGGCAACGTTCTCTAGGCCAGTGTTCGCCCCTGAGCGAACCCATCAGTAGTTCGCGGTGGCCCCGGTTCCAGGGATCCCCGCGGACTACTTTTCTTCATTCAAAAGACTGTCTGTGGAGGGCACTAAATTGGCTAGCAGGAAAAACAACAACCCCGATCAAAGCTCATTGAGCCTTGAACTTCTATTTGGATTGGTAGGCGAAGAGAACCATGAACCGAGCGGATCACTGGGCAGCACAGGAAACAGGACCAGTAATGGTCCCGGACTGGAGCGAGTACGAGAAGACCTGGGACCAGAACAAGGATCGTTGGCAGCTCCTGGAGCAGGACCCGCCAACAAGGACACCCCTGGAGAACATCTTCGAGTCGGAACACGTGAGAGTGAAGACCTTCATGTCCTTGGAGAAGACCCGCGAAGGAGTGGCAATCTCACCGACAATGACGACCTACATCAAACGCCTGTTCGTGGTCTGGAAGCAGGACACGGATCCGCGAGCACCGATAACAGCCGATCTGGACGAAGCAGTGGCGTTGAGCGAAACGGACTACGCCAGCAACCAAGCAGCCTGGCAGTACTTGATGCAGACAGTGGGGACCTGGATGCAGAGAACAGGGCAACCCTTGATCGAGAAGTAACCCCGCCTCAGTCACTTTCTCTGGAAGACCGTCCTGCAAAGGGCGGTCTTCCCGTCGTTTTCGCTCCCAGTGGCCAAGTGCTTGTCCCGTCGGGGAAGAAGGCTCGCGCCCAGGCGAACATGGCGGCCATTGAGCTCATGCAGGCCCTTGATGTTGCTGGCAGGTATGCGACAGCTGCCGAGCAAGAGGTATTGGCCCAGTGGTCATCCTGGGGAGCCGTTCCAGAAATATTTGAATCGTGGCGTGAGGAATGGTCCCCAGAACGATCCAGGCTGGAATCACTTCTCAGCGAGAGTGAGCGTGGAGCCGCCGCTGCGACCACGGTGAACGCTCACTACACTGACCCTGCCATTGCGACGGCGATGTGGACCGCACTAGGCAGGGCCGGCTTCACCGGCGGGCCCGTATTGGAACCAGGCTGCGGATCAGGAAACTTCATTGGCCTAGCCCCCTCATCTGCACGCATGGTCGGTGTCGAGCTGGACCCGGTGACAGCAAGGATCGCCTCCTACCTTTACCCCAATTCTCAGGTACGGGCGGAGGGTTTAGAAAAGGCTGCCCTACCGGAGAATTCGTTCCACGCCACCATCGGCAATGTTCCCTTTGGGAACTTCTCAGTTTTTGATGCCCGGCACAATCCCAATGGGCTGAACATCCACAACTACTTCATTGCTAAATCCCTGCGTCTGACAGCCCCGGGCGGATACGTCGCCGTGGTCACCAGTGCGTTCACCATGGACGCTGCAGGAACGAAAGCGCGGCGAGAGATTGCCCGCTATGGCGATCTGGTGGGTGCGGTACGTTTGCCGGCTAAGGCCTTCTCGCGCGTCTCTGGAACGGAAGTTGTCGCTGACGTTCTGATTCTTCGTCGGCGTCCTGACGAGAGCGTTCCGGATGAACATGCCATCAACGCCTGGGTGGAGACCGCCACCACCGGTGCAACGCACAAGACTACGGGCGAAATCGTTGATGTCTCGATCAATAAATACTTCGCGGATCATCCGGAGAATGTGCTTGGCGAGGTCATTGTTGGACAGGGTCAGTACAACGAGCTCACCGTGTCCGTGCGCGAACGAGCAGGAGTCGATTTGGCGGCCGCCGTCGAATCCCGCCTTTCCGCGATCGTGGATGCTGCAAAGAATACTGCCCTTGAATACGCCCCAGTTCCGGCCATTACTGCCCAACAAAGCCAAGAGGTCTTTGCGCCGGGGCTGACAGTGAGGGCCGCGGTCGGGAAAGTCCGTGTCGGATCCATGCGGATCAATGGTGTTGGCGACGGCGTGGAACGCCGCACCGCTGATGGGTTGTGGGAAGCGTGGGTACGTCCCCGCGGCAATAAGGTGACCTTGACTGAAATCAAGGCACTGGTGGACCTGAAATCACATGCCAGGGCCGTGATTGAATCACAGCGTCACGGTGCTCCCCTTGAAGACCGCGACAGTGCCCGGCAAGCACTGAACGTCGCCTACGACAACTATTCCTTCCACTTCGGACCCATCAATCGCTTCACACTGGGTCCTGAGCGTCAGGCAAGCAAAGCCCACATCGGGAAGCGGTTGAAGGAAGCTGAATCCAGCTGGCGTGAATCCCTGCCGGCAGACCTCAGCGCCAGGGAGAGATCACGGCATGACGTCCCTGAGTATGTTCAGGCACAGTGGATTCAGGACGCCAGTGAACCTATCCCCGGGACGAAGGTTCAGGAGCATTTAGTGTTCTTGGGTGGCGACGCTGACCTTGGTGTTTTGCTGGCCTTGGAATCGTTCGACGACGATACCCAAAAAGCGAAAAAGACAGCTGTTTTCAGCCAGGACGTCGTAGCCGTCACTCCACAACGAGACTCGGCAGAATCACCAGCCGATGCGTTGGCTATCTGCTTGGACGAGCATCGGGTCGTCCGTCTTGATCGAATTGCCGAGCTACTCGGAGTCGATGAGGACACTGCCCGTGAGCGTCTTGGAACGCTGGTGTTCGATGAACCAGGAACGGGCAACCTCGTGGCTGGGGTGACGTATCTATCGGGCAATGTACGCACGAAACTTGCCATCGCACGGCAGCACTATGAAGTAGATACCCGCTTCGGAGTCAACGTGGATCTACTCTCCTCTGTTATGCCTGAGGATATTGAGGGCCATGAAATCAATATCCGCCCCGGGGTCCGCTACATATCCGAAGGTGACTACGTAGCGTTCTGCGAAGAAGTCTTCCAAGTCACTCCCACAGTCAGCGCAGACCCGGTGGACCAGGCGTGGGAGGTCAAGGGTCCTCCCAAGTCAAAGTTCGATGCGGTGGTGCAATTCCAATACGGAACGGACGATCGCTCACCAACCCAGCTCTTGACCTTGGTGATGAACAATCGCTCGGTGAGCGTCAAGCGCACCATTGAAGACCTCGAGGGCAACAAACGCCAGGTCGAGGACGTGAAAGCCACGATGGAGGCCAGGGAGAAAGCCAACACCATTTCTGATGCCTTCGCAGTGTGGGCGTTGGCGGATCCGGATCGGGCCGCCAGGATTGTGGCCTCCTACAATGAGGCCTTCAACTCCTACGTCCAGCCTGACTACACAGCCATGGGCGAAGCCATGGCGTTTCCGGGCCTGGGCACCCAATTCAACCCTCACGCTTATCAACGCACTGCCGTGGCCAGGATCCTCAATGAGCCCTCTTGCCTGTTGGACCATGTAGTTGGTGCCGGCAAGACCGGCACCATGATCATGGCCACGATGGAACTGCGTCGAACCGGCATTGCCAGGAAACCGTGGATTGTCGTCCCCAACCATCTGGTGTCCCAAGTAGCCCGTGAGTTCAACGAGTGGTATCCGATGGCCAATGTCCTGCCGATTCCTGCCGGCGAAGGGCCGGACGCACGCAGGAAGTGGGTAGCGGCCAGTGCTGCCAGTGATTGGGATGCTGTCATTGCCCCGTATTCGGTTTTCGGGAAGATCGAGGTTGACCCTAACAAGTCCAAGGTCTGGCTTGAAGAGGAGATCTCCGAGTTAAGGGCCGCGAAGGACCTGCCCAGCGATGGTGAGAAGGATCGGGTCCGTACCAAGAAGCTCGAAGCAGCAATCAAACGTTTGGAGGTCCGGCATGAAAAGCTCATCTCCAACAAAGACATTGGAACGACCTTTGAAGAGACAGGGGCCGACTACTTGTTTGTCGATGAGGCCCACAACTTCAAGAACCTGCGCCGCAGCAGTGACTTCCAGGAACTGGGTCATGTTGGTTCGCAGCGAGCTTCGGATATTGACTACAAGCTCAGAAGTTTGCGCGAGTTGAAAACGGAGGTTGCGGTTCGCTCCGGTGTTAACCCTCTGACCTACCAGCCCGCGGTGGCCACGTTCGCCACGGGAACTCCCGTGGCGAACTCCATGGCAGAAATGTGGGTTATGCAGCGCTACCTGCGTCCTGACCTTTTGGCGGCCGCCAAGCTGCACAGCGTAGATGCCTGGGGGAACCAGTTCACCCGCGCTCAGACACGCATGGAGCTCACCCCTGCCGGGGACAGCTATAAGCCAGTCAACCGCTTGGTGAAGTTCGTCAATGTTCATGAATTGCTGAAACTGAATCAACAGTTCACCTCCACGGTTACCAGTGATGACATCACGGCGGCATTGCCGAGCATTGCTGGGGGAGCCCGTCGAGCTATCAGCCGCCCCGCCAGTGACCAGGTGGTCGACTACATGAAGGAGCTGGCGCACCGGGCTAACAACCTGCCCACTGACCCCAGTGAAGATAACCTGCTCAAGATCATGAATGACGGTCGTGCCGCAGCACTGGATGGACGGCTCAAGGATCTTGATGGTGATGAAGATGGAGGCAGGGCCACGATGGTGGCCGCCGAAATTATCAGGGTGCACAACCTCACCAAGGATCGTGTCTACACGGACAAGTTGGGGGACACCTCCCCTATACCTGGGGGGCTGCAACTGGTCTTCTGTGACAGGTCAATCCCGCGCGCCGATGGCAGCTTCTCCATGTATGAAGCCGTTGCTGCAGAACTCGTCGAAGCCGGGATGGAGCGGGAAAAGATTTCGTTCATTCACGATGCTGAGGACGACGCCGCGAAGGATCGTCTCTTTGCTCGCGCCAGGGCAGGACAGGTCAGTGTGCTGATCGGTTCCACCGAACGCATGGGCACCGGAACCAACGTTCAACTCCGGTGCACGGCCATTCACCACATGGATATTCCCTGGAGGCCTGCCGATATTGAGCAGCGAGAAGGCCGGGCGATTCGTCAAGGCAATCAGAACTCCGAGGTTGAAATCGTCAACTACATCACAGAAGGCACCTTCGATCAGCGCATGTGGTCCGTGGTGGCACGCAAGGCTGCGTTCATCGGACAGGTCAAAAACGGCAAGCTCGACGCCCGTGAAGTCGATGATGTCTCCAGTGACTTTGTGCTCATGGCCGGTGAAATGCAGGCGCTAGCATCCGGGGATGAGCGCATGATCCAGTACGCGAACCTCGCCAACGATGTGGCGACCCTGGAGTCCCTGCAACGCTCATTCTGGGATACCCGGAAAGCACTGACTCGTGAACAGCATCAGTTGGAGGCTTTCGAGAAGACAGCCAACGAACATCAGCGGATCTGGGCAGATGTTCTGCCGACATTGAAAGATACCAGCGGAGAGAATTTTTCCATGGTCGTGGCCGGGAAAACCTTGACTGCCAGGGTCGAAGCGGGAAATGCTCTCAAACACCAGATCGGCAATGTGCTCGTGGCTTTCCGTGGTGGTGACGCCAAGGTCGTCCCGGCAGGACAGCTAGGAGGTACCGGTGTCATGCTGCGCCGGGAATTCAACGGCACTCGCATCGAGTTTGTTGGACTTCCGGAAATCTCTGTCTTTGTTAGTGACAGCTCGCTCAGCGAGGGCGTCGATTCAGCCGGGTTGATTCGCCGGATGGAAAACGTATTGGGCAGCCTGGAAGAACATATTGGCCGGTCCCAGACAAGAACCACTGAATCCAGAGTGCGGGTGGATCAGATAGCGGTCGCCTTGAAGCATGAGTTCCCGCGACAGAAAGACTTGGACGAGGCCAAGGCCAAGATGGAGGCTTTGGGCGATGATCTGGGGCTGAATATGGCCACCGCTCCTGACGATGCCCTCAACCTTGAACAGGCCACCGAAGTCACGACTCTCGACGGTGCTGAACTGACCCAGTTGTATAAGGACACAGCATCCGTCAGGGGCCGTGATCTGCGGGTCGGGGATGTGGTCTCAGGGGTGGGAAAGGCGGGGACCTGGCGAGTAACCGCCAGCGGCCAATGGGACGTCGAACTGGCAAAAGCTGGGGCCAGCGACAGTACGGACGAATCGACTTTGAGTTTGCGGGGAAACGATGAGGTGGTTTTGATTACTCGGGATCATTCCGCTCTCAATGAGATGGAATGCATGCTCCTGAACGTTCCAGAGACTGATCTGGTGGTGTGGGATCGCAGGGTGCCGGCAGACGGGCACCAGGTGAGTATGTGGGGCCGGCCCATGCGCTATGAACGCCAGCATTGGATCACTACCCACGATGCAGAACCAGAGTTGCTCACAGGTGAGCTTGTCAGGGACGAACCTCTCTGGATCGTTACCGACTCCCACGGCAAGCAGAGCCGGGTGGAAGTTCGCGGATACGGGCAACTGGCTACCCCCGTGATTCTCCACAATGTCCGCGACCCCGAAGCAGAAGCCTTGGAGGCCGTCGCCCGGGCCGTGAGGGAGGCAGAAGACGCAGCGACTTTGCGCAAGAGTGATCTGCTCCCCGGAGACACTTTGCTGGAGGATGTTCCGGAACTTGGTCACCGGGGGGACGTAATTTCTTTCCACCGCTACGGCTCCTATTCCTTGGTCGATCCGCACAGTGGGATGGAACGCAAGCTTGGTCACTACAAACCTCAACGGGTCAAGGTGCAGGAAGGTCGCAAGCTCGCCGAACATGAAATCGCAGCTCTGTATGAAAATGGGCTGACGTTCGATGTCAATGAGCTTCGCGTCGGTGACGTCGTGGTGTCTACGGAAATTGATCGTAAGGCCACCATCAAGAATGACGTCGTGATCACCTCCGTCAATCGTGGGGGACTGGTCGGGATTAGGTACCGGCCCGTGGATGAACCCCGGGCAGAAAGCACTTCGTGCAAGCGAAAGTCCGGCGCAGATGTCACGGTGCTGTCGCGTCGATACGGCGCTCTGGACAACGTAGAGCGCGCCAAGCTGCGCGCTCCCGGAAAAGTGACTGAGCTGCGCCTGCGGGACCTCAGCCCAGAAGTCTATGGGTCATGGGTCGGGTTCGAGGGCTACCTGAACATGGACAAGTCCTACGGCTCCAATCGTTTCCATATCGGGCAACTCATTGAAGTCAAGGAACGACCCACGATGGGGCCGCGAGGCGACTTCACGTGGGAGGCCACCGTTGAGACAACGGACGGCTCCAGGAAGCGGGTGGGCTTTTACGGTCCGCACGTTCAGACAGTCCTTTGGGACGGTGACCTTCCCGAAAGGCCCATTGACCGCATCGGTATGACCCTAGAGCCCGAGACGGTAACTCAATCTTCACTTGAGCTGCCAGCTCCGGAGCCCTCCGCGACAGCTGAACCATCCACGTTGGCTGCGGCCGCCGCGCTCGAATCACTACCCGCGGTCACGGCCAGCAGTGGGAACGAGGTCAACCAGGTGATGCGTGGCCACGCCTTCTACCCAGCCAGCAGCTTCACTGAACAGGAAGGTCTCTCTGATCGTCAGCAGCTCGTGCGGGAGCACTTCTTCCTGGGCGGGAATGACTGGTGGGTCACCGAATACGATCAAGAATCAAAGATTACTACCGGGTTTACGGTGCTCAATGGGGATGCCCCCAATGGAGAGTACGGGGATTTCTCCCTTGAAGAACTGGAGCAATTCAGGCGCGGACTGGGAGTGATTGAGAGGGATCTCCACTGGGAACCAGTCACGCTCGCCCAGGCACGGAGTAGCAAGTACCCAGATGTGTTCCCGCCTGAGCGCAGTCTGGACTCTGCAGCTGCGGGCCAGGAGTTTCTTGACTCGCACCTCAGCGTGACAACGGTGGAGCTGCCTGCCCCAACGTCCGAGAAGGGTCCAGAACTGACCGGAGCCGCAGCCACAGTCGACCCGGTGATTGCACCCCGCGCTATCACCAGCAGTGGTGAAGAACCAGTTGATGTCCTGACGCCGGAACCTCAGGTTCCTGCTGAACCACTAACGGATGCCCGAATCGTGAAGATCGCCCACACCAAGAACGGGTCGTTGGTCACCAACACCGACAAGGCCGACACCGCCACGGTTTCCTTGCTCAAGGAACAGGGGTTCAAGTGGTCTGCACGGATCAGTTCCTGGTACCTCAATCGGGGGTGGAAGACTGAAACGCGCGATAGTCGGGTACGGGGGCTGGCCATGGGGTTGGCAGCTCAGGGCCGTGCGTTCGCCTTTGAGCCGGCCGTTGGTGAGCGCCTTATCAGCACGCTGACTGCTGGGGACCTGGTGAGGATTGCTGACGAGCAGCATCTGATCATCTCCGACACGGGCCTGAACACCGGACGCCCTCTGACCGGATATGGCGAAGTCATTGGTCGCGTGGCATCTACTCCGGCCCGCTACGGTGGTGCTGTCGAAATCGTCGTGAGCAATGACGAACGAGAGTACAGCCTTCGTTTCCGTGGAAAGACGGGGGAGGAGCGCACCGTTGAAGTTCTCAGTGCCGACCAGGCTATCCAGTGGGGTGAGCGGTCTTCCACTGATCGTGCGCAGCTCGGGGTGTGGTTGGACAGGAACGTGGGTGTCCCCATAGAGGAGGTGACGGCTGGATCTGTCGTATCCCTGACGGCGAGAACTTTCGACTTGGAAACACTGCGGGATATTGTTTCTGAGTCTTTCCAGCGCGTCACTGTCCTCTCCACCCATCCAGGGGAGGGTGGAGACCTGACGCTGTGGACGGTTCAGGGTGAAGTTGATCCAGCACCGGTGATACTGCAGGTGGGAGAGTTCCACGACGGCAACGCCGTGATCCATTCCTGGGGTGACGATGACTTTGCAGCAATCACTGACAAGGCGCCCACCGTTCTCAAAACGACGATGGACACAGTCCTCAATGGTGACTACGTCAGTGTCGAGGGAGCAGCGCCACACACCGTGGGCAGCCGGCTCTCCCGGCACCTGATCCTGAACGGCACGCTAGTCAGTGCAGAAGATGCCCGCGACGGAAGGGTCGAGATCACCGTCAGCACGGACCAAGAGCTCCAGAGCGTCTATGCAAACGGGGACCTGCCGGACATAGACGTCATCAGGATTATTAAGCCGGAAATCGAGCCCACACCAACGGTGGCGGCTGTCCCGGCGCAGAATCCTGAACCGGTGCAGGCCAGGGCGACAGCCGGGCCTACCCAAGAGGAAGAGAGCATGTCCACGGAGACCACGGGAATGCCCAACGTCGTTGAAGAGGAACCGGTGGCCGTCGAGGAGGCCCAGCCAAATGCACCAATTGAAGTAGCTGTGAACCGGAAAACCAATATTCGCCCGGTCTTGGGAGTGAGGACAGGCGACATTCTGGTCAACAATGCCGGCATCAGGGTAGAGGTACTGGCCTTGGAACGAGATGGATATGAGGTCAGCCTAGGCATCAGGCGCCTCGACTCCAGCCAAGATCCTCAAAGAATCACCGTGCCAACCAATCAGCGATTCCGGGTTGAAGAGCCGGAACCAGAAACGGAGCAGGGTGTTGGACAAGCGCCCTCGGTAGATCATACGGTCGATCCGATCACCGAAGCGACCGATCCAAGGATTGGGCTCAACTAACCAGCTAAAAACATTGTGGCCAGTCGATCCAAAGGCTCGACTGGCCACAATGTTTTTAGGAGTCCAACCATTCGACCGACACAATACCGTCCGATCCCTCAACAATGATTCTAAAGAAAGACCAATCCTCGGCGTTTAAAGTCTGCGAAGTCCAAAGAACCATGACCTTCAACTTCGGCGCCCTGAACGAATGTTTCTCCGCGAAACCCGTCTAACCAATGTTCAATGACACCCTCCATATCCCACTGGGAACGGATCGCAGATGCGAATTTCTCGGAATCGTTCATGAGCGAGGTATTGCCGAAAACCTCAGAGGCAATCGCATATTTGTCGCTTGCCGCAAGCTCCCAAACTTCCACGGGATAACGCTGGCACTTCGATCCGCCAATTCGGATTGGGACGCTCAGATCACCGTGAAACTTCAAGAGTGGGAGAGGAACACCGGCTGGTGCGTGGGAGGGGTCAATGAGTTTTTTGGAGTCACTTTGAAATCCTGACGTTGAAAGGTGGATACCGGTGAAGTGAGGCCAAACTGCAGCTTGTTTGAAGTGTTGGAGGCAAGCGCAGATAACTAGTCGTTGCCGAGCACCGGCTGCTCATGCTCAGCTATATGGGTCTGCAGATGATCGGTACGGAAATTCACGCTCAAGAATTGTGCACAGGTCAGATCGTCCTTAGTTTGAACATATCCATGACCGCAGGGGAACGTCATATGGGACTGTTCGCGGCTTCGTGGTTAGTTGTAGTTCTGGTTCGCGCTAATTGCGAAGACCTTAATTGTTGTTTTTGGCTAGTTCGACTCGTGCACGTTTGTGCGCCTGATAGTTGTCACCCCGACCACCAGTGCACATACGGCGGCGATCGTGGCAACGACGCCGACAACTCCGATGAGAGAGACACTCAGTGGCAGGGCCAGGACTATTACCCCTGCGGGGATTATTACTGATGGGTGAACGACCTGGTGTGTGATGACTGGCCGGTGGACAGCCCAGAATAAGAGTAGAAACAGGCCAGCCGGTATAGCGACACCGTACGCCGCGGTCGCGGCCGAGACTTCGAGATGGTGGCCGGTCTGTTCGACCGCGACTTCGAGTCCTGCACCGAGTGCGGCGAGCACCGCGAAAATGGCGTAGTGGCAGTATCCCCAGAAATAGGATTTGTCCCGATTCGCGGAGAGCCCTTCACCGATGGGTTCCAGAAAGTAGATCCACCAGAGCGCAAAAAGTATCACCAGTCCTGAGACAGAGATAGTAATCAATGCTCCGCTGACTCCTCCAGCGTTCAGCGACGCCGCCACCCCTGTTGAAGCGGCAAGAACGCTCTCACCTAGCAGAATGATCACGAAGAGTCCGTAGCGTTCTGCCATGTGATGAGGGTGCCAGCTCGTGCGGCGATGGCGTTCAGCCCACATTGGAACGAAGAGTTCGGCAACCGCGAGTGTGACGAACGAGGCCAGTTGAATCTGAGCGGGCAGGAGATTGGCCTGTTGCAACAACAATCGCAAGATCCACCCGAGCTGAACGACTGCGATGCCAGTCGCATATCGTAACGCAGTTCTCCTACTAGTCGGATCTTCCACGGCCGCACGAATCCATTGGGCGATCAGGCCAAGCCGCATGAGGAGATACCCCAGCGTCACGACCAGAAAGTCGCCATCGTTGAACGCGGCAGGAACGCCGGCAGCCAGAACAAGCACCCCGCCCATTTGCAACATCGTTAGCAACCGATAGGGCGCATCGTCGGTATCAAACGACGACGCGAACCAAGTGAAATTCATCCACGCCCACCAGATCGCGAAAAACACCTGCAGAAACGGCGCAATCGTCTGAATGCCCTGCCCTTGCTCAATGCCGTGAGCTAGCTGCGCTGTGATGCTCGCGATTGCAACAACGAAGGTGAGATCGAACAGAAGCTCTAACTGGCTAGAAGCGCGGTTAGGCTCATCGGTCGCACGGGCACGCATCCGCACGCGCAATCGACTGTGGAACCGTTCAGTGTCAGATGTCATCCACATAGCATACGGATCGCATGAGTCGACGGTCAGAGCACCACCGGAAAAGATTCATTCTGGATGCCGTGGACTCCTTGCGGTCATTCTGCGATGGGGTGAAGGTACCCGTACCGCCAGTCGCGGGGTGCTAGCCCGAAACGAGAACGGAAGGCTCGGCTGAACGCCGAGGCGGAGGAGTAACCGGATCGGACTCCGATCAGGTGATGGAATAAATGCTCGTGCGGTCGCGCTCCATGAGAGTTCTGGCCCGCGTCAGTCTGCTCACGAGAATGATGTGATTCAGGGTGTGCTCCTCGGCTTCGAAAACTTTCTGAAGTGTTCTGGGCGACACATGCAAGGCCCCCGCGACGGATACCGCGGTCAGTGCAGGGCTTCTGGAATAGAGGTCGCCGTGCAGTTGTGTTTCTGTCACTAGGTTGCGACGGATGGTCTCTGGCGTGGAGTGGCGGCTCCAGGCTAGGTAGGGCTTGTGGAAATCCTCGGGGTGTTTCACTTGTCCTGACGGCTGCGGTATCCAAGGCGGAGGGGAGGTTTCATCTAGCATGCGATGAACGCCCGTACCGGTTTCTCGGATCCTATGGTGCTTAGGTTTCGGTCATTGAACTTCTAGATCGCATTTGGCATTCAGGGCAGTGAGTATATGAGCTGCCGACTCGCGGGCGGTGGTAAAAGGCCCGCTGAATGTTCCCATTCCGGTAGTAACGAGGGCTCCTTCGTAAAGCAGCATCATAGTGTTAGCAGCTTTTTTGGCGTCAGCGATGGAGGCCTCAGTGCAGAGTTGCTCGAGCAGGTCGCGTAACCACTTCTTCTGGCGCGTTGTCTCGACTGCGACCGGGTGTACGGGGTCGTTCATCTCAGCGTGAGCATTGATGGCGCTACAGCCCTTCTCGCAGTTGTCGACCGCCCACCGCCCGGAAGCGTCAAAGACCGCCAAGATGCGTTCGATGCTGCCTTTGGGCTGATGGGCGAGTTCCGCTTCCAGGTACTGCCGCCAGCGGGCATCCCGCTCGCGCAGGTAAGCGACGATCAGTGCGTCCTTGGATCCGAACCTGTCGTACAGCGTCTTCTTCGTTACCCCTGCGGCAGATGCAATCGCATCAACACCCACTGCATGAATTCCCTCACGGTAAAAGAGGTCCGAGGCGGCCGCGAGCAATTTCGCGGCCCCCGGCGTGTAGTGCGGTTGTGCATCGAGTGGTGTCACATCAGTCATGAGGCAACTATACCGTTCTGTATACTCAATCACATGAGTAAACAGATCGGTATACCTGCGTGGGCTTTTCTTGTTGGAGCATCTGCTGCGTTCGTCCTGAGTTGGAGTTCTGGCTTCATCATCGCCAAGATTGGCACGGGCGAAGCGCCTGCCCTGACCGTGTTGGTTTGGCGCTATTACATCGTCGGAGCCACCTTGTTGCTTGCGATCGCGGCTCGGAGGTTCTGCCGTGGTGCGCTGGTGTTCCCAGCCTGGCGCGATATCCGCCCGCACTTATCCATTGGCCTGTTCGCCCAGTTCGGTTATGTCCTTCCCATTTACCTGGCAGTTGGTGCGGGGGTCTCGTCGGGGACGACTGCCCTGATCGACGCTATTCAGCCTTTGCTGGTGGCGACACTTGTTGGTCCTTTGCTGGGAATCCATGTCCGAGCGCTGCAATGGCTGGGACTCGTGCTCGGGGCGGTCGGTGTTGCACTGATCGTTGCTGCCGACCTCTCGGCTGCTACCTCCCCGACTCTTGCTTACTTCCTGCCGCTGGCCGCACTGGCGAGTCTCGTTGCTGCCACCTTCCAAGAGCGCCGCACCTCGGCGCACTTGAGCGTCTTCGCGATGCTCTCCACGCACGCGGCCATCACGCTACTCGCCTTGACACTTCTTGCGTTCCTCACCGGAACGCTCAGCCCACCCAACACACCTGTTTTCTGGCTCTCGACATTCCTGATCGCCCTCGTTCCAACGCTCATTGCCTACGCACTCTATTGGTACCTCTTAGATCGTCTCGGTATTGCAGCACTGAACGCCCTGCTTTTCCTGGTGGCCCCCACCACCGCTGTCATTGGGGCTGTCCTCTTTGATGAACCTTTTACGCTCGCAACCCTTACTGGCCTGGTGCTTGGTGCAGCGGCAGTGACCCTGGTCATCGCACCCCCACGCACACGTTCGTCGAATTCGCTCCCAACAGGGTCGGCACAATCGGTGGCTGTACCCGTGAGCGTGCCGGCGGTCACTTCGTGCGGCAGGGATATCGACGAGGATAAGGTGGCTAGCTGATGCCCTGGGTCTTCTCTTGTGGATAGGCCGCGTGCATTTCCAGCCCCGTGCCTGAACGGTAACGGGAGCCAGTTCCATCAGCGATCAAAACGGCCAACTCTGGGGTAAGTACAGGAACGGTCAAGGCACTCAGAGTGCCGATTGCGACCACCAATCTCCCATAGGCGACTAACCCACATCCTCGGTCGGAGGTCTCCGCGGTCCCGTATACGGAATGCTGACTGGGATTGTCCAAGGTTCCTCACTAGAATCCTCAAATGATCACTGAAACGAAGCGCTTGCTCCTAGATCGCCCGACGAGTGAAGACGTCGCCGGCTTGCATTTGATTTGTAGCGATCCGCGGGTTTGGGCTCATTTCCCCAGCCTTCGACATACGGACACTGAACAAACACGCGTGATGCTAGATCAATGGATTCTCTCGTGGGATCGTGATGAACTCGGCACCTGGGTGGTGAGGCAACCCGGAAGCCAGACGATCATTGGCTACGGTGGATGCTCAATCAAACAAGACACATTTTGGAATCTGGGATACCGCTTCGCCTACGACTCACAGGGCCAGGGCTTTGCCACCGAGCTCTCTCTCGAGGCCGTGAGACAGGCCAAGGCTAGCCGCCCGGATCTTCCAATCGTCGCGTACCTGCTCGCACACAATTTGGCTTCTGCTCGTGTGGCAGAAAAAGTGGCCCTCGCCCTCGTTCATCAAAGCATTGATGCTGGCAATCCTGACCCCACTGCTATTCGGCTTGCCTACGCTGATCGCCCCTTGAGCGCAGAAGAACTGTCAGAGGTCATGCAATAACGAACCACGCATAACCCCGTCCGTATAGATAGGTACCGGTGTAGGCGATCCGCGGAAGCAGCGTTCAACATGCAAATGGGGGCAGGGCACAGGACCTTTGAAAATTGGAACTCTCCAGATAGCCGCAAAACGTTCCACAGGGGGACCTCCTTCGGTCGCTTGGTGCTTGCTAGGATTTCCAGCGGATCTCTATACCGTCCGTCAAGCCTGTCGGATGAAGCCCTTGGTTTCGTGCGACGCCCATGGAGGCGTGATGCTCAGGATGTACGTATGCCTCGAGACCAGTCACGCCTTTAGAATGCAACCAATTGGCCATCGCCCTGACGCCTTCGGATGCTATCCCTTGGCCCTGGTGGGTGGGTGAAATTACCCAGGCAATGTTGGCGACCACCTCGGACGCTTTCCGCTCTAAAGTTGCTTGAACGAACCCTACTGGCGCGCTGCCACCTATTGGTTTCACAATCCAGTTGAACCAACCCTGGGACCGGTCCTCGGATTGTCCGAATGTCTGCAACGTGTAGCGGCGGTGGAGCTGTTCAAGCGAGGGGGCTTCGCCTCCGGTGTATTCGTACAGGGAAATGTCGGCCAAGACTTCGACCATTTCTGGCGCATGTTCCACCGAGAGCGGCTCCAGGCGTAGACGCTCAGAGGTGATGGATTCAATCTTTGGCCAGGTCATGTGTCGATCATGACAGATCGGTCTGGACTGTACGCAAGCCGAACCTCCTGTGGGACACCCGCCGCCGTGTATATGGGCTGGCCTGCATTGGTCAGCCTCAGTATCGCCGGGGCGTCCACCCGGATGGCAGCATGCCAGTGATCTTTCCCCGTTCAGAATCAGCCTCGGCTGACCAACCTTGCGCTGCCTGTGCATCATCGAAGGCACCCCGTGCCATGCGCAGGCCAAGATCTGGGTGGCTCATCCCAGGCGCACCACCGCGGCGCGTCGAAGCCCGCACGCTCCACGACTTATCAGCAAAACCTCCCCCGCGGAAGACTCGGTAATCGTCGTAGCGGGCCGGATCGAGTAAATCCCAGCACCATTCCCAGACGTTTCCAAGGGTGTCGTGGAGTCCGAATGCATTGGGTAGTTTTTGACCAACTTCTTTCGGGTTCTCTAGCTTGTCATTCGCTGTCCACCCAATGGCATCGAGGGGGCCATAATGTGGCCCCACTGTGCCAGCGCGGCACGCGTATTCCCATTCGGCTTCGGTGGGGAGGCGGTACCCGGAGGCGTTGGTCTGCCAAGTCACCTCGCCTGCCTCGAAGATGTATGCAGGGGCAAGACCTTCATTCATTGACGCTGCATTGCAAAACTTGATGGCTTCCAACCAATTGATATCTACCAGAGGTGCTTGGGAGCCTGTTTCGCTATTACCCATCAGTTGCGCGTACTGCGCCGTGGTGACGGAGGTGGCCCCGATCTCGAATGGTTCCAGATGGACGGTCCAACGGTGTTTCCGTCGTGCATCGTGCAATTCCACTTGTCCGGCCGGCAGCGGACGAAGGTCAAAGGTAGGCATTCCACAATGCTCCCATGCCGTCCCGCAAGGCGGTCCGGCAACGGCCGGTCGGGTCGCTCAAAGCATGGACGGCAACGAGGTCGTTGGGGGTTGTCCGCAGGGGAACCTCCTGCGGGACGGCTTAGGCAGTTGACAATCCGAGTGCCCGGAGCGCTTCCGCAGCATGCTTGCTGGCTGTTTCTCTGTCAGGAGCGGGGGCTAGCCCGAGGAGGCGCTGACGATGCTTTTCGCCAAGAAGCAGGCTGAACACGGTCTCTGACATGAAAGGCATTTCGGTTTGCGGCACTGATCGCGGCAGGCTCGCGGCTATGGACTCCATGTAGCCAAGGGGTCCACTGGCATAAAATGCTGCGGAGAGAGCCGGAAAGTGCACAGCTTCGGCGATCATCAGCCTGTGCAATCCCACGGCTTGGTCAGAGTGGAGGGCATGGACGATTTTGGTACAGATATCTTCCAAGGATTCCCCCGATGATTTGCTGCGGGTTACAGTGTCGCGGCGGAATCGTTCAATGACGGCCGTGAAAACCACTGCCTTGTCACCGAAATACGAATAGATAGTGCGTTTGGTGACCTGGGCTGCGGTTGCCAGCTGGTCGACAGTGGTTTGTCCGTAGCCGTTGCGGATGAACAGTTCAGTCGCGGCGTCGAGGATGGCCGTTTTGCGTTCTTCCCGTTCATCCTCACTGGGTCGGCCCTTTTTTCGGCTGCCGGTGGTGTGTTTTTCGTGCATGGTGTCCTTTGTGACGGAGCTGGCTGCGAGGTGCTGCTACTCCCATTCTATAATGATACGATCTAGTTTCATTCAGCGATTGTTGCCATCCATAGATAATCAGGATTCATTGGCTCCAAGAGAGCGAAGGAAGGAGACCTCCATGAGTTCCCCCCGTGTGAAGAATCGACCTAGTACCACAACATCACCAGCAGTCCAGATCGATTCCCTGGAACCTAAGAGATTGCTGGATTTCTATCGTCAGATGGTGGAGATTCGACGCTTCGAGGAAAGAGCGGCCAGAGCCTACACGCAGGCCGAAATAGGTGGCTACTGCCATCTGAACCTTGGCGAGGAGGCGACGGTGGTGGGTTTGATGTCCGCACTGGAATCAAGTGACTATTTGTTTACGAATTACCGCGAGCATGGGTACGCGCTTGGCCGGGGTATCGCTCCGGGCCGGATCATGGCCGAGCTGTATGGGAGGTCCGACGGCGTCTCCAAAGGTTGGGGCGGTTCTATGCACCTCTTCGACATGGAATCACGGCTGTTGGGCGGTTACGGCATTGTTGGTGGGCAGATTCCACTGGCAACCGGAGCTGCATTGGCCATTGACTATGCTGGCGGGTCGGAAGCGGTCATGTGCATCATGGGGGAAGGCACCACAAATATTGGCGCCTTCCACGAATCCCTGAATATCGCCGCATTGTGGGGGCTGCCCATTGTGTATGTCGTCATTAACAACGGTCTTGGCATGGGCACCACAGTGGAGAAATCGTCGGCAGAGCCTGAGATCTACAAGCGGGCCGCCTCGTACCGCATGGCTTCGACCCGGGTGGATGGCAACGATCCCCTCGCCGTGCGGGAGGCTGCACGAGCTGCACTCGCCAGTGCTCGCGCCGGAAAACCTTTCTTGCTGGAAACTATGAGTAAACGCTTGCGCGGACACTCCGTCGTCGACCCGGCGAAATACAGGACTCCAGCAGAGGCCGCGGCTTTAAAGGATGCTGACCCTATTGCTGGATTCGCTGCCAAGCTCGGTGCCAGCGGGCTGTTGGGAGAGGACGACATCGCCCGCATTGATGCGCAAGCAATCCTGTTGGTCCAAGAGGCGGTGGACTTTGCCGAGGCGAGCCCACACCCCTCAGTGCAGACTCTTTTCGACTACACCTACGCCTCACCCGTACCCAACGACTCCCGGCGGCTACCCGGCGAACCCTTGTTTGGGTCGTCCGCTTACCCTCAGACAGGACAACAAGCATGACAATCATGACGTACCGGCAGGCGTTGCATGACACGTTGGCGGCAGAAATGCGCCGTGATAGCGACGTATTCCTGATCGGAGAGGAAATTGGGGTGTTTGAAGGCGCATACAAGATCACTCAAGGGATGCTGGCAGAGTTTGGCGAGAAGAGAGTGCGGGATGCTCCCATCGCCGAAGAAGGATTCACCGGAGCAGCCATTGGGGCAGCCATGCTGGGGTTGCGTCCGGTGGTGGAGATCATGACCATCAATTTCTCCCTCATCGCACTTGACCAGATCGTCAATCATGCTGCCAAGATCTACGGCATGTTCGGCGGACAGGCCAAGGTGCCCTTGGTGATCCGGACACCCGGTGGAGGCGGTCAGCAATTGGGGGCGACGCATTCCCAAAACATTGAGCTCTTCTACGCCTTCATTCCTGGCATGAAAGTGGTGGCTCCCAGTAGTCCGGCCGATGCCAAGGCTCTGTTGTTGGCCGCGATCCGTGACGATGATCCGGTGCTTTTCTTGGAAAACCTTGCGCTGTACAACACCAAGGGCGAGGTCCCAGACGATAACACGACCGCGGAGATTGGACGGGCCGCCGTCACCAGGCAAGGAGCTGACATCACCGTTGTCTCTTACTCGAGGATGGCCGCCGTCGCCCTTGACGTGGCAAAGCAGCTCGCGGAAAGCGACGGAATCGACGTCGAAGTGGTGGACCTGCGCAGCTTGCGTCCCCTTGACCGGGAAACAATCATTGCCTCGGTCAAAAAGACCCACTGTGCCGTCGTTCTGGAAGACGACTGGCTGACCTACGGCATTGGTGCCGAGATCGCAGCGACCATTTCGGACGGCGCATTCGACTGGCTGGACGCCCCGGTTCGCAGGGTCGCGATGGCCGAGGTGCCCATGCCCTACGCAAAATCCCTCGAGACCGCTGCCATGCCATCGGCGCAGGACGCAAAAGAGGCTATCCGTCAAACACTTGCCGCTGTGGCCCGGCGCTCTTAAGAGAGAAGGTCTTCCATGATTGAAATTCAGATGCCTCGACTCTCCGACACCATGGAGGAGGGAGTAATCAACGCTTGGCTCAAGAAGCCAGGTGAACTCGTCAAAATTGGTGACATTCTGGTCGAGATTGAAACCGACAAGGCCGTCATGGAACAAGAGGCATATGAAGCCGGAATTTTCCATGCCGTACTTGTTCAGGAAGGGAAATCCGCGCCAATCGGGGCGGCAATCGCGCTCCTGGATGATGGCAAAGACAACGCGCCGGCACCGGTGCAGGCTGTCCCGTCTACACCAAAGGCAGTCTCGGGGCTTGAGCTGGCCACCTCGGCCACGCCAGCACGAAACGAAGAGCCAACACCCGGGCTCAAAGAGACCCCGGTATTAGCTGCTCGAGCGTTCTCCTCACCATTGGCGAGAAGAGAAGCCAAAGAACGACGAATCTCGATTGGACTCCTCACGGGCACAGGCCCTGGCGGAAGAATTGTACGTTCCGACGTGATCTCGGCAGCGCAGATCCAGCCCCCAGCCGCTCCAAGCGACGGAGATGAAGCAACGCACGATGCCGTCAAGACCTCGGCCGGGGACTCGAAAGCCGGTTCGGACATGCTGAGAGCATCCGCCATTACCCCCTTCACTAGCGTCAGGAAAGTCATTAGCTCCCGATTGAGCGAAAGCAGCCGCACTATCCCGCACTTTTCGCTGACATCAGTGGCCGATGTCGAGGAACTGGTACAGCTCCGAGAGAAGATCAATGCCCAGCGTCAGGCCATGGGGCGGTCGAAAATCAGCATGAACGACTTTATCGTGCGAGCCAGCGCCCTTGCCTTGCTGGAACACCCGGGCATTAACGCCTCGTACTCACCAGAGAACGGTGGCCAGAAACTCCTCCACGGACGCATCAACATTGGGGTAGCCATGGCAGTCGAAGCCGGTCTCGTGGTTCCGGTGCTATTGGACGCAGCGCACAAGCCCGCATCACAGCTCGGAACAGAAACAAAATCCTTGGCCGCTGCAGCCCAGGAACGCAAATTGAGCCCGGCCCAACTAAGCGGCGGCACCTTTACCGTGAGTAACCTAGGCATGTACGGAGTGGAGTCATTCACAGCCATCATCAACGCCCCCGAAGGTGCGATCCTGGCTATCGGTCGATCAGCTCCCGAAGCGGTAATCCGGGCCGGCAAGATCGTCATCCGACATCAACTACGCCTAACATTGTCCGCCGACCACCGCATCATCGACGGTGCCGACGGCGCTGCATTCCTGCAAACACTCGTTACGCTCTTGGGCCAACCCCTAAACATCGTCTCGTGACCCTTACCAGACCCGCTCACATGTCATTTCCTGAAGGCGTGGGAACTAAATGCCAGGGGGCTTTCGCGCTGTGATTCCATTTCCGTAAGCCCAACCTCTTGCGGGACGGGTTTTCGTCAAAAGAGTCAGGGCAATAATGCAAAGAAGGTGACTGATCCGGGAAGTCCGGCCCGTTCTCTCAATCAAGGTCCTTGCCACGTCTACTCGGCAGCTGTACGTATTTTCTGGAAGAGCACTTCGGTTTCCACAGGTACGAAACCGATCGCAGCGTTGATCGAGCGCATCCACGTGTTCTGGTCATCGCTGCTTGTTCTCACGAACTGAATATTGCCCAGAGCACGAGCGGAATCTAGGCTGGCCAACTTTACCGCGGCACCCAGACCATGCCCACGATGCTGATTAAGTACAAGAGTCCCCTCGATATGCGCCGGCTTATTCGCGGTATTCGCGGTGACGAGACACGTCCAGGCAGCCACATCGCCATCTGAATCCACGGCAATTGACTCGATGACAGTGGATCTTTGCGCCACCCACAGGTCAATTTCACTCGCGTATTCGGCAGGTGAGACGGTTGTTTCGCTCCAGCCCAGCTCGCCGTTGGGAGCCTCCGCATCCACCAGTCCCTTGAGCTGACCTACCTGCTCGCGGAACCGTTCTGGCACGCCATTGATATAGGTGGATACCGTGTAGCCGTCAATGGCTGCCGGATGGACCAGCCTTGAGGACTGCAGATCCAGTTCTACGACCGTTTCGGTAGTCGCAGCCGTATATCCTAGAGGCCCGACGAAGTGATTTTCGAGAGCCGCAATCTCATCGAGTGTTCTCCGGTAGGCGCTGGTCACGAATCGGGTCGTTTGTTGTGGGCTTTCCTTTTCGGCTGCCCGCACAAGAGCTGTGCCCAATCCACGGCCCTGATGTTCGGGATGTACCCAAGTAAAGATCCAGGTCGTGTCGGGAACATCGTCTGATGTCATGGATGCCGCAAATCCCAGAAGCGTGGTGTGATCCCATGCTCCGATCAGGTGATTGGTCCATCCATCGTTGGCACGCCACCCAAGTGCCCGTGCCTCCGCGCCAATGCCGAGCCAACCCGGACGTGCTTGTTCGTTGGCTGCGCACTCAATGAGGTAGGCATTGGACAGTGCTCCGTCATCGGATATGTCCAGGGGGTAGATGCTCATGCTGTCAGCCTATGGTTCGCTCCTGATCAGCCGTGTCTGCCACGCCAATACCCAACTACGCCTTGAAGCCAAGCTGGTCGACCAGCGAAACAGTCACGACGAGGTCCCGCAGGGGAACCCTCTACGGGAACGTCCTGTCTGCTGATCAGCGGGACTGTCCAACGGACTGTTGGAAATGTCCCACGGGGTGTGGGACATTGCCGGGAGCGAGTTCTGACCGTCGGGAGAGGAGCCCTAAACGGGCAGTTACTTCTGAGATTCAGCCCATCGTTCTTCCAATTCCGTCACTAGAGTTGACCCATGGAAGCACACAACGTTGGACCCGCGGCCAAGCGTTACACCAGAATCGTCTGGATTGGGGCCGTGGCGTCCATCTTCATTGGTGGGCTAGTAGCGATACCTCTACGCCTCAGTCCATTCATCACAATGGGGGTTCCGGTACTTATTCTGTTGTTGGTGACCATACCCCTAGGTAGGGCGGCCGCTCGTGAACGCAAACGACGGTCAGACGGAGACTAGAGAACTGTCAAGCAAGTGCTTGAGACGTGGGCCGACTCGCAACCGGAACGCTCAGCGGGACGGCGAGTGCTGCTCAGCGGATCCTCGATGTAGCCGTCGAAGGTAGCCAGCATCCATGGCTGTTGCCTCGCTATTGATGGCAGCGTCAGTTGCAGATGTTGTCTCTACTCCCGTATTTCCTCTCGGACAGGTTTGAGGCCAATAGGTGTTGCCTCGCCGACAGTGGCCGGGAATTGGCATGTAAATTCGCCCTTGTATCCGAAGAGGAAACCAAAAAGCGGGTTCCGCACCTGTACCTGAATTGTGTAAACACCGCGGCTCTCGTCGTAGCTTTCGTAGACATCGGCCGTGCCGGTGCCAATGGCAGGAAAGTCGAATGCCACGGGCCCCTCATAAAACCGCTGCCCGCTCGTTTGCAGGTGCAAGGAACCATCAGGGAGGACTTCCAGAAGTAGGTCCGTGGCAAGGTGCTGGTGGGTGCCAAGGTAGTCCACAATGGCGCCGCGTTTCATGCTGTGCACCATGGTCGCGTCAAATCGGCGTTTTTTGGCGCCCGGCATTTGCAGTGTCCTGATAAAGGTGACGGTAGGGCGCCCAAAACCGTCAATGTAGGGATAATTCTCGATCGTGAACGGAATGTTGGTTCCATGATCTGGAAACAGGATGTTGCGGAAGGCACCAAAGCGCAGAAAAGGCGCCGTCCACCAAGCTCCGCGGCGGACCTCGGAAAAAACGCCTGTCCCCACGCAGGCATAGCCGGCCTCCACATCAACACCGAAGCGTTTCTGCATCATCGGATGCAGGCGATGAAAGTCTTCTCCCAGTTCAATTTCAAAAATGGAGGGCATACCTATTTCTTGTCCTTCGGTTGCTTGGTAGCAATTCCTGCGTTGTCGGGCTCCCGTAGGCCTGCGAGTGTCGAGGGTGCATGTCCTGATCGTTCATCCGGTGCTTTGCGTAGGCATCGCCCGGCCCGTGGGACCGACCAATGAGGCTCGGATACGCAGGCAATCGCGACTGCTGCCGTGCCCAATGCTGCCATCGCTACACTGCGCATAGAGAGTGCCCGGCGAAAGAGCCCAACTGCCACCAGTACGCCGCCTATCCTTGCTCCGGCGTCCAGGAACCAGCGGTTCCGAGAGGTTTGGGGTTCCAGATCAGATTCGGCCCACAAGCGAAGGCGGTCAAAACTTAGTGCCGTTGCCCAGCCAAGCGCCGGGCGGATGATCGGGCTGTCGAAGACCTTCCCCGCCAGACCCATGCCCGGCTCATAGTTGTACCCAGTGATGAACCGGAGCCCGTCCTCCGTGGGGATATACCTCCAGTATCCCGCCCCTGGGCCAATGGGCGAGAGAGGGTCTGCCGTATCAAATTTGAGTACCGAAGTTGCTTGGCCATCGGCTCGTTGGCGGTGTCCCAACGAGGTCCCGGTTCCCTTAATAGTGTGCAGAGGAAGGAGAAATTCATAGCAAAAGCGGACCTGGCGCTGCTCGTCTACGTCGATAGGAATGATGCGTGAGAACCGGAGATCCCAGCGGGGGTGCGCCTGCGGATCCTGGCTCAGCTCCCACACCCGGTCTAAAGAGGCATTAATGCGAATCTCAATGTATAGCGGCTTGTGAGCAGATACGCTTCGCCCCAATCTATTCCCCATCAGATCATCCTAAACCTGGGACAGGAATCTCCTTTGCCGGTCCGACACCGCCGAGTTGTATCGTCCCAAGTATCGGTGACGAGGAGCTAGATACGGCTGTCCACATGGGAACCTCCTGCGGGACAGGTTTGACTTGGTTGGCCGTCGTTGTGATCACCTGGGCTCCTAGCGGCGTTCTTTCCCTACTCAGAGCGATTGGTTGGTAGGTTGCACCTTGGATGTGTCCAGCTTGCGAGATTTTGAGGAACTATGCCCAGAATCGCTCTGTACTGTTGCTTCGCATAGGGGTCGTTCGCCTGGTCGATACACCTCGTAGATGAACTTCGGCTTGGTGGGAGGTGCTATGAGCATCTGAGTGAGTCTTTCTGGCATGAAGTCTGCGAATTGCTCCTTGCCGCTGGGGTCTGCAACGGCCGTGAGCTCTGCGGGTAGCCACTGGGTCGCATCGGGCCAACGTTCGATGATCTCTGGGCTGTCCAGCGGCCCGTCCCCGAAGCTGTGCAGCAATCCTTCCGGGTATTCCTGAATGGTGCCTTGCAGGTGTGGCCGGACGAGGTTGGCGTACAGCGGCGAGAACCAGGACATCCATGTTGGGTGGGTGGTGAGTCCCTGCCAGCGGCCCGTGTTTGTTTTTTGGTGGTACCGGGTGGGATGCGAGGCATAAGTCCATAGTGAGCGTCCGTTCCAGTGCCAGCCGGGGTCCACCTCCACGGTGGTATAGAAGCTGCGCAGTTCGGTGGACACGGCAACGATGAATCGTTCGAAGGCTTTGCGCCACGCGGGTTCCTCCAGGACGGTCCGGTGAATGTTGAGGGAGACGGTCTGTACGTCACCTTGGCGGAAGTAGTCGTCCTGATTTGTGTTGCCGCCGAACACACCGCTGAAGCTGGTGCTGGAGACAGGGAACGTGCCCCTCGCAAATAGGCTGTTGCCGTATTCGCCTGCGAAAGCAGCAGTGAAGGCTGAGTCGCCATCCCTGGCCAGATTCCCCTGCAACGGTTCAAAGGAGCCGAAGCGCGTAGGTACCGCCTCGGGAAGGATTTGCCGGGCTAGGTCTAGGTATCGCTGCGGGAAGTCGTCCGGGACTTCGTCCATGAGGTGGTACCAGCGCACGTCCACCAAGTCGACGATGGTGTCTTTCTCGGGTTTGGCGGCTCGGCGAGTGCTGGTTTTGGGCCAGAGCTCATCCGTCTGGAGATCCATGACCACACCTTGCCCTGCTTTGGCTAGGCGTTTTGCGAACCGGACGGCATGGGGGATGGCGACCGGATCGCTACCTTCGACCAGAATGCTGTACGTGGTTCCTACGCCAAGGACCGAGGCGGTGACCTCATCCGGAATGTCATCCGCTTCGACGTCGTAGGGGCCTTCGAGGGTGGAACAGTAGGCCGCTTTTTTACCGCGGAGCAGGCGCAGGAACTGGGGTCCGGACAAGTCCGTGTCGACACTTTCGTCTAGTTGCAGCCCCGGGGACTCATCGCCACAGCGGTCAAGGCTTCAGGGCTAAGGGCTTCCGGCATGTACACGGCAAGGTCATACGACATGACAACAGGCTAGATGTAGTCACTGCCACATCAAAACCCGAGCACTAGGACGCTCAAAGCGGCGTCGTAGCCCCAACTGGGGTGGACGAGGTGTCCCAAAGCCGGTAGGCACATGGGTCATCGAAACCAGCTCAGCGCCATCGCGACGACTCCGTCAGTCGCGTTCCGCAGGGGAACGCTCTGCGGGACGGCGAGATCCACCAAAGAGGGTGCTAGCTCAAAACATGCAGCATGAGCGGTGATGTTCCCAATTCGCTAATACGCTTGTAGCCTTCAACACATGAGCCAGGCTCGGCGTTCTAAGAGACTTCAACCTAGGATGACGCGCGGCAGTTTCCGCGTCCAGGTTGTTGTGTGGACCGCATGGACTGTATTGCAGCTGATTCTTGTGGTGTTGCGCTTAGCCACCCTTACTGTGTGGGATCTGGGTGACTATTCGTCCATCGCGGGGCTACTTTTGGGCATCGTGAGCCTGACATACCTCTTATATGTTCGTCATCGCGACAGCCACTTCTGGGATGAGGAAGCTGCCGAGCAGGATGATTGGGAACGACGCGGACGGGCACTATGACGCCGATGGTGTGTCGTTCTTACTAGGGGCCAAGATTCCGGACGCTGAGGTGGTCCGTTCAAGGAACGGCGAATTCAATCGGTCGTCGCACCAGAGGGTTTCTCTGCTTCCGATAGTAGCTGTTCCATGGCCTGCGCCGGGGTCCTGCCGCCGAGGATCCTGCGGGGCCGGTCGTTGAGCTCGGTGGCGACTTCCAGCAGCCGCTTCGGTGAATGCACAGATAAATCCGTGCCCTTGGGAAAGTACTGGCGCAGGAGTCCATTGGTGTTCTCGTTGGTTCCACGCTGCCAGGGTGAATGCGGGTCGCAGAAATAGATACCCATTTTCGTCGCCAGGGTAATTCGCCGATGCTGTGCCAATTCGGTTCCTTGGTCCCAGGTCAGCGACTTACGCAGGCGCTCCGGCAAAGCGTTGATGGCCTTCACCAGCCCTTCCCGAACGGCGATGGCACCGTGATCGTGGGGCAGATGGACCAACACCGTGTACCTACTTTGCCGCTCCACCAATGTGGCGATCGCCGAACGACAGTTTGACCCCAGCACCAAGTCCCCCTCCCAGTGTCCCGGCACAGCCCGGTCATCGACCTCTACAGGTCGTTCACGGATCAAGACCATGTCCGGAATCTTGCCAGGTCGATTACCAGCAGATCGCCTAGGTCTCCTGACGCCACGGCCGGTCCTGAGGTGTTGATGCAGGTCAGAACTCAAATATCCGCGCCCCCGCGCATAAAGTGCTTGGTAGATCGTTTCGGGACATACTCGCATCTCGGCCCGGTCCGGGAACATTGCGGTGAGGTGGTCGCTGATCTGCCGGGGACTCCACTTCACACATAGTTTGGCCTGCACCAGATCTGCCAGTTCCACGTCGTCGAACTTACTGCCTTTAGGCCGGCAGCCACGCAACTCGGCCTTCTTCTGGGCCGCATGCGGCGCATACGTCCCACAGCCCCGCCTACCCCTCTCGGTGCCGTTGCGGCGTAGCTCCCTGCTAATAGTCGAGGCAGAGCGGTTCAGCTGCAGCCCGATTGAACGTGCGCTGCCCCCAGCAAGGTGCAGATCAGCGATCCTCAGCCGCTCATCCAACGACAGGTATCGGCCCGAGAGCTCCGGTTTCTTCCGCGGGATCAGCCCGCCAGTTGCTTGCCGCCAACGTCGCCCGGTTCTTCGATCCACTCCTACAGCGTTGCACGCCGCAATCGACGTCGACCCCTGGGCCATCAACACCCAAAACTGGGCTTCCTTAGCAATCCGTTCCGTCTTCGAATGCATGCACAACACCTCGCAACAAAGGGGGTGGTGCAACGACCGATTGAATTCGCCAACGGGCTAGGGGACATGCAGACTCATGGCCCGTGAGTTGGCCAAGATGAAGTAGACGCTGTTCTGCTTTCGGTAGATCAAATCTGTCGGGTTCCGCTATATGCAACCAACAAGGTCATGCTGGGCGCGGCCCAATTCCTGGCTCCATCCAACCGTGCTGGACGTCGCTAATTCGATCAGGCAGGCTGATTCTTTTTGCGAAGTCGACTTTCCAGCTGTCTAGTTCGTACAGCTCACCGAACTGATCGATGTTTATCGACACAGAAATTGGTATCTCGTCGGCATCCAGATACCAGCCTTCGACCAGCTGCCTGCCGAAATGGCGGTCTGTGTTCGCTGGTTCGAACCGCAAGCTTCCCATCCCGCCGTCGTCCATGTCACGCACATTCAGTTCCTCCAGCGGAGTCAAAGTCCGCCAGCCATCTGAGACATTCGCCAATAGTGCGTTGACAAGCAGGATCTCACCCTCATTCAGAGGACGGTTCATAGGTCGATTCTCCATACACTTCTGGTTTTCTTGCGATTCAACCAGAGTAGATCAAGGTAGCCTTCGGAAGCAGTCAATCCGGAGACACTCCAACGAACTCGGCAGGCAGGTCGGCCCCTGGGCAGGTCTTTTGCTGTAAATCTATTCCCACGGGGAACGCTCTACGGGACACCGGCGCGTTGGAGTCGTTCCGGTGCCTGACAGGTGAGCGCATCCAGTGCGACCGGCGGGGATTGGAAGAGACTTTCACCGCGGGCGTTATGCAGTGCAGGCCACAAGCTCGCGGCCCAGGCAACCTCCTGCTCTTCGTCGGTAAACCGTCTATCACGCGCCTGCTGGTAGGCGTCAATGAAATTTCCCGAGCTTTCGATGGTTGACAGTGTTGGGGTGGCGGTGCTGGCAAAGGCGCCGGATGCTGCACCGACGATAGCCGCTTCCGGGAGGGCGACGAGGCTATCCCAATCGTGGACCGCCCATGGGAGGTCTCCTTGCCAGCGAAGATTTTGGCTTTCCCAGTCGCCGTGCCCAACAACTAGGGGTAAGACTCCTTGTGCCAGTCGCCGCGATACGGAACGGGCAATGTCATGCACGTGTCCAGGTACGAGGTCTTGGTTCATGGCGTCTACCACTGGATTTGTTGGCCACAAGCCACCCGTTGGGGGATTCCAGTGCATCCACGGAGGCGGTGCGCCAAGCCCGGTGGGGGACTGTGATTCAAGAATCTCCATCAGACCCGCCAAGAGTCTGGCTGACCGAGCGGCAAAGGAAACCTCGCCACCGGAGTGCATTTCACCGCCAGCAAGCCATGTCTCAGCACTGACCACCACACCCGGTTCGAGTAGGTCAGCTCTGGTCAGTGGCCGGGCGCATGGGAAGCCAGCATCGGCAGCAATTCGCTGAATTTGAAGGCATCGACTGATCCTGTCGGTGGAATCAGGCCGGACCTTGACGGCAACAGTGCCTTGCTCGTCGGAGTCGTAGCGGAACTGATGAGACATTTGACCGCCAGCTTCGGCACGCAACGACGTGAGAGTGCCGTGGCCGAGCACGCGAAAACACCACGCCTCAACTTCGACGAACATTGATCTCAACACCATCGTTCGATTCTACAAACAGGGAACCTGCGGCTAGTTCCACCATCGGCCAGGACTCTCTGGTGTCGCATTCTCTACCGCTCCGCAAGCGGAACGTCCTGCGGGCACCACAAAAGCCGGGCCAGCCCGCGTCTCGACGGTCCGGAGAATCATCGTTCGGGTGAGGTGGCAGCTGAGCTTTGATCCTCCGGTTGGAGGAGGGGCAATGATCGAAGTATGTTCACCATCGGCGAGTTCGCCCAGCTAACTAACATCACGGTCAAAGCCCTCCACCACTATGACGAGGTGGGATTGCTTCGGCCCGCAGAAATCGACCCTCCCAGCCGGTATCGAAGTTATGCAGCCGCTCAGCTAAGACCTGCACTGCTGATTCGAGCACTTCGTGATGTAGACGTTCCACTAAAAGAACTGGCAGACGTCGTGGATGAAGAGACTGCCACTGTCGCGCTCGAACGACACCACGCCAATCAACAAGCAATGCATGAGGCCCAAGACCGCGCACACGAGCGGGCAAGCGCCGTTATCCGGACGCATGGAGCGAAGGCACAAGTGCAGGTCCGTGAGGCATGGGCACAACCATTTATTGGTGCAGTCATACGAATCGACGATTCCGATGAGAATGGCGACTCCGAAATGAACGATGAGTTCGGTGCGCTGTATGCCGCGGCAAACGAGCTAGGCGTGCAGCCGACTGGTGAATTGTGGACGACCCTCCGATCCGGTGAACGCGAGTCGATTGATATGGTGTTGTGTCTGGCCATCGGTGGACCGCTAGGCAAAGATTCTGTTGATTCTATTGATTCTGTTTACGAGCTCGGCGAGCTTCCGCACCGGCGCGAGATTGTCACGGCCTGGCTGGGTGATCAATCAGAACTTGTCGAGGCTGTCCTGCACCCAGCGGTAATGAAAATCTTTGAAGAGCTCGAAAGAAGCGGGCTGAGCACGAAGCTGGACAATGTCCGGCAGATCAACAAACCCGATGGCGGTGTTGAAGTAGCCACCACCTTGAAAGCGCTTAGCAGCCCGTAGAACGAACCTTAAGCGGGACTCTTGCTGCTGGGAGAAGTCTGATTCCCTGTGCGGATCAGTTGCCGAGCAGGTTCTTCGTCATTGCGTAGTTGGTTAGCTGCACGCCGACCATCACGGGATGTTGTTTTGCCTTGACGACGAACCCGTAGCGCTCGAAGAACGGTCGGGCCGTGATGCTGACATCGGCGGTCAGTTCTGCCAGACGCTCTGCGCGCGCGTGAGCCTCCACGTGGGCAAGCAGGAGGCGTGCTACCCCGAGTCGTAGGTACCGCGGGGAAACGAACATCATGTCTATATACCCTTTCGGGTCTACGTCGGAGAAGCCTGCTGGCTTTCCATCCACGGTCGCCAGGTAACTGTTCCGCGCGTTCATCGCGGCGTGCCAGGTGGACAGTTCGCGCGCTTCTGGCCGTGCCCACGCCTGAATCTGCTCGGGCGAGTAATCGGCGGCAGCGGTTTCGGTCACTGCGCCAAGGAAGATCGCCATGGTGTCTGCAGCGTCCGAGAGACGGTACGGACGAATGGCGACTACTGGCACATTGGTGTTTGTTTTCAGGTCCACAGAATAAGCATCCCACCGCGCCTGTCCATGACCGCGCGGCGCTTATCGTGTCCCGTAGCCGAACGTTGGCCGGGCGCTGACAATGTCGTTTACAGGTGCGGGTTCTACTCGTCGTATTCCACGTCAGCGAAGGCTCTGACTTCTTCACGAAGTTGCTCGGCGATACTGGCACCCTCCACGTTCCAAGCTGTTTTGTTTGCAGGCGAGCTCCAACCGCCGTCGTACACGTTCTCGGCATCCCAGGCGTCGTACCATGTGCGAAGTCTGAGTGTGAGGCCCTGCGACAGCCCAAAGTCCGCGGGCTCCATTGTGTATTTCGTCGGTCGCTCAACAGTGCCGTTCTCCCACAGTGGCCACCGATGGCCGTAGTCAGGAAACAGGCGGATGACGCGACGGACGGATTTCTCTGCCATGACCGAAGCCTAAGCCTCTAGGGGGCGGATGGTTACAACTTCCTTCCGTTGCTCACATCCCGCGCGCATCGCGGGTCCGGCTGCAGGTGATCAACATAGGCTGTTGGGATGGGCATGGAGTATAGAAAGTTGGACTTGCGTGACGTGGCATCACTGCAGACCTTGTCGGAATCAAATTCTGGGTATTCTCGCCGGGTCTGGGGTCGAGATCCTCAACGGGCTGACGGCCACGCAATACTCACGGCGTTGCCTCCTGGCATCAACACGGACGCTAAACATGCCTGGGGTTTGTGGATGTGATCCGTGGATACCCGAGTCCGAATGTGGCCTATATCGGATTGCTGATGACGGCCGGAGGTCAATCGCGTCGTGGACTGGGACGGGAAATATTCAAATTCGTATTGGGGGAGATTCGTAGGTGGCATGGTGTATCCGTCGTTCGTCTTGGTATCGTGGCGTCCAATGCCGAGGTGGCTGTGCCGTTCTGGCAATCCCTCGGATTCGCACGGACGGGAGAATCGAAACCCCATGTTGATGGACCCGTTTCCAGCACGGTGACCTTATGGGAATATCCCATCCCAGCCCCGAACTCAATGTAACTGGTTCGATCGCCGGCGTGTACGGCCCGACACGGCAGAGCCGAGTACGGTGCTGCCGATTGGATCCATAGTCCGTATGCCGAACCCTTGCTGTGACACGAATCGAGTCAGACAGTGGCAACGGTCACGTCTCGGCCGACGATCATAGCTAGGAGATCATCTAGAGTTCCGTGGCACTTCTCCAACTCGGGTAGGTGGTAGAACGTGCTGGTGGACTCAAGGTTGTTGATGACTTCGTCCGGCGAATGCAGGATTGTTCTTCTGCCTTGACCGATCGCGATGCCAAGCTCAACATGCGTGCCTTTCCCACCTGGAAGCAGGATCACGACGACGTCGGCGCCTAGTACTGCATCTCTCTCCTGCTGACCGATGGAGCGCAGATCACCGAGGGTGACTGTACCCGCATCGTGCGCCGACGCGTTCTGGGTCCAGTCGTACGTGTTGACGTAGCCCTTGCTTTCCAAGTTTTGCGCGACGTACCGGACGTTGACGATATTCCTGAAGCTCGACGCAACATAGAACCTCTTCAAAGTTTCTGCCTCCTGATTGGAACTGTGCTCATTATTCCTTACGGGCGACAACGCCGTTCGAACGCGAACATTTCCTAGAAATAGTTGCAGCGGCCAAAAGCGCTGCGGGCAACCGCTTACGATGCTCACCCATATCCGTATGCCGAACGCTCTGCGGTCACGTGATGCTTTCTAAGATTCCCAGCGGAGCTCGATACCGTCCGTCAAGCCTGTCGGATGAAGCCCTTGGTTTCGTGCGACGCCCATGGAGGCGTGATGCTCAGGATGTACGTATGCCTCGAGACCAGTCACGCCTTTAGAATGCAACCAATTGGCCATCGCCCTGACGCCTTCGGATGCTATCCCTTGGCCCTGGTGGGTGGGTGAAATTACCCAGGCAATGTTGGCGACCACCTCGGACGCTTTCCGCTCTAAAGTTGCTTGAACGAACCCTACTGGCGCGCTGCCACCTATTGGTTTCACAATCCAGTTGAACCAACCCTGGGACCGGTCCTCGGATTGTCCGAATGCCTGCAACGTGTAGCGGCGTTGCAGCTGTTCAAGCGAGGGGGCTTCGCCTCCGGTGTATTCGTACAAAGAAGCGTCTGCCAAGACTTCGACCATTTCTGGCGCATGTTCCACCGAGAGCGGCTCCAGGCGTAGACGCTCCGACGTGATGGATTCAATCTTTGGCCAGGTCATGAGTCGATCATGACAGATCGGTCTGGACTGCACGCAAGCCGAACCTTCTACGGGGCAGTGGGCTTCGACAAGTGGAACTAGTCCGTGACTGGTGTCATGGACCATGTACCGTCACGTTTCTCTGCGTTCCAGGACTGGTTGCTTTCATATTCGATAGGGTGTGACTCGCCTTGGCAAAAGTCAACTGCTGTTCTTTCGATAGAAATGCGGCTGACGTTATTCTGCTCAGAAAAGAGTAGCCACTGCACGGAATCCGTCGACGTCGTGTCGAGATTCTGCACTTCGTTGGCGAACCTTTCTGGAATCAGACTCGTGTCACTGTAAGGGCAGACAATCAGGACCGTATCCCACAAGGGGATAGGAGCGCCGACGCCTGTTCCTCGTGGAAGCGAGAAGGTGCCCTGTAAATTATCAGCGACATCTATTAACGACTCTTGGTAACCAGAATCTTGCCCGCACCCTGTGACCGAAGCTCCGAGGAGCAACATCACTGTTGGAAAAACCCATTTACCTCGGGACTGAACCGGTTTCTTGCCCTGTCGAAGATCCATGAGTCCATCATGTCCCACGAATCTAGAGACTGCAGGCCCACACGCTCCTCAACTCGTCAATTCCATTTGGGATTGTCCTTCGGACGGTACGGGTTAGCTGGAACTTGGGGTGTGGCTGTTGGATTCGTTGGGTGGAATTGCCGCTGTTTTGCTCGGTGTCCTCTTGGCCGCGTGTGCAAAAGCTAGGAGTGGCCGTGAGGCGTGGCCTCATTTGGGAGTGATTCGAAGATGCGGTAGCAGCCCCGACTATTGAGCTTGTTATCCTTGGACAAGGAATTGCACTTTTCGGAAAGGCCGCATGAACCTCGCCAATAAAATTAGAGCGCTTGTCGTATTGCTGTGGCGAGAAGTCCTCAAATTCGGGACTGTAGGTGGACTGGGTTGGGTCATAGATAACGGTATTTACACGCTCTTATGGCACGGGCCCATGTCCGACAGCACCATCAAAGCCCGCGTGGTCTCTACAGCGATTGCCACCTTGTTCGCCTGGTTCGCCAACAGATACTGGACCTTCAGACACCGCCGCTCAGAACAAGTGTGGAAAGAATTCAGCCTGTTCTTACTCATGAACGGATTAGGCCTAGGCATTGTCCTGGTCTGCCAAGTCATCTCACGCTACGTCCTAGGCTTCACCAGCTTTACAGCGGACTTCATTGCTGGTGGTGTCATAGGCCTCGTCCTTGGCACCATTTTCAGATTCTTGGCCTACCGCTACTTCGTCTTCACCGAAGAACTCAGCTCAGAATTTGAACCGATTCCGGAAAGACCCCTCACGCCCAGTGGAACCGCAACCACCGGTTCCCGCTAAGCCTCCCTGCTCAATGGCAAGTCAAGGCCATTATGAGTCGCTCTCATGATTTATCCAGACCCAGCAAGTCAGCTCCGCACTTCCTCCCGTAGATGGAACCTTGACCGGAAAACTCAATCCGGCGTTCTCTCAAAGCAGCGCAACGCTGCTGCCATCAACCACCAACGCCTGGCCGTCTCGAAGCGCCCAGTACTGTTTGCCATCTTGAGCGTAAGCGGCAGCCACCTGAGTCAGGATCTCGCGTTCCGGGTGATCCGAGGTTCCGAGATGCGGCACAAAGGGCCGGTCGAGAATATTGAGGCCGTCGTACTTGACTGCTCCATATTGCAGCAAAGCATCGTCCGTTGAATCGCACTCTTCGAGACCCAACAGGCTCGGGGCGAGGACGCAACCCCCAGCACTGAAACCGGCGTAGACCAAGGCATCGACCTTGAGGCGATCCACAATGATCGCGTCGGCTCCTGATCGGGCCATCGCAGCCCGGAGCGTGAAGACGTTGCCGCCCCGGACCCAGACAAAGTCCGGTTGACCAAACTTCACGGAAAGGCTCTCGGGATCGTACAACCGAAGGTCGAGCTCATGTGCAGTGAGTCCAATGCCCGCGAGATTCGTGAGCTGGCGTTCAGTTTCTATTCGCCGCGCATCAGGGTCAGCACCATCAAAAGCGTTCATGATGATCCACCCGTTCCTTTTACCCCGAACTAGGCTCGTGAAGGATTCGGGACGGTCACCAAGCTGGTAAGAAGACAGATAGAGGCGCATGGTGCCATTGTCCCTACTTAAACGCAGAGAGTCATTTTCCAATGAACTATGAGCGTCCGCATCTGCCCGATGGGGAACCTCTAGTGGGAAAACCTTCGACAGAATGGGTTCGAACCGACTAAAGCACCCGAACACTACTCGTTGTCACGGCAAATCTTTCAAGATCCCGCATAGCTAATTTCGCGCCGATCGGCACAAGTCTCCAATGGCTTCGATTGTCTCGTACTCTTGTGGTCGCGCGATTCGTTCCCTGCGCCAGGGCTTCGACGTCAGTCGGGGGTGTAGGGGCTGATCTCCAGCTGGTCAGCTCCGTGATCGTGCAATGCCTTGACGACACGTTGTGTGGCGATGAAAGTATAGTTCTGATATGGCTGGCCGTAGAGGTTCTGAATGTCAGAGCCCGGGAACGGATCGGTCGCGAAGCCGGTATATCCCTCGACAGGCGAGCCCGCGTGGTCTCGAACCTCGACGTCGAAGGTTCGGTAACCGGTGACCTCAGCGGCGCGAAGTGCCTCGATGAAACGAGTGGAGGCAATCTTCAACGCGATCCCACCGGTCCACAGCAGGTCACCGTACTTCTTGCCTCCGTTGTAGGGAGCAAGCCATACCGGGAAGGGAAGTTCTTCAGGACGCCAGTCCTCGATGAACGGGTAGACACTGGTGACACCGTCGGGCATGTACCAGGGTTCTCCGGTGATCTTCGGCTTACCTTGCCCGCAGACGCCGAGCCACACGTAATTGCGTTTTGAACTGGCCTCTATGCGAACCCACTCGGACATACGCTCACCTTTCATCAACGGTAGTAGTTCGAGTCTATGACCTTCATCGACATGTTGAACTGAAGGATGACGGTCGCTCACGCGTTCGGTGTGGATCGCAGCGATAAATGGCGGCTTTTTCGCAACGCTGAATGTCACCCCCTAGTGTCCGCCAGCCGAACCTCCTGCGGGACACCACCTGCACTCGCTTCGAGGGGCCGGCACTCTCGGTGGCCCGGTTGCATTATTGCACTTTCTTCTGGAAGCCATAGACACGTTCCATAAGCCTGCGTAGGGTTCGCTTTAGGTCAAATTCTTGCCACCGGACAATGCGTAAAGGGGTGTGAAGCAATCATGCGCAAAGTACGATGGGCCGCCGTCCTTGGACTTTCATGTGGTCTTGTCGGAGGAGCGGATTCCGGGGTCGTAGCCGATACATTTATCCAGCTGGCTAGCTGAAAACCTCTCAGGAGACTCAAATTGTCTACAGCAATAGTATTGGCCGGAATTGTCGGTATTTTATGCGCTCTGATCGTAATGTTTATGTTCAATCGACGCAAAAAGTAGATCCATGAGTTGCGATTGGCTACCTTCGCGATCCGCAGGGGAACCCTCTACGGGAACGTCCTGTCTGCTGATCAGCGGGATTGCCCAACACCCTGTTGGACAAATGTCCCACAGGGTGTGGGACATTGCCGGGAGAAGGTTCTGACGGTCGGGAGCGGAACCTCCTGCGGGAACGTCTGGGCGGCGGACACGTCGTCGAACGAAATCTCGCCAAGTCGCATTACCTTCCTGGGCCCGTCAAGAACCGTGTTGTCCGCCTAAAGTCACGCCCTATGAATACGATAACGACTGTCGCGGCAGCGGCTAACACTGCCATGATCCAAATGAATGGGTGTCCCCGCTCGACCCAGCTTGAGAACTGAGAAGCGAAGAGGAACAGATACGCGGGCAAGACGACAAGTTGCATGGCTAGGCTTTTTCTTTGCTGAACCGCGCCCGCACGGGCAACGGGTAAATGTTGCTCATCTACTGGTGCCTTGCCCGCAATCTGGCGGTTTATGCTCTTTCGCTCGTCGGCCGCTAAAGGGTACAGAACGTTGACGGTGTTGAGCCGTGCAGCGGGCGCGACCTTCTTGGAGTTGTAAATAAGTCCCCCGATGGCGGCGCCACCCATTGCGAACACGAAACCGAAACTCAAAGATGCCCATCCGGACGGAGCAGCTCCGAAAACCAGATTTCCTACCCATATGCCGGACACCAGCAACACAAGGACTCCACCAGGAACGTATCGTGTGTAATAAGTCTTCACAGCAGGACCTAGCCCGAGATCTTCGGCTCCTTGAGCATTTCCCATGGCCAGCGACCAACGGTCGTTGGACTCTGCAAGGAGATCATCAATCCGGCTCATCGTCTTCCTCCCAGAAATCCAGCCACGCGAATGCCAGGCTTTCTACGCTCTGTGCCTGTTAGCTACATCCTGTCCCATCCCAAGCCGCAAGCCAATGCCTCGTGAGTGCAGGGTTGTTCGACTGCAAAAAGACTGTTCTTTTGGGCTCAGGAACTGGTACTTTTCTGCAGCTGGAAGGTTGCCAGGGTCTTTAGTAAGTGAGCTGCATCCCGAAAGGGGTGTCCCGTATTGTGGTTTTCAACGTTAAATGTCGCATTTTTTGCATAGCTAAATGTCGTAACTCCTAACGCAATGACTCTCGGTTCACCCTGTTTCGCCGGGGAACCTTCAGCGGGAATTCTGATTGCTTACAGGCTGAATCCAGACGAACCCAGAGTCCACAGGGGGACAACAATGGCAGTGACACCCAGTGCTGCCATGAGCCATCGCAGGACGATTTCTTTTCGTTCTGAACGATTCACGGCACTGGCTGCTAGTAATGCAGAGAAAAGACTAACGATGACAACGGTTCCCCAACCTGCGGGACTGAAAGGGGCATCCAGGCTGCAGTTGACCGGTGCAGGGTAGATGGCCGGGCACATTGCGGGTACTGGTTGGTATGACCAAGTGAGCCACAGAGATGCACCGGAGACGACTGCCGCTCCCACAGTTCTGTGCCAAATGGGACGGGACTCGGGTGCAGGGGCAGGTTCCTTCATGGCTTCACCGTACCGGCTGATGTGGGTTGGTTGGTGCTGACACGATAAGTACCCCATTATGCTGCACAAAGGCTGCCGTTTGGAGCAGGGCAGTCCGTAACCGGAACGGTCTGCGGGACACTGCAGATCTTTCAGATTGCTTCTCTGCCGATGTTAGGTGGTGGCTGTGTTCCGTCGTGGGGTGGGCCACTGGGCGGTGAGATGGTGCCTGTAGAGTCTGGTTTAGTGGACTCGCCTTCGGCTGGGGCTCTCACTTCAGATGACGCAGAGGGGAAGTTGCTTTGAACGCTCTTTTCGTAGAAAGATTTAGCATTCCATACCCAGTGGGGGTTTCCGATCCTATCCTTGTCGATGAGGATCATGTGAGGATTGCCTTAAGGGGTGTGGCTGCAACGCTTGATGAGATTAGCTTCCAAGTGGAAGTAGTCGTTGCTAGCAGCGGTGAGGACTGGAGGGACCAAGGCGAGGCCCTTAGTGCTGGTAGGCCCTTCAATATGCCGTTTAGAACTCCAGATCCTGATGCATTGACGGTGCGATGCAGATGGCGTTTGAAAGGTAGCCTCGAAGACTTTGACGATACCGACGTCTTTCCCGAGCATCATGCCGGTCCCCATACTTCTGGATCATGGAGTGGTGGACCTGAGGATAAGGTGTGGCGCGGATTGCAGCTGTTAAAGTATCCAGTTCCTGTCCCGGGTATTGAGTCCTTTACGATCGAGCTTTCCTGGCACCTCCTAAAGGTGGAGCCAGTGCAACGCGTCATTAGCGCCCTTGCGCTAGAGGACAGTATTGACTTCGCAACGAAATCGTCACCGAACCATCCAATGAGTCTCTGACTTTTTCATCCAGTGCAGAAGCCCGCCATGATCGTCTTGGCTCGATGAGGCGAGTGAAAAGTCGTCGAAGCCATGGCAAACGATCGAATAAATTCCGTGACGCGCTGGCATATCAGGACCGTTTATGACGTCGCACGAGGGAACCCTATCCGGGCGTTGATCGTTCACGACATGTCGGCGTGCACTGCCGGGCCTCAGTAGGTATAGCTCCCGGACTAGAGATCCTTGCCGAGTTCGCTGAGCCCTCTCAGGAGGACGTCGGTAACTAAGCGGGCATAGCGTCCATCAGGATCCAGGTCAGGATCGAATACCGTTACCGATGCACCTATCGCGCCCGGAGCAAGCTGGGCCAGCAATGCCGTCAGCTGTGAAGTGTTGAGTCCGCCGGGATCGGGACTGTCAACCGCCGGCATGATGCTTGCATCGAGCACATCGACATCGATTTGCAACCAGTAACCGGCACTGGCCACGTCGCGCGTGGCAGATCCCACTTCATCCGGCGTTTTCTCGATAGCGCTTGCGGCGGAAATCACGAGGCCTAGGGTGGCGCGCGCTTCGGTCGCTTCTTCATCGTCCTCGCGGTGGCCAATGTGCACAACGCGCTGCCGGTCGAAGTACGGGCCGAGACCGTCAATGTCCGCGACTGCTGGCCAGTGCAGGCCGACAGCGGCTGCGAGGTCTTCACCCGCAACGCTCGCACATTTATCGCTATTACCGGGGTGCCTGAAATCCGTATGACCGTCGACATGCACCAAGCCCGTCCCGCCGCGTCTCGACAGTGCCATACCGATCCCGAGGAGTACGCTACAGTCACCTCCGATGACCAGGGGGAGTCGCCCGCGTCAAGAACGCTCGTCAGACGGGAGGCAAGGCGTTGCGCATGATTCACCATCGCTGGCTCATTCCGCACGTGTCCGTCGGCACGGGTATCGTCGTCGTCGACGTACCGGCCGCTGAGGACGATACCCGCGTCCCGGGCTCCTTGGCTGATCAGTTCCCGGAACAGGCCCACTTCTCGCAATGCCTCGGGAGCCTTGTCCGCGCCTGGAACGCTCCCACGTAGGGGCGGACGCAGTCCGAGGTTGGTGGGAGCTGAGATGAGAGCGATCATCTTTACATTCTGACGGATTCGTCGGCGTTAGTCATGCCCGTAGGCCGGTCGGATCGCGGGACATTAAGCCGTAGGACCTGAACGATATGGATGTCGATGGCTGCCCGTCCCGCAGGGGAACGGTCTATGGGACGTTCGACTTGAGCGTTGCATTTGGACCTCGGTACGCCGGGTAATCTTTGAACCAACAGAGACGGCGGAAAAATGCGGAAAACGAGTGAGTTGGCGATCAGGGGATGGGTCAGGTTCGCTGCAGGTTGCCTTGGCCTGGGTGTCGGGTGGATCATTTGGTCAGTGCTTTGGGCAAATTTCACAGCCGAGGTGTCCCCAACGGCTTTCGAAGAGGTTCGTAAATCAGGCACGTTTGGCTCAATGTGTGGACTTCTTGCAGCGTTCCTCATTGTGAGTCCTGGGCTGTTGCTATCGATTTTGGCTGACCAAGCAGTTATCCGGTTTAACCGAACCAAAGTCACAACTTCAGTTCCATAAGTTCTGCAGACGCGCCTCCATTGCCAGTTCGGGGACGGTCTGCGGGACACTGCAGATCTATCAGATTGCTTCTCTGCCGATGTTAGGTGGTGGCTGTGTTCCGTCGTGGGGTTGGCCACTGGGCGGTGAGATGGTGCCTGTAGAGTCTGGTTTAGTGGACTCGCCTTCGGCTGGGGCTCTCACTTCAGATGATGCAGAGGGGAAGTTGCTTTGAACGCTCTTTTCGTAGAAAGATTTAGCATTCCATACCCAGTGGGGGTTTCCGATCCTATCCTTGTCGATGAGGATCATGTGAGGATTGCCTTAAGGGGTGTGGCTGCAACGCTTGATGAGATTAGCTTCCAAGTGGAAGTAGTCGTTGCTAGCAGCGGTGAGGACTGGAGGGACCAAGGCGAGGCCCTTAGTGCTGGTAGGCCCTTCAATATGCCGTTTAGAACTCCAGATCCTGATGCATTGACGGTGCGATGCAGATGGCGTTTGAAAGGTAGCCTCGAAGACTTTGACGATACCGACGTCTTTCCCGAGCATCATGCCGGTCCCCATACTTCTGGATCATGGAGTGGTGGACCTGAGGATAAGGTGTGGCGCGGTTTGCAGCTGTTAAAGTATCCAGTTCCTGTCCCGGGTATTGAGTCCTTTACGATCGAGCTTTCCTGGCACCTCCTAAAGGTGGAGCCAGTGCAACGCGTCATTAGCGCCCTTGCGCTAGAGGACAGTATTGACTTCGCAACGAAATCGTCACCGAACCATCCAATGAGTCTCTGACTTTTTCATCCAGTGCAGAAGCCCGCCATGATCGTCTTGGCTCGATGAGGCGAGTGAAAAGTCGTCGAAGCCATGGCAAACGATCGAATAAATTCCGTGACGCGCTGGCATATCAGGACCGTTTATGACGTCGCACGAGGGAACGCTGAGCGGGACAGCATCAGGAACAAGTGGTGATAGTTCTCTTGAGTGATCCATTTTGGATCGCTGCTGAAGAGGATTGCCTTCTCCACACGATGCTCGCTTAAACACTGCACCGATGCACAGATGCGGAGTACCGTGTGGTCATGGCCAACAACAAGCGTCAACGAACAGCCGGTCAGTGGTTCCTCAAAATCGCTGCTGGAGTGGTGATCGGTATATTGACCGGTTTGTTGGTCAATTGGCCTCTCGCCTTCGGGATGGTACTGATCTATGTTGTCATCGAATGGGCAGCCGAGCGAGGCCTAGATCAAAAGAGAGAACTCGACGCTAGCCGCGAAGAATGGATAAGTAATCAGAAGCGCGGAAAGAAAGATTGAGACTGCGGAAACGTTGTGGTCGTACAAGGATCAACATCGTCGCTCAACGGGAACCCTCTACGGACTAAAAACGGCCAAGGCTCACATCGATCAATTGTGGGTCGGTGCATCCAAGCCCGGATCGCATGGCGTTCAGTACTGAACCGGCAGCAATTTCGGCTTGCTCCTGGCACATAGTCCAGTTGGGGCTTCCATTTTCCGGTGCCGACCATCCGCTTTGACGAAGGTAGCCGTCATTAATAGTCCAAACGTCGGCTGGTAAGAACTTCTCGGAGACGACCTCGCATTGAAAATTTCCCTCGTTGATGGCGAACTGGCCGTAGACCGAGTAATCACGATGTCCGATGTCGTACGTAACGAGCAAGTACTCGCGACTAGTCATTCCCCCAAGTTCGCGAGCTACATCCAGAGCTATGACAGGCCAGTCTCGACTAGGTTCCTGCGTATTCAGTTCCGTTTCTGTGAAGGGGGTCTCGGTTGCCAACCATGTTGGCAAGGGCATGCCTAGCCGATTGAGTAGTCGAACCAAAGTGTCCTCGACAAAATCGTCCAGGGGGTCTTCAACGCCCTCAGGTGCCATGAGAGCGAGCAATTCTGTGGAAGTGACATTGATACCGAGGACGGCTGCAGCCCATTGGGAGAGTCCGGACGATTCGGCCTGCAGATCGACGGGGTCGCTTGTCGTCGGGTCCTCGAAGTAGTCGCAGGGTTGGAATCCTAAATAGAAGCGACCGGATGAGCCGGCAACGGGGCGGTAGTCCACGGTGGCAAAGTCGCTATCGTGAACGGAAATTCGAAGTCTCCAATCGGTTCCTTCTCCGTTCTTCCATGATCCTGACACGAAAACGGATGTCTCGAAATTGCCCAATTGTCCCCCTGGTAGCGATGGCTACGGTCACGCTACCAAGTAGCGGCTGCAAATTCTAGCGTTCACTCACTTCTCTTGAGATGAACAGAATGCATGTCCGCAGCCGTCAGTGGTATTTACAATGTGCCCCAGGGGAAGGGTCTGCGGGACGCTCGTTTGCTTGCGTGCCTCAATCGTCCTCCCCATTACAGTTGCCTGCCCCGACGCTCCCATTCGGCACTCCGCACTTCATCCTCATGCCAGAAGGGGGCGTCATTGCGACGAACTCGGAGTAGGTATAGGAACCAGAGAACGTTGATCAGGACGACCAACGAATAGATCGACAATGCTGCGACGTCCTATCCATTGCCGGTATTGAGCTTGCTAAATGCCAAGACCGAGAAACAGAGAACCTGGAGTCCTGATAACCAGATCGAGAGGCGCCAACTGCCGCGCGTCATTTTCGGCTGAAGACGCTTTTTACCCTCTAACTCCGACATGCCCGCATCATACAGCAGGGACCAGTGATAGAGAGCGGAGTAGAGAGTCACCGAACTGATAGACATACTCAGACCCTTCGGCACGAACGGAGCCCGCCCGTACGCGGAACCCCTAACGGGCGCTTTGGCATCTGGCGACTTGGGCCAAGGAGCCAACCAAACCCGGGCAGTCCCGAGTGGTACTTCGGGTTGGTTGGTATCGCTTGGTCTCTTGGCGTTTGACCTACTTCGACCGTCGCTTGAATAACATCACTGCGAAAACCACACCAAGCACAACGAATCCTACTGCGGCAATGATGATGACCATGAGTGCGGTAGCTGGGTCGTTTGACGTACCCATTTGCCCCGTGACGAGCGAATAAATAACAATGGCCGCTCCCGCCAGAATCATAAAAAGGGCGCCTATGCCAAAGTACTTAGCCGTTCCGACTCCTGTCATCAGGTCACCATACTTGCCGAGACGCTTATTCTGGCTGCGATTTAGTTGGGAAATCTTTTCCCGCTGCCAGAATCCAATGCCCCCGATGACCATGGCCGCCACCCCAATAATAATGCTCATGGCCTGATTCAATCCTGTATCGGCGTCGATCACAAGGGAATTTGCCGTACCGGAGTCGTGCCCGGGCCTTGATGTGATGCGCGGAAGGAATGATCGACCTACTGCACTTAGCCACCGAGTAGGCCGTAACTCATGGAAGATGGAAGGAGCCCGCAGGGGAACCCATTGCGGGAATTCTGAGACAGCGCTGAACCCGATCTCTCAACGGACGTTGCTGTAGCTGCGGCGGAAGCAAAGGGCGGTAGTGACTTACGCGGCGCTGAGGGAATTTACGACTTCGGATGCGGCCCGTCCAGGCGTGAGTGCACTGGTATCGATGACATGTGCTTCCCTCCCCAACCAGCCGTGGAAGGCTTCGTCATAGGGAGTGAGGTAGTTGTATCGAAATACCGAGGGACCCATCACAGTGTCATCCTGGATCCGTTTCCTGAGGGTTTCCTGATCGGCGTGAAGCACGAAGTGGCGCACCGGAATGCCGTAGGAAGCTAGGCCTTGGCTGATCTCCCGCCAATAGGGCTCGATCAAAACGGTCATCGGCATAACAAGTGTGCCTCCGGTGTAATCGAGGATGCGATGAGCCGTCTCGACGACGAGTGACCTCCACGGTGGCCAATTCTGGAAGTTGTCGGTCTCCGGTAGTCCCGGGTTGACATCCATCAGCGTCTCGCCGACCTTCTCGGCGTCGAACACACGTGAATCAGGGATCAGCTGCTGCACGAGGGCAGCCGTCGTCGTTTTTCCGACGCCATGAGTGCCGTTTAGCCAAACGATCATCGGCTCATACTAACGGACCTGCCGCTGTGCCCGGTGGGGAACCTTGAACAGGACAGCGAACTTCTGTTCGTGGAGTGTCAGTCATCAATCACAGGGTTTTGAGCCAGGTCTTTGACGAGCGTTAGTAGTTCAGGAAGACCAGCTGCGAGCTTTCTCTTTCTGGCAAAAATCTCCGCCTCAACGATCGACGCTTCAAGGAGTCGGCGCAAGTACCTTGGGATGTCGTCAACGTGGTCAAGCGTGATTGCGGCTTGAATCATTAACATTGATCGTTTCCTCGAGAAACTTCCTGTCCGTATGCCAACAAACTCATTAGGGACAAGTTTCCCGTCAACATGAAACACCACATTGACTCGAAGGGGACTGGTGATGTCCTGCCGGGCATTCTGAACTTTTTGGCTTAAGGCGTTGATCTGACGACTCCAGGCCATACTCTCAGAATCCGAGTCACCAAGTATGGCACCAATGGAAAGGGCTGGTTCAATTTCTGACAGCATACTCAGACCACTTTCCAAGTCTCAGTGTCTCGATTTGTGGGAACTAGAGAGTAGCAGGGCTCCGGTCCCGATCAATATGACGGCAGGGACCCAGACGAGTTCCGGTCTGCCAAGTCCGAGGGCCACGATCGAAAGAACTAGGCTTGCGGCATATACAACGAACAACACTATTCGGGCTGGTCTACTGAGCATCGATTGCACCCATTTCTAATGGCCTTGGCTCGGGTCTAAGGCGACGCCGTCGTATGTGAACCATACAGCCGTTGAGTCAGCATTCCGAGGTTTCTTTAAGCATCGCTTTGCGTCGAAAGGGACCTTTATGGATTGGAAGTGCTTGGATGGCGCCCGAAAGGGGTGTTCCCTAGAAGCCATGCCAAGGAGTCCCATAAGCCGGTCCGGCAACGGGCTCTCGGATCGCTCAAAGCATCCACGGCAGCGTGGCCGATGGGGATGTCCGCAGGGGAACCCTATCCGGACAGTCGCCTGTGGGGGTGTAGCTTCGCTACTATTTGCTGCACGATGGCCATATGCTGAAGCACGCGGTAGGCCAATGCGTGGCGGAATCATGAATCTCGCCACCCACGAACTTTTCTGTGTCGTCGGTGCCTCATAGGTCGGAGGAATTATGAACAGAGAAAGAAAAACCTATGCTTCGATGATCATCGTGGCGCTTTTATTCGGGGCCTTCGCCATCTTTCTTTTCTTGGAGGGTCCTTCAACGCTACCGATACTGATCCTGATCTGCGCGGCCGTGCTGTGCTCAATTGGTTTGTGGGGTTCATTGAGAAACAGGAAAAAGTAGTCAGGATGCAGTCCGTAGCTTGAGGCGATCATGGCAGGGCCACAATTCTTATCCGGAAATCCAGACCTCGAAGGTCAGCCGTTTTGTTTGGGAACGCTCTGCGGGACGTTGCAAGGACCTGTATATCCCGTCGTCAGCTTGTTACCTTTAGCTATGAACGGATTTAAGTTGCGGCAGGCATCAACTGTTCAGTTGAGGTCGTTCAGGAATAGTCGTCTCTTGCTGGCGGCAAGTACCTTACTCTCCTTCCTTGTGCTCTTTGAATGGGTCGCTTCTTTCAAAACGTGGGTAGCTGTCGCCGCGCTTGCCCTTTGTGGCTTCTGCGTTTTTCAGGCACTTCGGGCGTGGATGGAACTCAGAAGTCGGCAAGAAATTGGTCCTGTAAGACAAAAGGACGCCACGAAGGAACGGTGAGGAAACCGGCGAAGTGTCCAGTAAGCCGGTCAGATTTCGGGCCGCTGGGCTGTGGGACCTAGACGAGGAATATCAGAGATTCCATATCTCGCAGGGGAACGGTCTGCGGGACACTGACGTAGTTCATGCTTTGCCTTGTCCCAAGATGAGGTAGCCGTTGGGGAATGAATCGTCCGAGGTTACCCGGGTTTTTGGCCAGAGTGTCCCTTGTCGAACTAGACGGGCTGACGTATTTAGCGTGGTATCCGGCCGTTGTTGTTCATCGGAAGGCTGTCGAGAACATTGCCTGATCTGGCGTCAACGATGGTCACTGAATCCATCGGCATGGACGGGTCAACGGTCACGCTATAGCGCTTGTCTGAAATCAAAGTAACTTGCATCCCAGTGGCCCTTGCCCGGTCAAAAGCGTCGAGGACATTGCCGCTGGTCGTATCCACAGTGACGGTTTCTGGCGGCAATTGCAGTGAATCCTGTTCACTAGGGGCACTGTCTACCCGTGTCACGGTGTCCGTCGCCGATTGCGCTGTCGGGGGATCGTTTTGTCCCTGAGGCAGGACTTCGTGGATGCCCACGGCGGCACTGCCGACGATGGTCAATCCCACCGCAAGTGTAACGATTCCTGATCTCATGTTTATCCCCTGGTTATGTGCGATAGCGTTTCGCTGCTGCGATCAATGACGTTGTGGAGCCTGGCCCTGGTCGATGAGCAGAGGGCGCCGATCAGCAGCGAGGACCGCGAAATTTCCAGTTCTGCACAGTCGCGCAGGTCTGCCGCCCACTGCTCTTTGTGAATTGCCCGTGATTGTGCCGGACTGAGGGCGAGACAAATGGCGAGGATCAACTTCTCAAACTTCACGCCGTGCACCCTGAATTCTGATACCTCACAGGTGAGAGTTGTGCGTATGCTGGCTGGTCTTTGGTGCGCTGCGTCTCAACGTACGCCAACGCAGAGGGTCGGGCCTGAGTAACCAGCTTGTAGTAGCGGCGGCGCGGACCCTTTCTTGATTCCTCCGTGTCCCAGTCACCAACAATCCACCCCGCCGCCTCCAGGCGATCCAAGATTGGATAAATGGTTCCCGGTTTCTTGCCCGTATCTTTGACGATCTGCAGCCCCCAAATTCGATCTGCAGATAGCAAAGCTTCAAGCACCAAGGCAGTTGCGGGTGTTACGCGGCCCAAATTCTCCATGCCCACTAATCTACCTATGTAGATTTAGAAGTCAAGTTCCGGGCCGAGGATTCTTGGCCATCAACTTGTCTGTGTTTCGGGGGAGGCAAAGCGGCGCATCCCTCATTCCAGTGAGAAACAACCCCTAGCCCAGAACGGACAGGTCACCATGCAGCCCCGGAGGCACTCCGTCATTGACTTGTTCCTGTAGGGAACGCTCACTGGGACGGCGAGGCTTGGTTGTTGCTCTTAACTGAAACTGGGTCAGCAGTTGCGCTCCACTGCAGCGCTTCGAATCATGAAACTGATTGACTGAGAGTGCCAAACGTAGTCGAGTATGAAAAACAGAGGTAACAGGTGTTTATTCGGTACCAAGCGCGCGTTCCCAACCGCCGGGGGATTCACACCGGAGTGTTTGGGCTTGCCAATGGGCTCGCCCTCGAAGGAAAGCTCAGCGATACAGAACGGGATGTGTGGAGGGCTGGAAATGACTGGTTCAATCTGGCCTACCCTGATCCATCCAAGTCGAATTCCGGTGTTTATGATCCTCAGGTGAACCCGCAGGCGGCGGCTTGGTTCAAGGACACTGCAAAGCATTTACTTGAACGCATAGAACCGTACTTGGAAATGCTCATGAGACACGACGTGCAGGTTGTGAGACTCGTCAGTGATGACCCCGGCCAGGTCATCTACGAAGATGAGGTGCAGGTTGTCGTTGTTCCGCACAAAGCCACGAACTGATTGTCATATCCCATAGCCAGCTTCCCAGCCCGTAACCGGAATCTCCTGTGGGACGCACGAATCGCTTTGCTGCTTGGGACTCTTGTGGGCAGTTCTGCACAATACTCGAAGGATGGACAGGTACAGTGACGTTCTCTTTTTAGGTGGCAGATCGGGCGTCGGGAAGAGTTCCGTCGCGTTTGAACTCCATGCCCAGCTCACCAGACTGGAGATCAAGCATTGCGTCATCGAAGGTGACACCTTAGACCTTGCTTTTCCCCACCCGTCAGAGCACCATTTGGCCGAACGGAACCTGGCCGCAATTTGGGCTAACTACCGCGAACTTGGCTACCGGAGGATGATCTACACGAACACGGTTAGCGTCCGATTCACTCAAGAATTAGCGACGGCCATGGGAGGTAACCCGAGAATCAACGCCGTACTATTGACAGCCAACGACGAGACAAGTTCAGCCCGTCTACGCAGGCGCAGCCAGGGCAGTGACCTCCAAGAACATCTTGACCGCAGCAGCATCGCTGCCAGGAAACTTGAGCTGGCAACGCCACAGTGGGTTCATCGATGTTCCACGGACAACCGCAGTGTTCAGGGCATCGCCGCCGAAATCCTGTCTCTCACCGGATGGGCTGTTAATCAGGAGCGATAAGGAATTCTTCTCCCTTGGCATTCCACAGGGGAACCTCCTGCGGGAACGTCTGGGCGACGGACACGTCGTCGAACGAAATCTCGCCAAGTCGCATTACCTTCCCGGGCCCGTCAAGAACCGTGTTGTCCGCCTAAAGTCACGCCCTATGAATACGATAACGACTGTCGCGCCAGCGGCTAACACTGCCATGATCCAAATGAATGGGTGTCCCCGCTCGACCCAGCTTGAGAACTGAGAAGCGAAGAGGAACAGATACGCGGGCAACACGACAAGTTGCATGGCTAGGCTTTTTCTTTGCTGAACCGCGCCCGCACGGGCAACGGGTAAATGTTGCTCATCTACTGGTGCCTTGCCCGCAATCTGGCGGTTTATGCTCTTTCGCTCGTCGGCCGCTAAAGGGTACAGAACGTTGACGGTGTTGAGCCGTGCAGCGGGCGCGACCTTCTTGGAGTTGTAAATAAGTCCCCCGATGGCGGCACCACCCATTGCGAACACGAAACCGAAACTCAAAGATGCCCATCCGGACGGAGCAGCTCCGAAAACCAGATTTCCTACCCATATGCCGGACACCAGCAACACAAGGACTCCACCAGGAACGTATCGTGTGTAATAAGTCTTCACAGCAGGACCTAGCCCGAGATCCTCGGCTCCTTGAGCATTTCCCATGGCCAGCGACCAACGGTCGTTGGACTCTGCAAGGAGATCATCAATCCGGCTCATCGTCTTCCTCCCAGAAATCCAGCCACGCGAATGCCAGGCTTTCTACGCCCTGTGCCTGCTAGCTACATCCTGTCCCATCCCAAGCCGCAAGCCAATGCCTCGTGAGTGCAGGGTTGTTCGACTGCAAAAAGACTCTACTTTCTGGGCTCAGGAACTGGTACTTTTCTGCAGCTGGAAGGTTGCCAGGGACTTTAGTAAGTGAGCTGCATCCCGAAAGGGGTGTCCCATATAGACGTTGCCAAACCGTCCCGCAAGCCGGTCCTTCACCGAACACAACTGCCGCTGACCTGCTGCTTTGCAAATGGTGGGCCATGCAGTGTCCGTTTAGGGTGTCCGGTGACTTGTCCGGTGACGGGGCGTCATACGGTACGGGCGAATTCGTTTAGAGTCGTTCAGTTGTGTGGGGGAGTGGGCTGGTCTTTCTGAGTGTTCCGCGTTGGGTCTGGGAGGGGGAGTGTTTGTGCGCGTCGGTAGAAGGTGGCGCGTGACATTCCAAGGTCGCGGGTGACTTGGGCTGTGGGTTCTCCGCTTTCTATGAGGCGGATGGCATTCTGGATTTGGCTGTCGGTGATGCGGCGAGGCCGGCCACCTAGGTCTTTGCCTGCTGCTCTGCGCTTATTGATGGAGTCGGTGATGCGTTCGCTTTTAATATCGTGTTCCATTTGTGCCAGGGCGGCCATGATGGTGAACAGCATCGATCCCATGGGTGTTGATGTGTCTACATCGCCGCCGCCGAGGTTGAGGACGCGTAGGCCCGCGCCACGCTTGGTGAGCTCTTGCGCGAAGTTGAGCATGTTCTGGGTGGATCTCCCGAGCCGGTCCAGCGTCGTGATTACCAAGGTGTCACCAGTAATTAGAGCGTCGAGTGCCCGGTCGAATTGAGGCCGCGATGCTCGCGCTCCAGAAACGCCCTGGTCAATGTAGAGGTCATCTGCCCGGACGCCGGCGGCGAGGAGGCCAGCTTGTTGCCGGTCGGTCGATTGCTGCTTCGTCGATACGCGCGCGTAACCGATCAGTTTCCCCACAGGGCACTCCAATGTGTCTCATAACTAATAGTGAACACCTTAATTCAACCAGATAGTTTCGAGACATAGTTACGAGAAAAAATGGTTGAAGGTAATTCCCTGTGATCTTGCAGGATTTGAAGCATGCGCCTAGGGGAGCTGGGGGCAATCGGTGAGACGTCTCAAAACCCTAGGGATACGAGACAAGCAGGACTGCAACAGATTAGCCCCCTCACCGCAAATATCATCGTGCGGGATAAACGTGCGTAGGCAGGTAGGCAGGCTGGCAACGGCGACGCGGGAGGAATCTTGCCTGGCTCCATACACGACCACCGGCTTACGCGAGTTGCCCCAAATCCACTTCGGCCTGTCCGGTCGAGGAAGTCCGTGCAGGCTAGGTATACGATACGCCCCATATGGATCTCGTTGCATGAGTTTTCCCTATTGCGTAAATTGACGGCCGTGAAGCCGCCCAGGAATTTTCAAAATTGAAACACGGCCGGACGTTTAGATGTGCTCCCGTTCTCCGGTGTGATTAATGACAGAATACAAAAATGGGAAAATTTGAGGTCGTTGCCGGGGAACACCTTCTCGAGAATTTCATCGGTAAACCAGTGAAAGGGCTGACAGAACTGATTTGGAACGCCCTGGATGCTGATGCCGACACGGTCCGAGTGCATCTTGTGGAGAATGATATCGGTGGATTCTCCGGAGTGATCGTCGAAGACGACGGACTAGGGATGTCGGCTGACGGAGCGATCAGTGCCTTCAAGCACGTCGGCGAGTCGTGGAAAAGGCGGCCTGGAGCAAGGACTGAGAAACACAAGCGATCCGTTCATGGGGAGCAGGGCCGTGGAAGGTATGCGGCGTTCGGCTTAGGCGAGCACGTCGTTTGGTCTTCGGTCGCAGACGGAGTCACAGGGCGCCGGGAGAAAACGGCAATCACGGGTCGGTCTTCTGATTTGCGTCACTTCGACATAGATGACTCCGTCCCAAGTACGGACGAAACGGGAACGAAGGTCGAGGTTTTCAACCTGACAAAAGAGGCTGAGCGCGACCTCCTTAAAGACGAGGAAATGAGAAACAAGCTTCTCATCACCTTCGCCATGCACCTTCAAACATACCCTTCGATCCACTTGTCCTGGAAAGGCGCGAAGCTCACTCCGGAAGATGCGCAACTTGACTGCTCGGATATTGAGCTAAACCTGCCAGAAGATCTTGTCGGAGCCGTGAGCGTCACCTGCATCGAGTGGGACTTGAAAAATGTTCCTCGTCAAATTTTTCTGTGCGACGCTGATGGATCCGTTATCGCGGACATCCCTGCGCGCTTTCACGCACCTGGCGCCGAATTTACTGCATATATTAAATGGGATGGGTTTCGAGATAACTTACAAGATGCGTTGATCGATGAAGATGGAGAATCAGATGCGGCAACAATAATATCTGCCGCTAAGGTTGGATTGAAGAAACACCTGGCGAGACGAACTCTTGAGCAGGAGCGCCGTATAGTTTCTGAATGGCAAACTGATGAGGTTTACCCCTATAAGGGTGCTCCCACTAATGCAGTGGAGAAAGCCGAAAGGCAAGCTTTCAATATCGTTGCACTGACTGCGGCCCGCGTCGTCAACGATACTAAATCAGTTAAGGCCAAGAAGCTTAGCCTTCGTCTAATCAAAGAGGCCCTGGAGGCAAGCCCTGGTTCATTACACAGGGTTCTAGAGGAAGTGTTGAATCTTCCAGACGATAGGGTGCAAGAGCTTCAGTTGTTGCTGGAAAGGACTCCTTTAGCGAGCATGATATCGTCTTCGAAGCAGATTGCGGATCGGCTTGACTTCCTCAAAGGCCTCGACAGCCTTCTTTTCGATAAGGAACCTCGGAAGACAACGCTCGAGCGGACTCAACTTCACCGGATTCTTGCGGTTGAGACCTGGATCTTCGGTGAGGAATGGGCCAAGACCGGAGACGATGAGCGTCTTGTGGACGTCGCTAAGAAACACCTGAGCTATCTGGGCGAGGACGTCGAACTGGGCGCCGGTGACCCCATCAAGCGTGAGGATGGCCGGGATGGGATTCCTGATCTAGTGCTAGCTCGAAGCTTGGAGACCGACCAAGATATGCATGAGATGCTGATCGTCGAACTTAAGCGCCCCTCACATAAGCTAAAGTCTGACGATGTAGATCAATTGCGCTCCTACGCCACGGCAATGGTCAGTGATGAGCGGTTTGCTCAACCGAACATTAATTGGCACTTTTGGCTGGTTGGCAACAGCACCAATGAAGGAGTCGACTTGCAGCGCGAGCAGATTAATTTCCCTTTCGGGGTTGTCACGAAGAATGCAAAATTTACAATATGGGTCAAGACCTGGGCTGAGGTCCTAAACAGTGCAAACCACCGGCATAAATTTCTCCGAAATGCTCTTAATTTAGTACCCGAACACGATGCGGGAATCGACTACCTACGCAAAAAACACGAGGAGTATTTGCCAAAAGTTCTTTTGCAGGATGTGTCCTCTAATGTGAAGGACACGACTTCGGAAGAAAAAATTGACGAATCTGAAAAAAATTTGAAGAGCGCCTAGCTCTTACGGGCGACATGAGCTTTCGGGGGCGTCAACGCTCGTCTCAGTAGCCTGGCCGGTAATGCATCCCTCTTTGGGAGAGGGCTGGGCAGGAGGTTCACATGGGAGAGCAGAGCATGGCGTTTAGGGCGGAAGAAGAGCACGCGAAAATCGTGCTCGAAGGCGAGCTTGAAGTGGAATTTCAACATCACGACAACGGATCTAAGCCGAAAATGCCCGATCTTCTATCTCTCGATGGGAACCACGTGGCGGAAGTGATTACTACCGCTCCGTATGCAGTCCGTGAGGCGCAACAAAGCCTAGCCCCGATCCCACATGCGACACTGCCCCACTGTGTGTGGGTGATGATGCCGTACAGGATCGTGGGAGGCGCCAGCAAGGCCGTGCGCAACAAGATCAAGGCAGATATCCTGCGGTGGACGGCGAAGCCCGGGTGTAAAAATCACTGGTCATCGCGCGACGAACGATCCTTGCAACCTGGGCTCGATCCCTACCCAGTCCTCGGCCTTCGTGCTTACGCCGACGGGGTCAAAGTGCTGTGCGTTCAACGCTGTCAGCATTTGGCCAATGAGTCTCATGAAATCGAGTGGTCTGTCGCGCACGAACCATCATCTCGTAATCCGTGGGATTTGGTTCGGCAATCGCTGCACATCGTCGACAAGGAGCAGCGAGGTGGGGTGCAGGCTCTGGCCGAGAAGTTGAACGGGTACCCGAACAAGCACCTGGTGATGTACCCGTTCGGTCCACCCGGGAACCTGACAGCAGAGTTCAATAGCTGTGTGCCCCCGTCGAATTCGCACGATCTGATGCCGCCGCAATTGAATCCGCCATTGGCTGACATTCACGTCTGGCTTATATACAAGTACGGGAATGGGGATATTGTTGAAGGATTTCATGTCTGCACGGACCATTGGGCGAGATTCGGGACTGCGATCCCAAATCGAATTGACTGGTCTTCCCAACTTCGGCAACTCCATTACCGGGAAGCGTAGGCTGAAATCATCCCGTGCGACTGTGCGCCAGCTGACTTACCGTTGTGGGCGAATGCTGAGCTCTGCCTCACACCTGGAATCGACGACTAATGTAACTGGGTGTCTCACAACCCAAGTGTCTCGAATCCTATGAGATTCTGATACAGGTTGAACCAAGTGTTGAGGTCCGGTTCACAGGGTTCTTTCTCTCATGCCCGCACCACTGGAGGCACCTCAACTCGCATAGCGGCGCCGAATCTCGCACGCATGCCTTCACATTCGCCAACCGTGCGTGAGCTTGCCACCATCATGCATTCACCGAAGCGAGCCACTTCGAACAGAAATCTACGGAAGTTACACGAAAAACCGTTGATCCAGATCCCCGTTACCTTTTTAGCAGCCCCTTAAAGAGTAAGAATTGGGGTTGTTGGCCTGTCGGTCCCGGCATGATTAAGTCCCCCAGTTATCAATAATCCGGGGGGTGTTGTCACCGAGATTCGATAGGCGCCAGGGGATCGCTAATGGGGACCGGACCAGCACGAGGACCAACGTGCAGGTCAGCCGTAATGTGGATGCCGAGCCTTGCCGCCGCAGGACATGCCAACACTGAATTTCAGACTCACAAATTCTGGGAGGTTTGCATTGATCAAGAACCACGAGGACATCGATATATTCATCGGTGTTGACGTCGGCAAGAGCGATCACCACGCGGTCGCTATCGACCGTACGGGTAAAAAACTTCTCGACCGGGCACTGCCTCAGGACGAGACTAAACTCCGCGCCATTATCAAGGCAGTGGCAGGCAAAGGCTCCGTGTTGTTGGTCGTTGATCAGCCCTCGACCATTGGTGCCTTGCCGGTGGCCGTGGCCCAGGCTGAGGGCATCATGGTCGGCTATATTCCCGGGCTAGCGATGCGCCGCATAGCTGACCTGCACCCGGGCGAGGCCAAGACTGACGCCCGCGACGCGGCCATCATTGCTGAAGCAGCAAGATCCCTGCCGCACACCCTTCGTTCGATCGTGGTCGCCGATGAGCAAGCCGCAGAGCTGTCGATGTTGTGCGGTTTCGATGACGACCTAGCAAAGCAGGCCACCGCCACCTCGAACCGGATCCGGGGGCTGCTGACTCAGATCCACCCAGCCCTAGAACGGGTCATCGGCAAGCACTTGGATCACCCGGCCATGGCCGAATTACTGATCAAGTACCCGTCCCCGGACAGGCTCCGCAAAGCCGGCTTGAGCCGTGTCACGACCCTGCTGACAAAACATGCGCCGCGGGCCGGGAAAGGTTGGGCTACCGAGATCTTCACCGCCCTCGATGAGCAGACCGTGGTCGTTGCCGGCACCCACGCCGCAGGCATCGTCTTGCCTCAACTCGCCACCATGCTCAAACAGCTACGCACCTCCCGCCAAGAGATCCTCACCAAAGTCGAATCCCTCGTGGAGGCCCACCCTCTTCACGAGGTCCTGACCTCCATGCCAGCAGTCGGGGTCAGGACCGAAGCCCGCATCATCACCGAAGTCGCCCGCAAAGAATTCCAAAGTGCCGGCCACCTCGCGTCCTATGCTGGCCTCGCCCCGGTGACCTGGCGCTCCGGGACCTCGATCCGCGGCGATCACCCCTCCAAGAAGGGCAACAAGTCCCTCAAACGGGCCTTCTTCCTCTCCGCCTTCGCAGCGTTGAAGGACCCGCTCTCACGGGCCTACTACGACAGAAAACGCGCCGCGGGAAAACGACACAACCAAGCCCTCATCGCCCTCGCACGCAGGCGCTGCGACGTCCTCTTCGCGATGCTCCGCGACGGCACCTTCTACGAAGCACCAACCCCGAAAACAACCTGATCACCACCAAGCAGCCGCTGGCGGACCCAGACCGCCAGTCATCGACTCCTGCCCAAAATCATTGCAACAAGAAACCTTGAAGAAAATCCGTCCAACCCCTTGACGAAAAACATAGGGACACCCCCCCTCCCGTCCACATGAGTATTGCTTTCGACGCTGTCGTACTTGCCAGCGCTAGCCGAGGTGCAGTTTCACAAATGGCACGAAAAGTTAGGCGGTCACTGGTACGGTCGTTGCTATGGTGGATAGACCTCAGGTGGTTCCATATGGGTCGGCGCGTGATCTTCCCTCTTTCAAAAAGATGGCACAGCAGATAGCAGCGTTTAGGCTGCTAGGTTTCATACTGCCCAAAGATCAACGAAAGCAACTCAAAAAGCTGGAAAAGGATCACCATCGCCTCACCGAAACTGTTGACCGGTTTTACGCACTCCTTGGAGAGCGGAACTGGGTGTTCACCGACGACATTAATCTCGCCGCGATCGAGGATGTCATCGCTGCTGAGGATACGGGGACTGCTGAGAAGCGTCTAATTGATTACTACAAAACCGACGGTCGAATCGCTTTCCCCCTTCTTCGCCTTCACCGCTTCGAGGCAATGCGGCCCCGCATGGAGTTGCTCCAGAAGGCACTCGCTGATTACGAAGCTGGCCGCTACTACAGCACTGTTCTCGTGCTGCTGTCAGTGATGGACGGATTCGTAAATGACCTAGAAACCAGCGCCCGCCAAGGCCTTCACGCCCGCGAAGCCCAAGACTTGGTGGCATGGGACAGCGTTGCAGGGCATCACCTCGGTTTGGGTCATGCCCACCAGTCGTTCATCAAGGGCTTCCGACAGACCAAGACAACCGAGGTTACCGAACTGTTCCGCAATGGCATTGTTCACGGTATGTTGGTAAATTTCGACAACGAAATTGTCGCCACCAAGGCTTGGAACCGCCTATTTGCCGTTGCGGACTGGGCTGATTCCAGGAAACGACAGCTAAAGCCCCCTGAATCCATTCCCTCGCTGAAGGAATCTGTGATGCGGTGGAAGGGAACCCAGGACCAGAAAGCCCGGCTTGAAAAGTGGCAACCCCACGATTACGCACCCGACCTCAACGCAGAGAAACCGCTAGAGGTCGCGCAGGTTTGCACGGACTTTCTTGAGAAGTGGAGGAAGAGACAATGGGCATTAGTTGGCGCTCACTTCATGGAACTTGGTAACACACGCTCATCTGTTGGACAGCTCGCTGTCCAGGCAAAGGATCTTTACGAGAATCTTCAGCTTTCTACTTGGACGATTTTGCGTGTGCGCCACATTGCCGCCGCCGTTGCACATGCAAATGTTGAATTGCATGTGAACGGCAGTATCTACCGTGCTGATCTTCGCTGGGTTCGCACTGATGAAGCAGGAAGCACTAGAAGCGAATGGGAACCTGGATGCTGGACTCTGTCAATGTACGGGCCGTCGCACTTTTTGAATGATGAAACCATCGTCAGGAATGCGGGGTAGATCAACTACGACGTGATGCCAGGAATCGATGGAGCTGCAGCGATATAGTGACGAACGAAAGCTGTTGGTGCGCCGAAATGCTGGGCGAATTCTTGAATTATTGCATTACTCTCCAGGAGAAATGGCAGCGACGCTCGCGTCGAACGCAGAAAGTGGGCATGCCGACTGCTCAGTCCCACATTGACCATTTTCGGATCAGAGTACCTGCACGCTGTTAGCACTTCTCTAGGCTGACCTGCTACTTAGCACCTCCACGAGTCTGGTGAAGGGGCCCGCTAGTAGCCAGTCAAGCCCTTTCCCCAAGCAATTGCAGTGTCTCGTAACTAAAGTGCCTCGTAACTCATGGGATCCGAGACACTTAGGTTATGAGACGGTCGAAGGTCATTTCTGCTCCACCCCGAGAGACGAATTTAGATTCGACAGTCTTTATCACCAACGGCACGTGCCCGCCAGGGGACCTCCACCGGGACACTTTAAGGCTTTCTTCATTCGGAAGCCCTCGACTCATATAGCTATCATGCCCAAGAAGGTTCCGTCTCAAATGTTCAGTCGCAGAGATTGTCGGTGCCATGAGATAGGTTTCAATCATGACTACGTGGCCCCGAGACAATTCGACATCCAATGGTGGAGGCCTTTCCACATCATCCGGAGGGGGGCTCTCCAAATCTTCGGGTGGCGGCGCTTCCACCAGCTCTGGCGGTGGGCTCTCGACGAGCTCAGGCGGTGGCATGTCGACCAGCTCTGGCGGCGGGCTGTCAACGAGCTCAGGCGGTGGCATGTCGACCAGCTCTGGCGGTGGGCTGTCAACGAGCTCAGGCGGTGGGCTCTCGACAAGCACAGGCGGTGGGCTGTCAACAAGCCCTGGGGGTGGGCTATTCACTGGCAGTTGCCCTAATCCTTACCGGAGTAACTGGCCGCCGGCCCCACAACTGTTTGCCTACCTACGACGCACCGGGAAGGACCACATTGCCGACAAGTTGCAGCGAGCCGGCTGGAAATGACCTTTGGTATTATTCACCAAGATCAGGCTGGATAGCTCCGTTGCAGCTTGGGCAATCGTTGGAGTTTGGTGCTTGTGCCTAGTGATGCGCTCCAACAATCAACGCACCTAATCCCATCTACACCATGCCAGGTCCAGCGATGTGAAAATACAGTCCCGACAATTGCTTTTGAGACAATCTTTGCGGGATTAATGAGTCCGGTGCAGCTGCGGTAGAAACCCGGCAATGATTCATTGCGAATCGATGCTCCCGGATAAGGTCTCACAGAGACCGAATCCCCGCGGTCTGCCCGCCCTAAAGGGCACATTCACATGTTGAAATGTAATGACTACCGCCGAATAGAATCAGGAATGATGGATCCGATAACTGCAGCACCAGTCATAGCCAGCATAGCCAATGCACTAGCACCCGATTCGGATTCCAACACGGAACTCCGCACGTCATTGCTGAAGAAGGTCCTGGGACCGCCTGCGGACGCCTACGGCCTACACCTCGGGCAAAAGGTGGAGATGTGGTCGCAGAGTCGGCAGACCAAGAAGGTTCTCGAACTTGCAGCGCAGAAGGTGGACAGCACCAAAGCCGGAAGAGTTCCCCCGCGAGTGGCGGCGGCGATCCTGGAATCTTCGCAATACACGGACGATGAGTTCGTCGCTGAGTACCTGAGCGGTGTCCTCGCATCTGCCAGAACACCGGAGGGGCTAGATGACCGCGGTGTCTCCTGGACCGCTCTCGTCAACCGGTTGTCATCAGACTCACTGAAAATCCATTACATCATTTACTCGATTATGCGACGAGAAATGCGCGGAGTGGAAATAGAAGTGATGGCCGACTGGTGCCGCAAGCATATCGTGGTGCGATATATCGATCTTCTACCTATATTGGACCTTGGCGAACCGCAAGAAGCAATGAGGCGGTGTCTGGATGCCTTGTATTCGCTCCAGCGGGAGGGTCTCATTGAGGCCTTGACACATGGAAGCGCAAGCCACCTGACGGGCCACCCGTATGGGCAGTATGTCTTGCCTGATCTTGGTGACATGATCATCATGAGTACCACCATCCAAGGTGTTCAACTCTTCTTGCAGGGACACGGCTACGGCGATGTGTGGGCCAATGGTATCGCCGACCCCGAAAGGGGATTCGAAGTTGCAGGGACTATCGAACAAGGACTGTCGGAAGTACCCGGAATGTGGCTTGAGAGCCTCCCTATGAAATAGCTTGTTCCAAGAAAATTCGGGTTTGGACGAGAAGCAACACAGATGTCTAATGATCGTCAACAGGTACATTTGGGCCTTACTGCGTCCAGCAATGGATACAACGATGGTCGTAGCATTTGGAAAAATGAACCGTCCTGGGAATCATGCCGCCGTTTTGTGGGCGGCGTCGTCGGGTAACGAGCCGATTTGTAAATCATAGTAGGACTGCTCGTATTCATCTGGTGTTTGGTGGTCCAGGGCGGAGTGCAAGCGGTCGTTGTTGTACCAGTGCACCCATTCGAAGACGATCTCGATGACGTCACTTTCGGTCTTCAATGCTCCGGTGCGAAACGGTGAGTCCTTGGCGACGGCTTCGTTCTTGAACAACCCCATGACGGTTTCCGCGGCGGCGTTGTCGTACGCGTCGCCCACGCTGCCGATGGATGGTTGTAATCCTTCCAACGCCAGGGTGTCGGTATATCGGATCGAAGTGTACTGACTTCCCGCATCGGAATGATGAATCAGCCCCTCCGGGACGGGCCGGCCGGTGTGCTGGCGGCGCCATAACGCCATGCGCAGGCAATGCTCCACGAAGGCGGTGTCTTTGATCGTGGAGGTTTCCCATCCAACGATCGCCCGTGAGTACAGGTCGATGACCAGGGCCACGTAGACAAAGCCCGTATATACCGGGACATAGGTGAAGTCCGTGACCCAGACCTGGTTCGGCGCCGGTGCGCTGAAGTCCCGGTTGAGCAGGTCACCGGCGCGGCGGCCGTCCTTGCCAGGGATCGTCGTGCGGGTCTTCCTTCCGCGAACCAGACCGTTCATGCGCTCATCACGCATGAGACGATCCACCGTGTGTTTGGAGGCTTCCGGGAAGCCGTTCCGTCGTAGCCATGCCGTCATCTTGCGGCGCCCATAGATAATCTCGGGCCGGGGACGACCCCTCGCATCGGTGACGTTCAGCGCTCGGAGTGCGTCGGTGATCCGTGCGTCTTCAATGGTGCGCAGCGCGGGGAGGCGTTTCTTCCAAGCCCGGTAGGTTCGTGCGGCGACCTGCACGCCCTGACCTCGCAGGACGGTGCAGATCGACTCGACCGCGTAACCAGCGGCGCGCATTTCATCGATGAATCGGCAGATCAGCGGCGGCGAGGGTCGAGTTCCCTCGCGAAGAAAATCGAGGCCTGTTTGAGGATCTCGTTGGACTCCTTCAAGTCCCGCACCTCGGCCCGCAGCCGCTTGATCTCCTCCAGCTCGTTACTGCTCGGGCCCTCTTTCGCACCAGCATCAATTTGGGCTTGGATGACCCAGCGGCGCAGGGACTCGGTGCCAACGCCGAGCTTCGGAGCCACCACTTTGCAAGCAGCATTCACCGATGGGTAGTCCGGCAATCGATCCAGCACCATGCGCACTGCACGGTCACGGACTTCAGGGGGAAAATTCTTGGGCATACTCACTATCCTTCTCAAAAAAGATAGCGGCATCAAACCCGGGACGGTTCAAAATGCATACACCTCCACACTGGCTGGTGATTAAGGCGCCTCACTAAAAGTGAACCCCAAGGGAACGAATCGGGTGAAGAGTTGTTCTTCATTGAAGGTCCCTCCTCGACGGACTACGCTGCACCACTGGAAGCTATTCTTAGCTAGGTGGGTGGTGGGTACCGTACTTGCCCCAACGTCTGCGTCAAGGTAGTGATCTCGACCGCAATATCGCACGCCATGCCTCCGATGAGCTGTGGCTATCTAGGACCGTCACCCACAACACCCTTAATCTGTCATTGTGGCAAGCTGAGGCTGAGAGCCTCACCCAAAAACCAGCCTCGAAGCCTGACCATTCCTCAGTACATTTCACCCGCCGCGGCAATCAAGAGGCTCAACTCTGAACCTGTCGAAAGCAAGCACAGCAAAATTAGGATGCTTGCAACTAAGAGCATGCGGGCAAGTGTTTGCAATGGTTGTAGGTTCGACTCACGAAGAACGACTAGATGACGTCTCGTAAGCCTAGGGTTTCGATACGCTTAGAGTCCATTGGTTGCGGTTGGAGGAGTTTCCGTATGGGGCACGCGAGTCCCTGGAAAGTTACCATCGACAGTTTGAGGATGAACTGATTCTTGCCAGTCCAATCATTTCAAGCGCGAAAGTTTCAACACTCCCCGCAGGCGTTCTGTATGCCTCGGTCTGGGTCGCTAGCCAGAAAACAGGGAGTCTTTCATTGCAAATGAAAGTCACACTTGAATCCGACCGCTGCAGTGCTAGATCAGAATGGTCCTGAGGCGGCTAGGTATCTGAGGAGCTGATCTTGAACCTGATCAGGAGCTTCGGATTCGCCATAATGGCTAAGAGATGGAGCCACGCCAGATCCGCGATTTCGCCTGGGATTTGACCATTGTGGGCGGCCAGTAGAGCGGCTTGCCTTGCCGTCGATTTTTGGTCGAATCCGTGGAGGCTGTTCCGATAAAGTAGTAGCCATTCTTTTGACGCTTTTGCTCGGGGCACTGACTCATCGTCCCCGTTTTTTCTCGGCAGGGTCACATTCTCCTCGCCATGTCGGTCAGCCAGGAAGAACCCTTTTTGTATGAATTGCAGGGCAGCTAGTGCTTTTTCTGCTCTGGGAAGGTAGACGGTGTGTATCTGCTCAGGGATTTCTTTCTTTACGGCTTCAAGCAGTTCCTGCGCCTCAGTTAGGGAGAGCATTTTGTTCAAGTTCCAGTGGCTGACTAGACCTTCCATTCTAGTCAGCGCCTGAAATGCTAGGGAGATCTTTGCGTGCTGGTCACGGGTGTTCGTGGCAATTGATTGGCAGTCGCGAAAAGTTTGTTCCAGTGTCAACAGCTTCTGGACTGCCATCATTGGATCGTAGGCGCCTTCGTGGACATAGTTTGCTGGTTCAGTGGCCACAGAGAAAAGAATGTCTAGCTGTCTGACCCACCAGTTAGCGGCCTGTTCATAGACCTTGGACTCGATCTGCGGACGATTATCCGAACCTCTTTCTTGTTTCAGGTGCATCGAGGGTGCTAGCAACTGGATAACGTCACGCGGAAGGTCGTACTGGCCAGTAAGCGCCTTGCCGAAGACGAAAAGCACCACTGCTCCTGGCCGGCCAACTGTGAATGCCCAAACGTAGGGGCTCAAACTTGAACCCATGCAGTCTAGATATGAGCTGAGACCAAGAGTTGTATCTGAAGTCAAATGTGAGGCTGTTTGAAAGATGAGCCCCGCCTGGTCATCTTCGAGGTCCAACATTGGTCTACGAGTATCGAGCAGAGCACGATTGGCAGTAAACCTGTATGACAAACGTGTCGAGACTTCGATGATGTGGCATGAAGCACCCGGTGCAGTAGGTATGATCACTTCGGAGAAAACCTTCTGAATCACGTCGGCTAGAATTTCGGACGTGGGGGCGGCAGCAATGAGCATTGATACCGCCGCCAGAAATGCGCTCGGTTCATCCGGATTGTTTTCTAGGACCTTGTCATGGAACTTCTTTGCCAATTCCCAAGTTTGTGGGGGAACGAGCTTGTCCATCGAGCGAAGCCTATTCGTCCTGCTAATGTAGGCGCCTGGGCCGCCGTGACTCTTAGCATCGGACATCTTTTGGGAAACCAGGAACTTAGGTTTAGTACCGTGGACTCCTTCTTTCGTCCGAACGAGATAATCTGTCGGGCTCTCCCCAATTTGCGTCATTTCCCACGAACACATTTCCCCCAACCCTGCGGGATTCTCTCCGGCCATCCACGAAGGGATCGTCATGGACACTGATGGGGCTATTGGCCTATCACGCTGCTTGGGCATTCTTGTCTCCGATCTGGCAAACAGGCCCCCAGTTGAGGAACTGACTGACAGCCTATCTGCACTTACGTACGCCTAGGCGAGGGCTCGGGTAGCTTGATACTTGAAAGGATCGCGCGCAGGTATCCTTGGGTACTTGAAGAGTTCGACTCGACGATCAACGCCAGTCGAAGTTCCTCGTTCGTAGGGGACTTTCGCCGATTTCGATACTCATATACAAGTCATGAATCAATGCGACTTTTTTGGTGAGCCCAGCTTCTTTTCAGGGCTGGGCAGGTGATTGTTGATTACGAGTTGTTCATCCGCGTCTGCACACTGCGATTCGACTTTGAGGCACATGGTCTCAGGGTCTGTCCGCTCAGCTTATGCTGGGCGGAAGAGACATGATGAGATGTGGAGGAGTGAAGAAATGTCCAGTTATTCGACGTTTCGTCAGGCAGTCAGGCGCTACGCACCCTCAGAACTCATAGTTTTCGCTTCAGCGCACGCTGCAAGACACTTGGATCCCTTCAACGGTGGATCTCCAGGGCAATGGACGCGAGGCTACGCGCCGTGGTTCTATTCTGCACTCGCTCGGGAGTCGATTCTGTATGGGAACGAGTTTCGTTCTCGTAGATTATCCGACCGTGACATGGTTGAACTCCGCAATCTCTTTATGGATGCGCCTGTGGGCATAGAGAACTCTGAGGGGGAGAATATCGTTGCTCGTTTACTACAGGGCATCTCCTACGAGCAATTCCCGTATCAGACCAATGTCAAGCAGGAGCTAGCGCGCTCCTACCTCCTGTTTGCTGGAGAACTCTACGATGGAGGTCGACCATTATTCCCAAGGCCAAATGACTGGGCGCCAGTTCTGGGGGGAACGATATCAGAAGCCTTGAGCGCCTCGTTTGTTTTCGCTATCGGGGCCCATCAAAATCACGGAATTATTGATCCTGCATGGCTGGACACGATCTGGGCGGATGATCTTGAAATGGTTGTGCCTAGAGCAGTTGCAGCTGCAGTGTTAGATTGTCTTTCCTCCACCGTAGAGCAGGCAAAGATTGACGCACAGACCGTTATTAGGGACCCCTTTGCGTACCCTAGGTACGCTTACAACCCGCTAGTGAGGACACCCATCGTGGACTTCGGCCCCGGTCCACGATTCGCGCCTCAGCCCTACTTCATCCAAACCGCCATGACTGCTGAAAACCTGTATTACAGAGGCATTCAGGTGTGGGAACCTAATCAATTTGGTAAGTCTGTTGGGTTGCGTGTTCAGGACTACGTAGGCCGTCAACTCTGCCATACGGGCCGTTTGGATGTAAGGCCGGAATTTAGGTGGACGAGGAATAGGGTTGGCGGTATCGATTCGTCTGACTGGTTTGTCGTGACTCCTAGCGCGACCATACTAATTGAGTGCAAATCTGTGCGGACAAATCCAGGCATGCGAAGTGGAACTCAGGAGGGCCTCATTGCTACAGCCGCGAAGCTGGAGAGAGCGTTTGAGCAGATAAACGAAAATGCGTTGCAGTTACGAACCGGGAATGTTCAGTTCAATCATCTCCCTACAGACCGGCAACTAATTGGGCTGGTAGTCACTGCTGAACCGCTCTACGTGGCCAACAGCGCCGAGGTTCGGGAAATGCTGCCGAAAGCGCAGATACCTATCCTGACAATCTCCCTACGCGATCTTGAGACCCTGGCTGTTCTGTCTCCAGAGATGCTGGGAGATGCTCTATGCTCACTCGTAGACCGCGAATCCGAGACTTACATAGTAACTCTCGGTTTGAGGGACGTACTCCCTGAAGGATTTGAGATTCCAGAGAATGCCCTGCTGGATCGAGCGTTCGAGGATGCTATCCTCCCGAGACTGCGGGATCGTCCACGCAATTGAGTCAGTTCGAGTTGAGGTCGCGATATCAAACTATCGCTTTGGTCACCGAGGGGCCGGGCATTGAAGGGCTAGGTGTACACCGGTTCGCGATGAGTTGACGATGGAGTCAGTTCTTTTCGAAGTGGATGTGGAAGAACTGAGCCGGCAACTTTTGAAAAACTGCCGAGCCAGAAAGTGTCTCATAACCAAGTTGTCTTGAATCCCATGGCTTGCAAGACCAAGCAACCGGCAGCGTAGTCCACCTTCTCGGCCCGGACTTACTGGAGCGGCCTTGGCGACGGATACTGTTCCAATGTTCGTCAAGGGGCTAGTCGTGGGTCGTCCGCTTGGATTGAACATTGCGCTGAGCACGTTCCATCAGACTCAAGTTCACTGTTGGCTGCTCTTCTTCCCAACAGTTGGGGCATGGCTCTGGAAAAGAGTCGGCGATGTCCCAAGACCAGCCGTTGGTGCAGTCATTGTTGTTGCACCCGAGTGATCTACCTGGACCACGATCTATACGACTATCTTTGGACATGTCAGTCATGTGCAGGGACCAATGAGGTCTTGGAGAGGGCTGGTGTTGGATAGCGGAATAGGAGGCAGCTTCGAGGGCCTCCGGAACCGGGAAGGGCTTCTGACCACTCTGTATCAGTGGGGTTGTTTTCAGATTCTCCAGGTCGGTGGGGTACTTGAAGTGCCGAGGGCCCTGAATCGTTGAGTTTGAGAAGGGGGCCTTCATTTAGAAAAGATGATGCCATGCTTCAATCCTGAAGTATAAGACGTCGGTGATCATCGGACCGCAGTGTGAAAGTCTGAGGCAATCCTCCACCCACGGGCGGAGTGGCAGTCGGTCTGGATTGCTCGTGCGTGCACCACGATGAACATTGCCGGCCCTGGCATGAGCCAGTGCCGCAGTAAGCCCCGGGTGGGCCGTGGCGGCCCGGATTCCTTATCAACTTGGATCTGCCCGCCGGTAGTCCTACGTTCTTTGGAGCGGCCAGCTGGCGCCCTAGGTCCTGTTTCGTGGTAGCTACCCTGGCATGGATCCAATATCCAAGTTTGCACCGTACCGAAATCTAGCCCTGCACGCGGACTTCCTCAGCGACTTTTGACATTAGCTTTTGGGACGGCCAGGTTACGCGGAATCCCGGCATGTTTCATGACCGGCAGTGTCTCACTGGGGAGTGTCCCGGTTCCTTGGAACTGGGACACCCAGTAGGTCCAGCCATCCGTTGCATCTAGCCGCGTTTGAAGGGGGTTTCAGGAGACGTAGGTGTAGCGGTTGTTTCTTGTCCGGAATGGTCAGGGGGGGTGGCGGTTGCCGGCGTCGACGGAGCTGAAACAGATTGTCGCAATCTTTCTGCGTTCTGTAGGGTCCTTAGGCCCTATGCCGGAATCGGCGCGGGTGTCATAGTGACGTTTGGGGGAGTGTGTCTCGACTTCCGCGTTTGCATGGTCTCAGGGGCAGTCAGTCAAGGGGGATTCAATGCGCAAAAAAGCAATAGTCATGGTCATCGCGGCGGGGTGGGTGGTCGGTGGTTTGGCCATCGCAGGACCAGCACAGGCAGACACCATCGGGGGAACCCCGATCACGATTCAGGTGACCGGTGGGCCTTTGAACATTAGTGTTCCGGCGGGCCCGGTCTCACTGGGCTCAGTTGGAGCTTCCCTTAATGCTCAAACGGTTACGGCCGATTTGGGAATTGTGGGTGTCACTGATGTTCGTGCTGGAACCGCTGGTTGGGTGGTCACGGCCAGTGCTGTGGACTTCACTGGCCCGCAAAACATCTCGGTCTCGGAACCGGGTCTGAGCAGCTACACGCCTTCCAGTGCTTCGGTGATCGGCGTAGCCACCGTGACCGGCACTAATCTGGATGCACTCTATCCAGGTGGGGTTGTGGAGACTGCGACAGCTGTGACCGGGGTGAATTCCGCGACGTGGCATCCGAGTATTTCGGTGACCATTCCGGCGGACGCGTTGGCTGGAACGTATTCCAGCGTCCTGACGCACTCAGTCTCCTAGAGATCTATACAGGGACAGACTGAGATCCATCTAGTGTTCACGAAGCGTTCGCGCCTAGTCCAAATCACGGTGGCTGTGACGATTTTCGTCACGGCCGCCGTGCCTGTGCTTTATGACCCCACCACCGCTTGGGCGACAACACTCGATGCTACCGATCTCGGAAGCGTGGGCGTGCGCTTGGTCGATATTCCAGCCGATACGGCCGATGACCCACGCGCCCACCAGTACATCGTTGACTCGCTGATGCCAGGAACAACGATCCAACGTCGAATCGAGATTTCCAATACGACAACGGAGTCTGTGAAGGTTTCGACCTACGCGGCTGCCGCGAGTATCGAGAAGGGCTCCTTTGTCGGGGCTAGAGAACGAACCGCGAATGAGTTATCGACGTGGACGACTTTGAGTGACGGTGTTCTTGACTTGCCGGGTCAGGCAACCGCTGAGGACACTGTCACGATCGCGGTGCCTAAGGATGCCGCCCCGGGGGAGACGTATGCCATCGTTTGGGCCGAGGTGAGCACTAGTGGTGGAAGTGGTGTGAAACTTGTGAACCGTGTCGGGATTCGTATTTATCTGGATGTTCGCGGTGACAATCCGGCAGTGAGTAGCTTTACCGTTGATTCGATGACCGCTGAACGTGGTGCGGAGGGGAATCCTGTCGTTCGCGCACAGGTGCACAATACCGGTGGCCGCGCATTGGACCTCAAGGGCACCCTCGGCCTCACCGCCGTTAAGGGAGCACTTGCTGCGGGGCCCTATGAGGCGAAACTTGGGACAACGGTAGCGCCTGGAAAATCAGAGACCGTCACCATCGAACCCGACGATGACCTCGCAGACGGGCCCTGGACCGCTGTCCTTGAGCTCCAAAGCGGACTGCTTAAAGAGAGCAGCCAAGCAGAAATCACTTTCCCCTCGCAACCTGGTATAGCTCCCGCGGCACCGGCTCACGAGACAGGCGACGGAAGCAACTGGCCGATGATCGTTATCATTCTCGGTTCCAGTGCGGCACTTCTACTCTTGGCCGCAGGAATCATCATCTTCCTACTGGCCAAAAAACGGCGTACCCCAGTGCAGTAGATGAACAAGCTCCTCTACCCATCGCTTGTTGCAGCTCATGTGGCGAGCTGTCGAGCACCAGAGCGTTCAGGTATTGTCTTTTCCTAAGAAGTGGCCAACCGCCTTGATTGGTTGGCCACTTCTTCTTTTTTGGGGGGCCGTTGTTCTGCTCTGCGGAAGTAAGCTCAGTCTCACGTCCCGCCAGCACAAAAGCAGGGAACGCTTACACACCAGTGATGAAGGAAGGCGGGAGCTATGTACACCAACGAAGAAGCTCAGGCGATTATCCAGGCGTGCCGCACGGCCACAATCGACAGGGACAGCGCCGCCCTAGCCCTCGCAAAGACGACAGTGAAGTACATGGCTGCCATGGACGCCAACGATATTGAGGAAGCCCGGCACCAATTCCGGCTCATGAGTGGCCTACGGAAGGATTACGTTGAATCAGAGAGGGTAATGCGAACGGCTTTCGCCATGAATGACAAGCTAATCGCACAGTTCTAAGGCCGGCGGACCAGCTGGGCTCAAAGAGGCCGAGCTACAGGGAGCTTGCAGGAAGTATTTTTGCCAGGCCCTGGGATGGTCCTTGTCGGTGGGTGGGCCTACACTCAATTAGTAGAACTTTATTTCTAGTAGTTGGTGTGTCATGGATCATGTATCGAATATTTGTCTTGTAGACTTCGCGCCCCCTGTGTCGCACCCACTACTTGCCGTAGTCACCGTGGCCGCTGGTTACCCTTCTCCTGCCCAGGATTATTTTGACGGTCGGATTAACCTCAACGATCACTTGATTAAGGACGTCACCAGCACCTACATCATCCGGGTTTCGGGTCACTCCATGGAGGGTGCCGGCATTAGCGATGGTGATGAGTTGATCGTCAACCGGGCCTTGGAGCCTAAGGATGGCTCTATTGTCGTTGCTGTCCTTGATGGTGAGTTGACGGTCAAGCGGCTGCGCATCACCCCTACGGGTGTCGTGTTGCAGGCCGAGAATCCTGATTACCCGGATATTCGTGTCCCTGAGCTTGCGTCGCTCGAAATTTGGGGGACGGCTTCCGTTGCTCTGCATCATCTCTTGTAGGCCGTAGCCGTGGAACGTATGCAGGCCATCGCCCACGTGGACGTCAACAGTTTCTATGCCAGTGCGGAACGGGCCTTTGATCCATCCTTGGAGGGCAAGCCGTTGATCGTGCTCTCGAATAATGATGGTTGCGCCGTCACCCGCAGCGCCGAGGCGAAGGCGCTCGGTATCCCGATGGGGGAGCCATGGTTCAAGCTCGCGCCCCGCGCGAAGGAATGGGGGTTGATCGCCAAGTCCAGCAACTACGAGCTGTACGGGGACGTGAGCGCCCGCGTCATGGAACTGTTGGGCCGGTTCAGCCACGAAATCGAGATTTACAGCATTGACGAAGCATTTTGCACCGTCAAGGGCACCGGCCCCGAGCTGCTGCAGCTCGGACGTGCCATGAAAGACGCCGTACGCCGCAATTGCGGCGTACCCGTATGCGTAGGCATCGCGTCCACGAAAACCCTGGCGAAGCTCTGCAACCGGTGGGCAAAAAATAATCCGGATTTTGGCGGGGTGTGTCACTGGGATTCCGTACCCCTGGCACAACGCGAACACCTCATGGCCAGTCTGTCCGTGATTGAAATCTGGGGCGTGGCCACCAGGCTAACCAAGCGCCTCTACGCCCTGGGGATCAAGACCATTCTGGACCTGGCCCGGGCCAATCCCGTCATGATCCGGGACCGCTTTTCTGTCGTCATGATGCGCACCGTCCTAGAGCTGCAGGGCAAACCCTGCATCCCGATGGAGGAAGAGAGGATCGGGCGTGACCAACTAATTTTCAGCCGGTCATTTTCAACCCCGATCACTACCCGGGCCGACATGCGCCAGGTCATGAGCTTGTACGCCCAGCAAGCCAGCGCCCGCCTGGCCAAACACAACCTCCAAGCCAAGGTATTGACGGCCTTTGCGGCCACGTCCTATTACAACCCCGGCGACACGTCCTATCCCTCCGTGTGCGTGCCGCTGCCGATGCCCACAGCAGACCCCATGCTGTTAGCCCGCGCAGCTTACGCGCTACCGCCGCGCATTGTGGAAGGCGTCAAGTACGTTCGTGCCGGGATCATGGTCACCGACCTACGCCCCACCGGCAACCAATCACCACTAGAACTCTTCGAAAACCCGCACGAGGAACGCCACATCGGCCAACTGCTAGAGGATGTTTCAAAGAAGTATGGGCGGGGGAGTATCGGCCTCGGCTCAGCAGGTATCAAAGGTGGCCCCGATTGGTCCATGAAACGCGACATGCTCAGTCCCCGCTACACCACCCACTGGGACGAACTACCTATCGCCAAAGCCTCATAAATGGTGCGGGGCGGGCAAGGGATGCATACAGATGCATTTGCCTTGCCCGCCCCATAGGGTGCGTTGCTGTGACCGTCTCAAGCTGTCGACGATCACCTACTGCTGGTGTTGCTGATGTTGCAGCGGTCGTCTCAAGCTGTCGACAACCACCTACTGCTGTTACTGGTGTTGCTGTATCCGTCTCCTACTGCTTGACGGCCAGGTACTACGGGTACTACTCATACTGCTGGTACTGCTGGTACTGCTATTACTTGTGTTGCTGTGGTCGTCTCAAGCTGTCCGACGACCACGCCTTCCGGGTCCTGCTGTGTCCGTCTCCTACTGCTTGACGGTCCGGTACTACTGGTACTGCTGTGGTCGTCCAAGCTCTCCGACGACCACACCTTCCGGGTCCTGCCATGGTCGTCTCAAGCTGTCGACAACCACGTACTGCTGGTGTTACTTGTGTCCGTCTCCTACTACTTGACGGCCAGTTTTACTGCAACGGTGCTTCCCCCCTAGACAAGCAACTACAACTACTTTGATCGGGGGAACTTCCGTTCTCTTTTTCTTACGACAGAAAATATAACTACTCTTTGAAATCTCGTCAAGTCGACTTCGGACGGGCTGAGTTTGGTCGGCGCGCTACCGCTGCGGGCCGGACATGGAGCGCTTAGGAAGTTGCTCGGGATCTTGTGCAACTTTCTGTGTGCACCTCTAGTTTGCGGTGGTTTCTATGGGGAGATATTTGGTTCACCGGGTGCCGGGCCGGGTCACTTGGTGGTGTCACGCGGTTAGGGAACCGTGCGCCGGGGTTACCTGGTTGTGGCCAGGAGAGAAGCTATGCCCATTGCCCGAGCGTCGGCGTAGTGTTTAGAACGGAGTGGTCAACAGTGCCCCTATTTTGTTGGCCACTTCACCATTTAGTAGCCGTGAGTAGTAGCCGGCTATCGGGCAAGTTTCCCATGGTCTGTAAGTATTTTGTTGGTTGCTCTGTGAGTGACTGGCAGTCTGGTGCTGTGACTTGGTTCGTTCGTGGCTCGCCCATGGAATTGCCTCTGCCGGTTGGTGTGGGTGCGCTGTCTTGGATATGTCCGCCCGGGCCGGGTTCAGCATCGGTTCTGTCTACTGCCCTGGCTTGATTAGAAGCATGTCCGCCAAGAACATTGGCGTGGCTCATGACAGACCTGCCAAGCGGTAACCCCTTTCGATGCTTCACACGACTGATAGCAATCGTCGATATTGGAGGAAACATGAGCATCGTTGCCGAAAAGTTCAGTTTCGTCGTAGGAATTGATACCCACGCAAAGACCAATACGTTCGCGATCATCAACAGCATCACTGGTGAGGAAATCGCGAACGAGACTTTCCCTGTCACTGTTCCAGGAGGCAGACGAGCTCTGTCTTGGATACAACGGCGATGCCAGGGGTCCACGGAGAAGATCCTGCTGACGATGGAGGGCACTGGATCCTATGGCGCGAAATTCCGGCAGCAGGCCACCGATGCCGGGTTTCAGGTCACTGAAGCTCCCTTCCCGGAGCGCAGGTTAGGGAGGCTCAGAGGTAAATCAGATGCCATCGATGCGGCGCGGGCTGCTCGCACCACGATGGGTATCTCCCTTGAGAAAGTCAGGGATCCACGGGCGGGCAGGGTTCATTTGGCGTTGCGGGTGTTGACGACTGCTAGGACATCAATGTCTCGTGAACGGACAGCAGCGATCAATTCATTGAACGCTTTGCTGCGGACAGTTGAGCTGGGATTAGATGCTCGAAAGGCGCTGTCGGTCACCCAGATCAGGGTGGTGGGGGCATGGCGGGAACGAGATGAGGACCTTAGTCTGCAAATCAGCCGACGCGAAGCAGTGCGGTTGGCTGGGCGAATCATCGAGTTGGCCGAACAATTGAGGCAAAATCATACCGAACTAGAACGTCTGATATGTGCTGACCATCCTGAACCGTTGGAAGTGTTTGGTGTTGGTCCTGTCAACGCGGCGATCATTCTTACCGCGTGGTCGCATCCGGGGAGGGTTAGATCAGAGGCGGCGTTCGCGGCCCTGGCAGGAACCTGTCCGGTTCCGGCATCCTCCGGCAGTACGACCCGGTACCGGCTCAATCATGGTGGAGACCGCCAGCTCAATAAAGCGATGTACACCATCGCTCTGAGCAGGATCCACTGGGATCAAGCAACCAAGGTCTACGTCGCCAAACGGACAAGCCAAGGCCGAACGAAGAAGGAGATCATCCGGAGCCTCAAACGCTACATAACCCGCCAGCTCTTTCGAACACTCAAAACGGCAGGTTCACTGCCTACCCTCGTACCTGCTCGGGCCACTTCGCCAGCTTAGGACAATGGCGGGGCAAGCGTGTGGTGGTTGAGTGCCGACTCCATGCATCAGCGGGCATCATCGCCCCCACTCACATTTGTCACTGAATTTCATAGGGCAAAGGTGTCCCATCGGGGCCGTTCCGCTTCTTTGGAAGTGGAACCCCTGCAGGTATGCACCGCGTTACGAACTATGGACTAAGCCGGGCATGCACCCTGAAATTGAAGGGCCTGCAAACAATTTTGTAGACCTGCTTGTTGAACGCCCGTAAACATAAAAGAGAGAAAATAAAGCTGACAACCAAATTTTTTCTTTGGTTGTCAGCTTTAAGTGACAATTCTAGCAAGCAGCTCCCTTGGAGTTTGCAACATAGACCCAATTGAATGGCCCGATGAGGCTAATCATCGTGGTGGTTCCGGGACCGACGCAGTACTCGCCAACATAGCTATTTAAAGTAACACTGTCGTTCCAGGCAATTGACAACCAGACGCGGCCCCCGGTAGATGTGCAGTGATTGTAGGTCTGCCCAGCGAAATTGAAGCCACATCCTGCAGCCATGGCCTGCAGTTCGGGGGAAGCCATGGGGGTTGTGGGCCCTTGGGCGATCTGTGGTGATGTGACGGCGGATACATCCGAGGGGGAAGCCACCACCGGCTGGGCTAAGCTCAATGATCCAATAGCTAGTGCGAAGATGGCTCCAAAAATTGAAAAGCTTTTTCTTTTTAACGACATGGTTAGTCCCCCAAATTTTGATTGCTAACAACAACAACTGCAGCCTATGGTGAAATAAAATTCTTGTCAAACAATCAGCCTGCCAAATCTCGTCTCGAACTGCGAGGGATGTGGGCTGCGAGTAGGGGGCTAGAAGTGATTTTTGGGAAATTTACGTGACATATCAAGGAACTGAACAGCAATATCCTATCCAATTGGGCAACTAAATGATGAAAGCCCACTGTCCGATCGGATAGTAGCCTTTCAGAGAATAGATTTCGTTTATTATTTTCTTTCAATTGCATGGCTATGCGTTTCATGCGCAAAAAATTCATTTCAAAAAATAGCCTACAGAAATTAAATATCTTTGGTCTGCCGACATTTGCTGCTTTCCTACAGCGCAGGCGTGGATACGGCCGGCATCGAGTTTCCTGACTCTCTGTCCTTGATGATTGCTCGGAACTAGATCTTGCATCTTGAGAGCAATTCACTTGCTTAATGGCGTGAAGCCGTACAATTTCGGTCCAGCCCATGGCGGAAATTACCGAATTTCTATCTTCTTGGAATGTCACCCATAAGAAGCGTTCGGGTTTAAATAGCTAGAATTATCTGGTCCATTTTCGGTACAAATGCGTTCATCTATTCTGGAAACCTAGCTACTTTCCAAGATTCTTTTGGGCTCGAATTTTTTTTGCTCGGCTCCTCTCTATGTCGCGTATATAGAAGTCTCTGAGCTGCCCATCTTTGATCTGGTCATACCCTTCTTCCTCAGCATGGCGACAGTATTCTTCGAAGTTCGCTAACCATGGTGAGTGTTCGACTTGCTCGAGATCATCAACCCTTTTGCTTACGTGATTAACAAGCCGGACACCCTGATATATAAGAAAAACGGCAACAACTAGCAGTGCCGCGGCCAACAGCAGGATGATAAATATTTTCAATTCACAGTTCCTTGAGTTTGTTTATTGATTTAATTTCTCCAAGTATACATTACAATTTAATGAAACGGTCACTTTTGTGCTTGAATTTAAGAACGCCATCTTGTTCGGTTTTTGCTGCGCACTAGACTAAGCGGCACGAGAGGTGAGGCAGTCGAATGGGCGGCACAGAATGCATCGGTCGATCCTCATTAAAGAATATCGTGAATCTGGATAATATGCTTAGGATTTATTGCACTAATATCACCATACAACCCCACGAGACCCTCTGGTGTAGTATTTACTAACATTTCCTGAGGGATTCCAGTGAATCGGCTACATTTGATGCGTAATTCTTTGAGTTATTGCAGCAAATATTTCGATAGGTGACCCGAGCAGGGCAATGTTCTCCAAGTTGTAGGGAGAGGGGCAAGTCCAGGCAGCCCTGCCATGTGTCTAGCACTGACACTCGTGCTGTGGTTGATCGCCTCTTGGGCTTCGCCAGCATGGTCGGGGGTGGGTCTCGAGTGAAGGGAGGAAGGCGATGCCGACGAACTCCTAGAGGCTGCTTCTAAGAAGTATGGGCGGGGGAGTATCGGACTCGGGTCAGCAGGCATCAAAGGTGGCCTCGACTGGTCCATGAAACGCGACATGCTCAGCGCCCGCTACATGGCTCACTGGGATGAACTGCCTATCGCTAAGGCCTCATAGGGGTGAGTGGATCATGGCAGCCGTATCAGCAGGGAGTGGCCCCCGCTGTCTCCGAGGTGGTGCAAGGCAAACGGTCAGAGTGTCTCTGTAGTGTTCTATTTTGGAGTGGCCAACCGTCCCCAAGAGGTTGGCCACTTCGCCATTTAACAGCCGTGAACAGTAGCCGGCTATCGGACAAGTTCCCCAAGGCGTGACCCGGTCAACTCTTGACAGTTATAGGAGCATCCAAACCGGGCGAGTGTCCTGGTTCCTTAGAAATGGGGAGTTGATGGATTGGCGCTTGCTTGCAATGGTTTGCTCTGTTGTCGGCTATTTCACGTCTTTCATATCGGCCACCTACGGGGAGCTCATCGTAGATTTGACCTATGAGGAAGATAAGGCGGCGGGGCGCACCGGAAGACGGCCCGGCAATCGAGACCACAGATAGTGCTCAATGGATCAGCCTAGCCAGGGGAGAAGGTGTGACCCTTGCCCTTGCTAATGGCTACACCATGCAGGGGCGGGTATCAGATGTCGCAATGGACGGTAGCGCCGTCTGGATCGACCTCGCCGAGGGCGGAGTTCGGCAAATGTTCTGCGCCGCCGATAACGTCACTATCACCTCGGCACCTGAGCTAACTCACTTATTCTCCCTGTCGTAAGATAAATTCTGGGAGCCCTGGCGTGTGCCCCGCTATGGCGCACGCCAGGGCTTTTTCATGCCCAATTAACTCCCCAAAAGCGAGGCAGAAAAGGCTAGCGCGCGGGGTGGCTCCTTCATATACTTTTCGAGAGGGCCCCACCAGAGCGCCCCCTTAGGTGCTTCACCCCTTTAACAAGATGAAGCTGGTGGGGCCTTTCTCATGCCCGGCGCTGTTTTCATGCGTGCCTAGTAGGGGTTGCACCATCACCTATGTGGAATTCCGGGACTACGCGGTCGGCTTCCAACAGATAAGCACAATTATCCCCGAGGTATACCGCCTAATCAGCGTGAGGGTACAACGCCCATGAGTTGACCGTTTCTGCGAGCTCTTGCTATTGACCTTTGGGTGTTGCAACCCAGCGGGAATCTCTGTGTACAGTCAAGCCAAAAAGGAGATACCTATGCCTGACTACATTGACACACTTATCCGAACGGTGATCGACGCGTCGGAGGCCTCGACGTGGAGCGACGCCGTTCTTGAATGGACGATTTACAACCTTGAAGAGGACCCGAGAGGGCAAGGCGTTTGCGTCTGTGGACATCCCCATTTGGTCCAGATGTTTACTATCAGGAATGTCCTCAACGGAAGGACCTTGCACCCGATTGGCAATGAATGTGTCAAGAAATTCGAACGCAAGGACCTCAAACTAGACGCGGCCCTCCTGGGTGACCTCTATAAACTTCGCAATGCCATCAACGAAGGGGAAGCTGAACTTACCTCCGCGTACTTTAGCCGCACCCTCCTTGCGGACCTCAATGCAAGGGGTGCCTTCACACCGGATGATTATAGCCAGGACGGTGGGTACAGCTTCATGGTGAATATGTTCAATAAGCGGAACAAGGACGAGCTCACGGGAAAGCAGCGGTTTAGAACCAAGAAATTGTTGGTGGGTAAAATCTTCCCGTTTGTGCGTGCAGACGAGCGCCTTCGATAGCACCACATCAGTGCCCGGACGCTGATTTCATGAGTTGAGTGGTTCCACCAGCTCGGGCCCGTCACCCTTGAGCGGTCCAACCTTGTAGAACTCCAAAGCCTCAGCGACGGGTGTAGCCGCGGCAACAGCAGCGTCCACCAACGTCTGGTCGCCGTCCTGGTCAGCGTCCAACCATTCATCCCAAAAACTCGGCGGCAAGGTCACCGGTGTGCGGTCATGGAGCTGGCTTACATCCCCGACCGCTGCGCGGGTCAGGATCGTGGCCGTCAATGTCCAGTAGTCCTCATGGTCCTCTGGCAGGGACTTGTCCGGCCACCAGGTATATAGTCCAGCGAAGGCCAGGATCTCGTCATTGGGGGAGTGGATCGCATACGGGGTTTTCGTCTTCCCTTCCGTCTTCCACTCAAAATAGGCGTCGGCCGGCAGGATTGCCCGCTTTCTCTTGACTGATCCGCGAAACGTGGCCTTCTCCGCCGCTGTCTCGGAACGGGCGTTGAAGGTGGCGAATTTCGTTTTCAATTCCTTGGAGTACGACGGGGTGAGCGACCACCGGCCAGCCTCAAGCCGGCGCACAGATTCATCCTCGCCCTTGGCCGACTCCAACACCACCGGGACCCTGTTCGTGGGTTTGATGTTCCATGCCGGTTCCGGCAGGTTGTCACCTGCCGCCATGACGTCGAACATGCTCACCAGGTCGCCCACTGTGTCGGGGTCATGTAAGTATTCGTTCTGCAGTAAGGGCAATAATGCTCTATCGAATATCTGGGTAGTTGTTCCGGGCCAGCCGGACCGTTGAGCCTATGTGTCAGCGGTGGACATTCTCACTCCGAATGGGTCTGCCAAACAGTTAGGTGTACTCGGCCATGTGGTTCGTGACATCGGGGTTTGATCAATTGGAGGCCCGCCGGGCTTTATGGAGCTGTCTATTGCTTCACTGACCGGAGGTTCCCATGCCTCACGCTGATGCCAGATTGATGGGTCTAGGAAGCAGCGGTGTGGAAAGTCTCCCCACCGTCATCGGAGACCGAGATGCCGGTGGTGGTGGCCACCCAAATCCGCGGCTTTCCGTGGCTTCCTTCCAAGGCGGCGATGGCTTCGACCTGGCCTGCGACCTTCCCGGCCATAGCCCAACTCAGACCGGCATCGGTTGAAACATGGACGCTGCCATCCGGGGATACCCCAACAGTCTCCGTCGGGGCCTTCTCCAGGGACGTGGCAAAGGCGGCAAACTGGATAATCGGGGAATTGGGAACGAGCTGCCAGGTCTTGCCGGCGTTCGTGGAGCGCTGCACGCCGCTCTCAGTCGTGGCAAGGACGACGGTGCTGGCAGGGCTGCCGGCCAACACAGCTGGGGTAAACGTAGTCGTGGAGTTTTCCCATGTAACCCCGTCGTGACTGGTACGAAGCTGGCCATCGAATGCGACTAGGCCACCGCCGCTGGCAGTGAGGGCATGGAAATCGGATTCTCCACCGAGGGAGAGCTCCTGCCAGGTTTTTCCGGCGTCGGTGGAGCGGATTAGACCGACCGGATTCGGCAAGGAAGATCCCGCTCCGGGGTGTCCTGACGCGTAGAAGATCTTTGGATCGTCAGTGACGGTGAACCCCATCAAATCGATGGTGTCACTGACCCTGACGGCGGTTTTCTTAGTGGCGTCGTAGAGGCCATCATGGGTGGCCAGTAGGATCCTTGTGGATGCCGGGTCAACCGATATGCCATGAACATGTCCAAATGCGTTGGCTGCCGGAGCGGAATTGATGACGGGGGTCGGTACTGAACAACCTGCCAGAACGAGCGGAAGGGTTAGTGCGGCCGCAACCACAGCTCGGCGGGCAGGGAAAAACGAAGTACAGGGATACAAAAGGGACTCCAAAGAAGAAGATTGGCAAGGAGAGTCGGTGGTGGATCCAAGAAGTTTTGGATCCACCACCGAGGACGGATTGAGCCAGCCTGTTAGAGGGTAGCGAGCAGTTCCTTCATGTCCTTGATCTCGGATTCCTGGGAGGCAACGATGCTCTCTGCCAAGGCCACAGCCTCGGCATTTTGACCGTCGGTGACCTCGGTTTTGGCCATCTCTACGGCACCCTCGTGGTGGGCAATCATCTGGGTCAGAAAAAGCTTGCTGGCCTCGGTGCCCTCGGCAGCCTTGAGCTTGTCAAGATCATCGCCAGTCATCATTCCGTTCATGGAGTGGTTTCCGGCCATGGAGGTTGGTTCGGACCAGCCGGTGAGCCAGGTGGTCATCTTCTTGATTTCCGGGTCTTGGGCGGCCTTGATGTCTGTGGCCAGCGTCATGATCGCGGGGTCGAGGTCGGTCTTGGCGAGCATAATGTTGCTCATCTCCACTGCCTGGACATGGTGGGGGATCATCATTTGGGCAAACATCGTGTCCGCAGCATTATGCTCCCCACCGGCGACTGTAGCTTCCATGGAGGAGGCCGTCGGACCACTATGGTTCATCCCTGGCATGGATCCGCCGTCGGTTTCGGTGGAGCATCCTGCCAACGCGAGCATGGCGGCAACAATGGTGGCTGAAACGGTCAATGATTTCTTCATAATAAAACAGTCCTTCACTTGAACTTCTCGAATACTTTGCAGTTGCCCTGACTTTGAGGGTGCGCTAATGAGGACCCGTGCGAGATACACGGGACGACTCATGGGTTTACGTTCTGCTGATCGAGAGTTGATTCAGTGACGGCGGGTCAGGAACACGACCCGAGGACTTGTGTCCTGCAACAACCAGAAACGCCGATTTGCTCGAAGGAAGCGTGAACGCATCCGGAAGGGGCAAGGTCACGACTGCTGTTGCGAGGCTTGGAATGCAGCTTTGGTGCCTGTCCATGGATGATTCACATCCAGTGGAGGAACAGCCGCAGGCCGCCGGTGCGATCGAGGGTGCATGAGCGGCGCTGTCAAGCATTGCGTTGCCTTCGGAGACTGGGTGCTCCGAGACAGGAATGGGCTTGACACTGACTGTTTCGGTGGAGGCGTTCATCATGCTGGGAGATGCCATGGACGTGACGTCTGCTCCGCCCATGACATGCATGCCGAATATGCCCCCGATGACAGCGAAGGCAAGAGCGACCATCGCGCCCCAGCGCAGGAAGGATCCCACCGTGGGCGTACTACTTGGCATGCGCATCGTGAAATCCTTTCTGTGGTGCCCCTGGAATCTAGCTGGTCGTTGTGAATTGTACCGACCCAAACTGGGCGAGAGCTTCGAGCGTTCCTATCGGACGTCGGCGGGGTTGAGTTTGAGGCGGCGCAGCAGTTGGGCGTTCAGTGCCACCACGATGGTCGATAGCGACATCAAAACTGCACCTGCGGCCGGTGAGAGGACGATGCCAGCAAAAGCCAAGACACCTGCGGCCAGGGGAACGGAGATGATGTTGTACCCGGTGGCCCAGATCAGGTTTTGCCACATTTTGCGGTAGCTGGCATGGGAAAGGTCCACCATGGACAGCACTGCCCGTGGGTCATTGCCGGCCAACACCACTCCGGCCGATTCCATGGCGACATCAGTGCCTGCGCCGATGGCAATGCCAACCTCGGCCCGGGCCAAGGCGGGGGCGTCGTTGACACCGTCACCGACCATGGCCACCTTCAACCCGCGGGCCTGCAATTCGGCGACCTTCAGGTCCTTGTCCTGGGGCAAGACCTCGGCGAAAACCTCGTCGATGTGAAGCTCGGAAGCCACCGAAGCGGCAACTTGGTGGGCATCGCCGGTAATCATGGCGACCTTGATGCCACGTTTTTGCAGGGCCTGGATGGCTTGGCGGGATTCCTCGCGGACTTCATCCTCCAAAGCGACAGCACCAACGACGGCTCCATCCCTGATCACATGCAAGATCGACGCACCCCGGTCCATCCACTCTGCGGTTGTGTCTGCGATGTCCGCGGGTTCAGAGGCTCCGAACTCCGCGAGTAGGGCTGGTCCGCCTACTGCAGTGTTGGTTCCGTTGACGGTGGCCTGGACGCCGCGTCCGGTCAGGGACTGAAAATTCGAGGCAGTCAAAGCCGGATTGCCGGTCTGTTTGGCGGCAGCGATGATCGCCCTGGCGACCGGGTGTTCGCTGTCCGATTCAACAGCGGCGGCGAGGGCCAACAGCTCCTCTGTTGTGACGCCTTCGACCGCAACGACACCTGTGACAGCGGGTTCGCCCTTGGTCAGGGTTCCGGTCTTGTCGAACAGGACGACGTCGATGGTGCGCATCCTCTCCAAAGCCATCCGGTTCTTAATCAGCACCCCGGCCCGCGCGGCCCGTTCGGTGGAGATGGCGATGACCAGTGGAATGGCCAAACCCAAGGCGTGCGGGCAAGCAATAACCAACACCGTCACGGTGCGGGTCACCGCGTCCGGGACACTGCCCAGCAGGGACCAGACAATGAACGTGATGACACCGGCGCCGGCGGCAAAGTAGAACAGGAACGCCGCTGCCCTGTCGGCCAGGGCCTGGGCACGGGAGGTGGAGGCCTGTGCCTCGGCAACCAGCCTTTGGATCCCGGCCAAGGCGGTATCGTCACCGACTGCCGTAACTTTCATCCGCAGGGAGTTGTCGGTGGCAACGGTTCCGGCCACCACGGGGTCCCCGACCGAGCGGGGAACGGTTTTGGATTCGCCGGTGATCATTGATTCGTCCACCTCGGCGGATCCGTCGGTAATCACGCCGTCCGCTGGCATCCGAGCCCCGGAACGGACCAGGACAAGGTCGCCGGCTTGTAGCTCGGTGACGCTGATGGTCTCGGTGCCGCCCTCGATGACCCGTTCGGCCTCATCCGGCAGCAGGGCGGCCAGGGCGTCGAGGGCCCCGCGGGCCGAGCCCAGGGCCCGCATTTCAATCCAATGCCCCAGCAGCATGATGGCCACCAGCAGGGCCAGCTCCCACCAGAAATCCAGGTCAAAGCCGCCGATACCCAGGCTGGTGACCCAGGAGGCAATGAATGCGACGGTGATGGCCATGGAAATCAGCAGCATCATGCCCGGTTGCCGGGAGTTGATCTCTTGCCAGCCACCCTTGAGGAATGGCTGGCCGCCGTAGAAGAAAATGAAGGTGCCCAACACCGGTGGGATCCAGACAGCCCCCGGGAAATCGGGAGGAGTGTAACTGAGAAGGTGCCCGAACATGGGGCTGAAGAACACCACCGGGATGGAAAGTACCAGGGTCAGCCAGAATCGATTCTTAAACATGGCGGTGCTGTGCCCGGCATGCTGGCCGGCGGTGTGGATGGCATGGTCGTCGTGATCCATGCCGCCGTGACCCATGGCCGCGTGATCCATCTCAGAAGTCAACGTCTCACCGGGGTCGGCAGCCTGTGCCTGGTGGTCGTGCCCATTATGGTTCTCTTCCATGTCTCTCCCCGTTCGGGTTGATAGAAGTGGTTTCTAGCTCTTTGTGACGGTATAGCCGGCAGTGGCCACGGCAGAGCGAATGTCTTCAGGGAGTACAGGTCCAGAGACCATCAGTGTCGAGATGCCTCCTGCGACAAGATCAACGGTGGCGGATTCCACGCCCTCAATTGCCGCAACGGCGATCTCGACGCTTTGGACGCAGTGCCCGCAGGTCAGTCCTTCCAAGGAGTACGCGGTTCCAGACTCGCCGGTTGCCTTGGCCTCTGTTGTCTCGGTCGAGCAGCAGCTGCATGAGCTCTCGGTTGTCTGCGTCAGTTTGAGGTCTTTTGGAGTTTCAGTTCCGCACATTTGGGAAGTTCCTTTGAAAAGGGGTTGGATGGTGTGCGTTGGGGTTGAACGGCAGTGGCGGCTGGAAGAATCGACGGCCGCGACAAACTACTTCACTGACAACACCCCAAACATACCCCCATGGGGTATTACCGTCAAGCTTTGACTCTCGTGATGCACGCGTCATCGGCAAGGATGTTCTCAGGTGAATTTGCCGGTACAGGGCCGTTGATACCGGAGTATTTCACTTGCCCGGGAAGTCGCTGAGTCCTATTCCCTGGTCATCGAGGCAGGGTGAGTGCTTCCCCGCGGCTGGCCCGATGGAGCGCAGGCACGTGCAGGCCGGCCCCTTGACGGCCGGCATCGTTTGCCAGGCGAAGCGCTGCATCTTGTTGTAGGTGTCAAAGTCCAGGACGGCGCCGTTGAGTTTCGGTGCCAGATCGTGGCTGACGCTGACCACAATCTCCTCCAGCCCACCGGCCCCTTCGCTCCCGGCATCGCCCAGTGCGCTGAGCAGGCAGCGCAGGGGCTTTTTTGGTTCCGTTCGGGAGAAGTACAGTCCTTGTTTGCGGCAGCCGCTGGGACCCAGATAGCAGTGCAGAAGCCCGCCAAAGATCCCGATCATGGCCACGGCCTCTCCGGTCAGGGTGAAGCTGCCGTGACCGGGAATTCGGGCCAACATGCCTTGCCCGGCTGGCGCGGACTCTACCCGGCGCACCGGCTTAGGAACCATGTCCAGTCTCCGTTGCGCGTGCGGTGGAGACTTGAATGACCATGTCATCCAGCTTGGGGAGGGCGTGCCCCAGTCGATGTCTGGCCTCCTCCAGCGTCTGATCCACGGTGGACAGTGGTGCGTCCACGGTTGTGACGGTGGCCGCGCCCTGGAGTCGGTGGCCGACCCAGCGCAGTTGTAGCCGTTCCACGGCCAGGATGCCGGGAGTTTCTTCAAGGGCTGTTTGTGCACGGGCGACAAGGTCGGGTTCGATCCCGTCCATCAGTCGGCGGCCGATGCTCTTCACCGTGCCCCACAGCAAGACGATGATGGCGGCCGAGATCAGCAGCCCCACAATCGGGTCCGCTAGCGGGAAGCCGAGCATGACCCCGCCAGCGCCGAGAACGACGGCCAGTGAGGTGAATCCGTCAATCCGGGCATGAACGCCGTCGGCCACGAGTGCGGCGGAGCCGATCTGCCGGCCCACCCTGATCCGGTAGATGGCCACGGCCTCGTTGCCGGCAAAGCCGATCACGCCGGCGGCAAGTACCCACCAAAGGTTGTGCAGGGGCTGTGGGTGGAAGAGTCGGTCGATGGACTGCCAAGCCGCAACGACGGCGGAAAGTGCCACGACGGCGACGATGAACAGGCCTGCCAGGTCTTCGGCGCGTCCATAGCCGTAGGTGTAGCGGCGGGTGGCGGCGCGGCGGCCCAAGATGAAGGCAATCCACAACGGGACCGCGGTCAGGGCGTCGGAGAAGTTGTGGATGGTGTCCGCCAGCAAGGCCACCGAGCCGCTGATGAGCACCACCAGGAACTGCAGGACCGTGGTGCCCAGCAGGATGAAGAGGCTAATCTTCAGGGCGCGGACGCCCTGGACGCTGGATTCCAAGGCGTCATCGATGGAGTCTGCAGAGTCGTGGGTGTGCGGGACAAATAATTCAAATAGCCAGCCCTTGAACCCAGTGTGGTGCTTGTGGGAATGTCCCTCATGCTCATGCTCATGCTCATGGGTGTGGCCGTCTTCGTGCGCGTGACCGTGCGGGTGCTCGTCATCGTGGTGGCGGTGGCCCGCCTGTCCGGTGAGGCTCATGTCGCGGTCTGGTCTGCGCGGTGGTGCGCGGGCATCCCGCCGAGAGCGTGCTCGGCCTGGTAAATGGCGTCTGCCACCAGTTGGCGGGCGTGTTCATTCGCCAGCCGGTACATGACCTTGGTCCCGTCCTGGCGGGTAGAGACGATGCGGGCCAGACGCATCTTGGCCAGGTGCTGAGAAACAGCGGCAGGGGATTTTTCTACTAATTCGGCCAGCGCGCCCACGGCCATCTCGCCCTCGCGCAGGGCTAGGATGATTCGCACCCTGGTGGCATCTGCCAGCATGGCAAAGATCTCCACCGCCAGTTCCACGTATTGGCTGTCTACATCCAATGTGCAAGACTTCTTATCTGCATTCATACGCACATAGTCTCATTAAGCTGCTGCTTATGTCGCATTGACCATGACCGGTCAGGCTTTTGGGACCATCTGCCGACTGGACTCGTCGCGGACCCTCAGCGGCGCCTAGCCAAGGGATTGCTCGGGTTCTTCGCCATCACCCTTCGGTGGGCGGCGTGTTTGCGGCCCGGTCCTTCGGTTCCGTAGCGGTGAGACCTTTGCCGGTAGGGCGCCACGGCGTCGGGCGCGGCGCAGGGTAAGGAGAGTAAAGCCGATCATCACCGCGGCGATGAACACTGCCAGGGTTACCGAGACGGCAACCACCCCGGGAAGCCCCATCGCCTTGATGTTCGACCAATCATCCCACCCGCCGGCCACTACTCCTTGAACCACTATCTTTCCTTCCGGGGCTGTTCCACACCCTCAGGGGCTGGTTGCTCCTGCAGGTTGGCGCCTTTCATCTTTGAACGGTGGGCCATGTATTCGTGCGCCGTGAGCCAAACGATGAAGATGTCAAAGGCAGTCAGGAAGACCATGCCCCAGGTAAAGGAAACCACCAGCTCGTAGCTTTGGTAAAGGATAAAAACACCCAGGAAGGCAATCATCCACGGATAGGCCCAGAGTTTGTCCTTCAGTACCGCCCAAACCAGGACGATCTTCACGAGCCCGTGCAACAACAAATAGATCGCACCGAACAGGGTCGCTGAGACGGTCATCGTCGCGGCCAGGTGCACCAGGGTCGTAGCGATGAGGTCATGGGGATCTTCGGAAAGCTCATGCTGGGTCAGATTCTGAACCAAGGAGCCCACCTGCGCGGGTGAGACCAGCAGGAGCAGGATTCCTCCGACTAGTTCCAGCACTCCATCCAGGCCCTTGAGGACCAGACTGATCTTGAATGTCTTGCCCAACAAGGAGCTGCCGGTAGCCGACTTAACCATCGTTCCTCCGTGACGTAACAACTGTTACAATTCCAAGTGTGACACAAAATATTGAATGGGTGCTGATTCTTCCGCAAATTCCGTCCGAACCATCCCGCCACCGGGTGGCCGTGTGGCGCCAGCTGCGCAAGGCAGGTGCTGTCCCCGTCTCGACCGGCGTCTGGGCACTCCCCGCCGGACCGGCCTTCCAAGCCGATTTGGACCGGGCCGGGGAGCTCTGTCGCAACGGCGGCGGGAGCCTGGTCATCATCGACGCGTCCCCACGCGACGAGACCTCAGCCTCCATGATCCGGGACGCATTCATGGCCGTTCGTGTGGATGAATGGGCCGAGTTCACGGCGGACTGCGGCAAGTTCGAGGTGGAGATTGCCAAGGAAATTCAGAAGCAGAAGTTCACGTTCGCCGAGCTAGAGGAAGAGGAACAAAGCCTGGACCGGCTACGGCGCTGGTACCGGGACCTGAAGAAACGCGACGTTCTGGAACTACCCGAGGCCAAGGCCGCCGAGAAGCGGCTGCGGGCCTGCGCAACAATTTTGGACGGCTATGCCGAACGGGTTTACCAGGCCGTCCACGGAAGAACGGACGCGCCCGACAGTGGCGCCACGGCCACAACACCCCCAGTCCTAGACGGACCGGATACGTGAGACTGCCAGGCCGCCGCAAGACCCCGGCCGAATCTTCGGCGAGCCCATCTCAGACTGGACCCTCTGCACGGGTGCTGGCTCCGCTCTATGCAGCGGGATTCACCACCGCGTTCGGTGCTCACAGCATCGCGGCAGGCCTGGGCGCGGAAAGCGGCCATATCGGGCTCGGATTGCTCACCTTTGGCGTGCTCTTGGCGCTCTACGATGTGGCCGAAGTCATCCTCAAACCCGTATTCGGGTCCCTCAGTGACCGGATCGGTGCGAAACCCGTCATCATTGCCGGCCTGGTCGGATTCGCCCTCGCCTCCCTCATCGGCACGCTCGGGACCGCCCCGCTCATCATCGGCATAGCCCGACTGGGCCAAGGAGCTGCAGCCTCAGCTTTTTCTCCCGCATCCTCCGCGGCCGTGGCGAGGCTGTCCGGACCGGGCACCGCAGGCAGGTACTTCGGCAAATACGGCTCATGGAAGGGACTGGGCTACGTTCTCGGCCCACTATTGGGAGCCGGCTTGATCTGGGTCGGTGGGTTCCCTGCCCTCTTCCTGGCCATGGCCATCATTTCTGCTGCGGCCGCCCTCTGGGTCGGAATCTCCATGCCCGCACTGCCGGTCCTCCCGCGCCCCCGCTACACCTTCAGCGACCTGGTGCACCAAAGCACCCAACGCTCCTTCCTTATTCCCACCATGGTGTTGGCCGGCGCTACCGGCGCCCTCGGTGTCGCCGTCGGATTCCTGCCACTTCTAGGCACCACGCTCCACCTTCCCCTGGTCGCAAGCATGGCCGTGGTCGCAGTCCTAGCGCTCTCCTCCACCCTCACCCAACCCCTAGTAGGTCGCTGGCGAGACCAAGGATGCATCTCAGCACGGGGCGGAATGAGCTTGGGTCTGGCCCTCATCGCAGCAGGTATCGTCCTACTTGCTGTCGTCCCGCAACCCCTAACTCTCTACCTGGCCGCGCTAGTCATCGGGTGCGGCATCGGGATCTCCACACCCCTTGGATTCGCGCATCTCGCTTCAACGACCCCGCCAGAACGAATGGGGAGAACGATGGGATCGGCAGAAATCGGCAGAGAGGTTGGCGACGCGGCCGGGCCGCTCATTGTCGGGGCCATCGCAACAACCGTCAGCATCGCGGCCGGCCTCGGAACCCTCGCGCTCCTCATAGCCGTCACATCAGTCCTTTCAGCGCTGCTGCTGCCACGCACCAGCGACGCTCTTTCGTCACATCGAGAAACTGAGACTCCCGCATCCCCAAAGTCCAACTCATAAAGACGCGTCATCAAAGGATTGGCCTGCACGAACAGCTAATGCCAGCCCTCAACTACAGATAAGCCGGCAGGATTGCCCGCTTGCTCCTAACCGATCCTCGAAAAGTGGCCTTCTCGGCCGCAGTTTCCGAGCGGGCGTTGAAAGTGGCGAACTTCGTTTTCAACTCTTTGGAGTAGGAGGGCGTCAACGACCAGCGGCCAGCTTCCAGCCGGCGCACCGGCTCATCCTCACCCTTGGCAGACTCCAACACGACCGGGACGCGGTTCGTGGGCTTGATGTTCCATGCCGGCTCCGGCAGGTTGTCACCTGCCGCCATGACGTCGAACATGCTCACCAGATCGCCCACTGTGTCGGGGGCATGCGGGTATTCATCCTGCTGTAAGGATAATAATGCTCTATCGAATAGCGGGGTAGTCGTTCCAAATGTGGCCAGACCGTTGAGCCCATTGGGATGCGGTGTAAACACTCAATCCGAGGGTGTCTGCGATGACCCTGACGGGCACGGCCGCGGCAAGTTGAAGCATTGCAGCCTGGCGAAATGGCCTTACCTTGATGCCAGCCTCGAAGAGGCGCATTGATATGTGGTTGGGAGTTACGTGTTGTCCGGGGACAAAACCGTTGAAGAGCCAGTTGATTTCTGTCCGGTGGTAGATGTACCGGTTCGTCGGCGACTGAAGTTGAGCGAGAACCAGGCTTGCCAGGGCTGGAGGTAACTCAATTGCGTCTGCTCCAAAGATTACTGACACTTTGGTGCCCGTTACCGCAACGTCGGAGCGTTTCAGGCGGACTGTATTGGCGACTCTTTGTCCGAAGAGAAGCAGGAAGAGCCCGATGATGCGTACGTCGCGTGAGATTGATTCGTCGCGGAGTAGAAGCTCAACTTTGTCCCAGAGCTCTTCATGGCCGGCGGCTGTTCCGGGCATGGAGGGTTTCCGGGGGAGAGTAATCTCTGAGGCAAGGTGTTGTTCATGGGCCCACTTGATGAATGTGCTGAGGGCTGTTGCGGTGCCAGCCGTCATTGCCAAGTATCGGTCGAGGTGAGCTTGGGTTGCCGTCTCTAGGCAATGGCCCTGGTTGTCCAGCCAGGTGAGAAAGGCGGCGATCGCTCGTAGTTCAGCACGCCGGCGATTGACTGTGTTGACGCTGGTAGGCGCTTTGGCCGAAGCGCGACGCATGACTCTCAAGACGTACCAGCGCTGGTACCTAGTGAGAATTGAGGCTTGGTGAGGTGGGATCGCGCTGATGAACTTGGAGCTGTAGACCTCGTAGGCATGCAGATGCATGTCCTGAGCTGGGAGTGTCCCTGCACTGATGAGCACCTGCCGGAGATAGCGCACACGATGTGTCTGGGTGAGTTGATCCAGACTCAGATGGCTGATAGGCAGTTGCCCTCGGGCCATGGCGTGCAGTGTTTCCCTAATGGGCGAGTGTCTTATCCATCGGGTCACGGTTCGTGGATCCGGGGTGGCAAGAAAGTGTTGATAGAGACCGTTGAAACCGGGATGCATCGTGCCATCGTCCTGAGAAAGAAGTGCTGTGGCTCGATCTTTCATACGGCATCGGCCGCATTGTGATCCGGTGAGCTGCACTTCACTTCCGCAGTTCTTGCACTCGAATCGGGCTGGTTCTCCGGCGCATCCTGCGCAAACCACTAGACCCGCATCGTCATGGAATGCGAGAACTTTGGTTTCTTGGCAGCGGGGACATGCCGTCGCCGATCGCCGGATCCGCGAGTAGCAAGGGTTGCAGATTGTGCCTCCCAAGAGTTCGTACCCGCTGGTGATGGCCCGGCTGCAGAGATGACACTCCAAGGCATCCGGGCTCATGTAGGGCGGCGAATCCGAGCCGGTACGGGACGGAGGTCTCCGATTGAACGACTTTCCGGGGCGGTGGTGTCCGTCGTTCCAGTTCGGAGCGCGTCCGTAGTGGCTGCTGCCGGATTGATCTGGATCAAGTCGTTGGGAGTGCAGCTGAGGATCTGGCAGAGGCCGGCAAGGACCTCGACATTCAAACGTGCTGGGGTTTTGGTGACGAGGCGAAAGACTTGCTCCCGTGAAAGCTGAATGCCGACATCTTGAAGAGGGCCGACGAGATCGGTGGTGTGAAACATGCCCGCTGCCGCCATGAGCTCACGCAAGCGCCAGGCAATTGGTGATTGATCGTCAGAGGTGCGCATTGTGGTCTCCATACACTCGGGAAAGGGCTCGGGCGATCACCCGGTTTTTATAGTCGCTGCCCACCGAAGTGTAGATCGCGGTGGTTGAGGCGTATAGGTGGCCGACTTGGTCTTGGACGAATTTTTCCGAGTAGCCCCACTCGATCAAATTTGTCACATAGCTGTGGCGCAGGGAGTGCAAGCTGAGTTCTTTGGGCAGTCCGGCACCGTCACGGATCTCGGCAAACCGGTCATCAAGGTATCTGAGGGAGACGCGGGTTCCTCGTTCGGTGGGCCACAGTGCGCCGCGGCGTTCATTGGTCACGCGCATTCTCCCCAGCTCGACCCACTGCCGCAATCCATCAATAGCCCAGTCGAACTCGGGCAGGGCCAGAATGGTTCGTCGGCGTGGTCCGGAGCCGTTAGACCCCTTGCCCCATCTAACATCCACGGATCCATAGTTTCCGAAGCGGGATGCAGATGGGTTCGGGCGAAGGTCGGCAATATCGAGGCCTACGGCTTCAGCTCTTCGGAGGCCAAACGCGTAAACTGTCTTGAAAATCGGTGTGTCTCTTAGGGCAGCCAGTGCTCCTTTCTTGCCTGACTGGATGATGGTCTCCACGCGTGCATCGGCAGTGCCAAAGAATTCATCAAGTTCGTCGTACGTGAGAGCTCGTCGTTCTGGTCGGCCCTCGTAATCGGCAATGTGCGCCGTAGTGTTCCATTCATGGCAGATCTGTTGCGGGATATATCCGAAGCGTTTCTGGCACTGTTCTATCCAGTCATATCGGGTGTCGGTGATGAAATCGCAGAAGACCCGGATTCTTGCCTGGTAGGCGCGAATTGTCGATTTCGCCAGCCTTCCTTCCCCGGAACTGCAGTGTACGGTGAAGTCCTCTACGTCCCCGGGGATCCATTGCCAGGGCAATTTGTCACAGTAGTCTGCAAAACGGCGAATGAATAGAATCCTCGACGTCACGGTACTGGCTGCCAACCCCCTGCTGACTTGCTGGTCGCGCCAACCGGAGAGCATCGCGGCGAAGACAAACTCATCCTCGTGAAGAGGGTGAACGTTGTCCAGTAAATGCAATAGGGGACTAGCCGGGCGAGTGCCATCAACCATGCGCTCATAGTTGCATTAAATGCATCATTGATGCAACTATTTCACACTCAAAGTGCTGAGGCAGTCTCTGCCGGTGGGGAGATGAGCCATAGCGTCAGTTCCATTCAGCCGAAGCATCTTCGGTGGAGGAGAATGGGGGTATGAACTTTGAATTACGGCTTATTGCCGGGTGCCCGCACGCCGTATCTGCTCAGGAGTTGTTTACTCAGGCCCTGGAGCTAGAAGTTAGTGGCCCCGTAACCCTGAGTATCCGGGAAATCAACACCGACGAGGAGGCGGAAACCTTCGATTTTCATGGCTCACCTTCGTTTACCGTTGGTGGAAATGATTTGTTCCCCACGGAAGCGGACCCCGGAGTTACCTGCCGGGTGTACCACACGGATCAGGGACTTTCGGGTCAGCCGACGCTGGAGTCTTTGCGCGAGGCCGTACGTGCCTCCCTCACTAGCCAGAGTTTGAGGGACTAAGTCGGCCCTGCAGCGCCCTGAGGCGAGGCTCTGAAAACATCCAGAACTATCCGGCTTTATCAATAATTTTGGATAAAGCCGGTCGGCCTCTAACTCTGGGCGCCCGGGTTTAATTCTGTTGCCGGGGCGGTGACGCGGTTGTTGATGTCGTCGCGGACTAGGCGCGTGCGTTCCATGCCTTCGATGCCGCGTTCGGATGCTTCGTCGGTGTGCCAGTGCATTGGGAGGGGAGCACTCTTTTAAGGCCCTAGAAGTTGCCAAGTCTTCTGAGGATCTACGCCCAGGGAAACCACGAAGTGTTAACTGGATGAGTCTTCCGTTGGCTCAGGACAATGGACGCTATTCTGATCGGGACGGACGTTTCTGCATCATGGAGATTGAGGAGATAGTTTTGGAGCCCTATATTTGGCACGAAGCCGAGGTGACTTTTCCTGACTATGCTGGCACTGCTCAGCTTGATCACAAAATGACGGGTGAGAGCGCCTTCGCCGCGGCAGGGATCGATGAGGATAAGTGGCTGGTTGTCGGGTTAGACATTGGGGGCGGAGAGCATAGTCATGGACTTCATATTGTTGCCGTTGATCTTGACGCGGTACCGCCAGGGGGCGGCAACGTACTCGATCGTTTGATGGAGGAATATGGTCATATTCCCACCACTGACTTTCTGCTCCATGATGTGGACCCGTATGAGTTCTTGAAGAGCATCACGCATCATTTCGACCTGCGTCTCAGGGTGCGGGGTACGTCGGATAAGACAATCATGGTGACCAGCCTTGGGGACATCCCGGAACAGCCGTAGATACTGCGCTTGGTGTAGTGTCCGGTGCAAGGGCAAAACCTTGTCGTTTGGAGACCCCGTTGACACATTCGCTGTTTCTGGTTTGACCTTGTCAAGAAAGACCCGCTGATAGGGAAATCGCCAGCGGTTCCTTTGCTCGCCTTGTGGCGGTTTCTTGTTAGCCGGCGTTCTTGATCCGGTTCATGACATGCCTCGCGTCTCCGCCAACTCCGCGAAGTGTTGCGGAAGCGAAGCCTCTTTGATGCTCAAGTCCTACGAACCCAAGGCCGGGAACAGTCGTGGAAACTCCTTTTGTGTGCAGGGGTTCACCCGTGGGTGATAGTGCTCCTCCAATGGTGCGCAGCATCGACACGTCTGGCCGGAAACCTGTGGCAAAGAGTAGAACATCAACTCTTTCAGTTTCCCCAGATGCCCACATGACACCTTCTTCGACAACCCGTGTAAACATGGGGGTCGCTTCAGGATGCCTGTTTTGGAGGGCGGAACGGTAGCTCCCATCATCGACGACAGGGACGCCGGCCCCGCGCAGCCGATGGATCCACTGGCTACGGTCCAGGCCTGAGTGGTGGAGCCACCAATGCAAGTCTTGTCCTAAAAGGCGCTGTCTCTGCCATTGAATCTTTCGTCGAGAGGCAACGCTTACGCGGGCAACGTGAGACAACTCCACAGCAATCTGAATGGCAGAGTTCCCTCCGCCGACCACAACCACGCGTAGGCCTTCAAAACCTTTGACTGACTTATAGTCCTTAGAGTGCAGAATGCGGCCCTTGAACGATGCAAGACCGGGCAGTTCGGGAATGATCGGCGAGCCGTAGCTGCCCGTGGCGACCACTAGTCGATCTGTATACAGTGCCTCACCGGCGGCTGTGTGTACCGTGAAACCGCCTGCTCTCTCCACCCGGCTGACTTTCGTGTTCCGAAGTATCTCAGCTTCGAGGGTGCGGCTATAGGCAGCCAAGTACTCAACAACTTCATCGCGGTGCGGGTACCGCTCCTGCGCGCCAGGAAACGGCATGCCAGGAAGGGAAGAGAACCGCGCTGGAGAGAAGAGCTTCAGGGAATCGTAGTATCTCCTCCAGGCTCCGCCAGCATGTCCTGATGCATCAACAAGGATGGGTCGCATCCGGTTATCTATGGCAGCTCTGGCCGCGGCCAACCCGGCCTGCCCGCCTCCGACGATGATGATCTGGTGATGGTTCATCATCACATCATATCGTCGTATTGCGAAGTGACGAAATAAGCTATGCTGGGTTCATGCCTGAAGAGACAATATTTCCTCCGCAAATCCAGCTATTCCTGAAGGCACTTTCCAGTGAATCTAGGCAGAAAACACTAGCTCTGTTTGCTACGGGACGAGCCTTGAGTGTTGGGGAAGCCTCTCAGCTTTCAGGGCTGGGCCAGTCAACAACGTCTGAGCAACTAGCAGCCCTGCGGGCCGGGGGGCTGTTGCGTGCGGACCGTTATGGCAAGACCGTGATGTATCGACCCGACCCCGATGCAATCCGCGAGCAATTGAAGGTTCTCTCGAGTTACCTCAATACCTGCTGTCCCCCGCTGGGAGAGTCCGATGGCTCGCGCTAGTTAGTATTCCTTCAGGAATTTAACATGAGTTCTGTCCTCAAGGACTGAACACGAGCATTGATGTCGTCGCGGACTACGCGCATCCGTTCCATGCCTTCGATACCGCGTGTGGAGGGTTCGTCGGTGTCCCAGTTGCGGATCTCGATCCCGGGAACAGGGTCCACGACTGCTTCGCTGCCGAGGGTGATGATGAGATCCACGTTGGCGAGCATGTTGGTGGTGATGGGCTTGGTGTGCTCACCGGAGATGTCGATGCCGAGTTCGGCCAAGGATTCCACGGACTGGGCGTTCAACGAGGGGCCGGGTTTGGTGCCGGCGGTGTAGACGGTGACGGTGTCGCCTGCGAGGTGGCGCATGAGTCCGCCGGCCATCTGGGATTTGCCGCCGTTCTTCACGCATACGAACAGGACGCCTGGTTTGTTGGTCATAGGGTGGTTCTACTTTCAGCCGTGGGAGTGGAAGTGGCGTTGCACTTCGGGGGAAGGGACGCCCAGGACCGGGACGGTCTGGGTGGTGAGGAGGCGGTGGATGAGGGATCCGGAGACGAGTTCATCGACTTTGGCCATGAATCCCGGGCGCCGGGCCCCGATGACAATGGTCGAGGCGCCGACCGCTGCCGCCAGGCGCCCCAAGGCCAGGGCAGGGTCCCCGCCAATGATCCGCAACGTCCAGTCCACATCATGGCCTGCCGCTGCGGTGGCGAGGGAATCCTTGATTTCGGCTGCGGAGATGGAGGTTTCATCCTCTGGCTCAATGACGGGCTCCAGAGAGATCGGCAGGACCCTGTTCCCTGGTGTCCATTCGATCAGGTAGCTGGCGGGATCCACGAAGGCGGCGATGAGCGGCGCGGATTGGCTGTGAGCCAGTTCCAGGGCGCGGGCCCACACCCTCGGGTCCTGGTCGGGGATGACCCCGACAATGACCGGTGAACCGCTAAATCCTGCCCGGGCTGCTTGCTCGCTCATCGCGGCCTCTTTTCTAGTGTTCCTCGCTGGTGGTGAGTTCGGTGAGAAGTTCTTGAACCAGCAGGTCGATCTCGTCCCGGATTTCCCTCGCCCCTGCCAGGTCCTTGGTTGCCGGATCTTCGATCTTCCAATCAAGATACTGCTTGCCGGGGTAGATCGGGCACGAATCCCCACATCCCATGGTGATCACGACGTCAGCTGCCCGCACCACATCATCTGTCAGGGGCTTGGGGAACTCCTCGGATAGGTCGATGCCGGCCTCGGCCATGGCCGCCACGACCGAGGGCTCCAGATCGGCGGCCGGTGCGGATCCGGCGGAGCGGACATGCACCGCACCCTGGGCGTGCTTGTTCAACAAGGCGGCTGCCATTTGGGAGCGCCCGGCATTGTGCACACACACGAACAGGACTTCGGGCACGTCGTGGGCGATGGCGCCCTTGGACTGGGCCAGGGCCCTGAGCCGGTCGGCCGCGAACCTGGAGGTGGTGGCTGCCAGGTACGTGTGGATCCGCGAGGTCCGGGCCAGGGCCGTGTAGGACTCGAAGACGTAGCGTTCGACGGTTTCAGCGGCGAAGATGCCGATGAATTTCTGGGTCAGGTCTTCGCTGATGCGCCCCAGGACGGCGGTGTCGTCCGTGAGGCCTGTCAGTACGCTCTTGCGGTGCTCGGTCATGGCTGTCTCATTTTCCTTTAGTCGGTGAGAGTGGCGGAGCGGCCATGGGCCAGTCCTGTGGGGATTCCGAAAAGTACAGGTTCCGGGGCGGCGCAGCATGATGATGCTGCCTCCGCCGTGTCCGGTGCGGTTTCGGATGGGGTGCTGCAACCGCCCGAGGCCGGCTGGTCAAGCATCACCAGCTCGGGTGTGCCACAGCACGAATCAGCTGCCTCGATTTGTTCTGCGCCGGTCACTGCTGGGAGATCGCAGCTACCACCAAGATCGGTCGAGCAGACGCCGGTTTCCGGCAGTTCCAGGTGGACCTGATCGGCGGCCACTTGGTCTCCGGCGAGGGCGGCGACGATGGAGCGGACCTGCTCGTAGCCGGTGGCGAGCAGGAAGGTGGGTGCGCGGCCGTAGGACTTCATCCCGGCAATGTAGAAGTCCTTGTCGGGATGGGCCAGGACCTTGGCACCGTGGGCCGGGACGGTCCCGCAGGAGTGGAATTCCGGATCAATCATGGGGCCAAGGTCCCTCGGTGCTTCCACGATCGGGTCCAGTTCCAGCCGGATTTCGCGCAGGATGTCCAGGTCGGGGCGGAACCCGGTGGCAGGGATCAACAGGTCCACGTCCAAGGTCACATCCCCATTCGGGGTGGAACCGGTGACCGCCAGACCCTGATTAGTGGTGGCGAAGGAGGTGGTGGTGAAGGAGGTGTGCAGCTCGATGACGCCGTCCTCCACCAGGGTGCGCAGGCGGGTGCCGAGCTGTCCCCGTGCTGGCAGGCCATCGAGGTCCCCGCCGCCGTAGAGGCGGGATGCGTCGGCGCCGCGCACGGCCCAGGTGATCCGGGTTCCGGGTTCGTTCTTGGCCAGTTGGCCCAGACTGATGAGGGTGTTGGCTGCGGAGTGGCCGGCACCGATGACCAGCACGTGCTTGCCGGTGAAGCGGTCACGGTCCGCCCCGGTGACATCGGCCAAGGGCCCGGTGATGAGGCCGTCGGCGATGGCCTCGTTCTCCCCGGGTGCGGGCAGGCCGGCCTGGCCCAGGGGGTTGGGCTGGGACCAGGTACCGGAGGCATCGATCACGGCCCGTACATGGTGGTCGGTCACGGTTCCGTCGGCGTTGGTGACACGGACCAGGAAAGGCTGGCCGTCGCGGTCGCGGGAGTGGGTCTTGTCCATGCCGACCCGGCTCACAGCTGTCACGGTGGAGGACAGGTGCAACGCGTTCACGATGGCGGGGGTCGCGGCCAAGGGCTTGAGGTATTCGTCCACGAGCTCGGCACCGTAGGGCAGGGCCGTCAGGCGCGGTTCGGTCCAGCCAGCCGGCTCGAGTAGGCGGCGTGAGGCGGGGTCGATGTTGTGCTCCCACGAGGAGAAAAGACGGATGTGGCCCCACTTGCGGATGGCTGCCCCGACGCTGTCGCCGGCCTCGAAGATCAAGGGCGTGAGGCCGCGTTCGATCAGGTTCGCGGCCGTGGCCAAGCCGATCGGGCCGGCACCAATGATGGCAACGGGCAGGTCATTGCGTGGGGTCGTCATGTTCGTGGTTCTCCTTGGAATGTTCACTATTGGTTGCGTATGTGGTTTGTGGGTGCCCTGCCAGGCGTGGCTTGGCAGGGCGGTGGAGGGTGGTTAGCAGCAGCCGGTGCCGCAGCCCTGCTCGGTTCCGGTTTGCCCGGTGCAGCAGTCATCGTTCATGGCTTTCACCTCCCTCCAAGGAATGCTTTTAGGCGTGAGTTGGTTCTTCCACCAACGCGGTGGCAATGCTGTCGGCGTCTTCCAATGCGGCCAGGTAGCGTTCGGCATCCAAAGCCGCTGAGCAGCCTGTCCCTGCGGCAGTGATGGCTTGGCGGTAACGGTGGTCAACGGCATCCCCACAGGCAAAGACGCCGGAGAGGTTGGTAACGGTGGTAGGCGCATCGACGCGGATGTAGCCTTCCTCGTCCAGATCAACCTGTCCGGCAACCAACTCGGTGCGCGGCAAGTGACCGATCGCAACGAAAATGCCAGTGGCGGATAGTTCCCGAGTCTCACCGGTGACGGTATCCTCCACGGTGACACCAGTGACTTTGCTGTCGCCGTGAATGGTCGTGATGGCCGTGTTGTAGGCGAAATGGATCTTCGGGTTGTCCTTGGCACGTTGGGCCATGATCTTGGAGGCTCGCAGTTCCTCGCGGCGCACGATCACTGTCACGGACTTGGCGAAGCGGGTCAGGAACGTCGCTTCCTCCATGGCGGAATCCCCGCCTCCGACGACGATGATGTCCTGCTCACGGAAGAAGAACCCGTCGCAGGTGGCGCACCAGGACACCCCGTGGCCGGAGAATTTCTTCTCCTCCGGCAGACCCAGCTCCTTGTAGGCGGAGCCGGTGGCCAGGATGATGGCCGGGGCTTCAAAGCTCTCCCCGGCCGCGGTGGTCACCGTTTTCAAGTGACCCGTCAGGGTGGTGGCGGTGACGTCATCGAAGATGATGCGGGCGCCGAAGCGTTCGGCCTGCTCCTGCAGGCCGTCCATGAGCTCCGGGCCCTGAATACCGGCGGGGAAGCCGGGGAAGTTCTCGACCTCGGTGGTGTTCATCAGGGCACCGCCGGCGGTGACGGCTCCGGCGATGACCAGCGGCGCCAGCCCTGCCCGGGCTGCGTAGATCGCGGCCGTGTAGCCGGCGGGGCCGGAGCCAATGATGATGAGTTGTTCAGTCATGACGGGAACCTGTTCTAGCTGGTGGGGAGAAGTTCGGTGATGAGTGCCTGGATGCGGGCCTTGATGTCGTCCCTGATCGGGCGGACGGCGTCCACGCCCTGCCCGGCCGGGTCTTCAAGTTCCCAGTCCTCGTAACGCTTTCCAGGGAAGAACGGGCAGGTGTCCCCGCAGCCCATGGTGATCACGACGTCGGATTCCTTCACGGCCTCGGTGGTGAGGACCTTGGGGATCTCGGTGGACATGTCGATGCCCTCCTCCGCCATGGCGGCCACAGCGGCCGGGTTGATCGAGGCTGCCGGTGCGGAGCCGGCGGAGCGGACCTCAATGGCCCCGTTAGAGAGAGTGGTCAAATAGGCGGCTGCCATCTGGGAACGGCCGGCGTTGTGTACGCAGACGAACAGGACGGAGGGCTTCTTGGCGGTTTCGGTGGTGCTCATGAGTTCATGCTCCTCAAGGAAAAAGACGGGAAATTTAGGATCAAACTGACAGGGGCTGAGTGGTGAAGAATCGTTTCCGCGCCCACAGGGCCACATAGACCAGGGCGACCAGGACGGGCACTTCAATGAGGGGGCCCACCACGCCAGCCAAGGCCTGGCCGCTGGTGACACCGAAGGTGCCAATCGCGACGGCAATGGCAAGCTCAAAATTGTTGCCCGAGGCAGTAAAGGCCAGGGTGGTGGTTTTGGCATAGCCCAGGTTCAGGAGCCGCCCAATGACCATGCCAGCGGCGAAGACCACCAGGAAGTACACCAACAGCGGCAGGGCAATCCGGGCCACATCCATCGGATTGGACGTAATGGCATCCCCCTGGAGGGCGAACAACAGCACGATCGTGAACAACAGCCCGTACAGGGCCCAGGGGCCCAGCTTGGGAAGGAACTTGCCCTCGTACCAGTCACGGCCCTTCGCCTTTTCGCCAATGAATCGGGTCAGGAACCCCGCCAACAACGGGATGCCGAGGAAGATCAGTACGGAGGCGGTGATGGCCCAGAAGGAGAAATCGGCGCTGGTGGTGGGAAGTCCCAGCCAGCCCGGGAGGACCTGGAGGTAGAACCAGCCCAGGGCGCCGAAGGCGAAGACCTGGAACACAGAGTTGATCAGCACCAGCACGGTGGCGGCCTCGCGGTCACCGCAGGCCAGGTCGTTCCAGATCATGACCATGGCGATGCATCGCGCCAAGCCCACGATGATCAGGCCCGTGCGGTACTCGGGCAGGTCGGGAACAAAGATCCAGGCCAAGGCGAACATGAAGGCCGGAGCGGCCACCCAGTTCAGGACCAGCGAGGTGATCATCAGCTTGCGGTCCGCCAGGACACGGCCGGTCTCGTTGTAACGGACTTTTGCCAGGACCGGATACATCATGACCAGCAGCCCAATGGCGATGGGCAGCGAAACAGACCCAACCTTTACTGCGTCCAGGGCGGTGTTCAACCCCGGAACGAACTTGCCCAACAGCAAGCCAATGAGCATGGCGGCGATGATCCACACCGGCAGGAACCGGTCCAAGGTGGAGAGCTTACCCATGACGGCAGCCTCTCCAGATGAGGCGGGTGTGACGGTCTTGATACTCACAAGGCTCCTAGGCAGTCCAGCGAAGATTGATGATTGTCGATATTAAAAGTATCAAGCGCTACATCGACAATTGTCAATCTAAGGGCATAATGGATACATGAACACTGCATTAACGATGGAGACAACTACTGAGCAAGTCTGCTGCGAACCCAGTAGCCAGCCCGTGCTCAACGCGGCTGACGCCCAGAGCTCTGCCCGGGTGCTCAAGGCACTCTCGGACCCGAACCGGCTGCGCCTGCTCTCCATCGTCAAAGCCGGCGACGGCGGCGAGGCTTGCGTGTGTGACCTCACCGAGCCCCTGGATTTGGGTCAGCCCACCGTCTCCCACCATTTGAAGATCTTGGTTGATGCCGGACTGTTGGAGCGCGAAAAGCGCGGCACCTGGGCCTACTACTCACTGGTCCCGGGCGCCCTCGAAAAGGCCGCGACTCTCATCACCGGACTGTGACTGAGCACGGGGTTCAAGGCGTGCAGATCCGCCTCATGGCCGAGAGTGACTGGGATGCTGTCCAGGGCATCTATGCCCAAGGAATCGCCACCGGAAATGCCACCTTTGAAGAACAGGTGCCGGCGAAAGCTGACTTTCTGTCCACAAGGATCCCGGAGCTCCGCATCGTCGCCGAGGATACCAACGGCGATGTTGTTGGCTGGGCTGCAGCATCGCCCACCTCAACCAGGGCGGCCTACCGCGGCGTCATTGAGCACTCCGTGTACATAGACCAGGCCCAGGCAGGCAGGGGCATCGCCACCCAGCTACTCCAAGACCTGATCTCACGCGCCCAAACCAATGGCTATTGGACAATACAATCCGGGATCTTCGCTGAAAACACGGCCAGCAGGGCCCTCCACACCAAAACAGGATTCAGGGAAATCGGCCGACGCGAACGCATCGCACAAATGACCTTCGGGCCAGCAGCCGGGCAGTGGCGAGACACCTTCCTCTACGAACTTCGCCTCTAATCCTGCACGGGACCGCATCCCCACCTCTGAACGATGAACGCGGTCAACCCGGGGTCTGAGCACCAACCCTGTGACAGCCATTGCAATGATGTCTACTCCGCACGATTTTTTGGCCCATTTCCTGAACCAGGAGGACAGGACTCTAGGCGCCATTTTCGCCTTTGCGCGAGCATGACTCCGATTCCAATAAGACCAGCCCTCTCGCCTAGCATGGACTGGGTGAAACCCCAGAATCTTGTTACCCGGATGGAACACCATCAGATTGGCTTGTACCTGATCGCCATCCTGACAGGCGGGGCCATTGGACTCTTAGCCCCGGGCTCGGCAGGGGCGCTGGAACACTCAATCAATCCGATCCTTGGATTGTTGCTATACGCGACGTTTTTGGGGATTCCTTTTGCATCCATTGGCAAGGCCGCCAAGGATCTGCGGTTCATGGGCACTGTGATGGCGCTGAATTTTGTGATTGTTCCTGTGGTGGTGTTTGGATTGACCCGTTTCATTGCCGGCGACCAAGCCCTGTTGCTAGGGGTACTGCTTGTGTTGTTGACTCCTTGCATTGACTACGTAATTGTATTCACCGGTCTGGCTGGCGGGTCCAGCGATCGACTCCTGGCCGCCGCCCCGGTGTTGATGCTGCTCCAGATGCTTTTGTTGCCCCTGTATCTGCTGTTGTTCGTTGGCCCCGAAGTTGTCTCGGCAATCGACCCGACACCCTTCATTGAAGCCTTGGTTGTCTTGATCATCATTCCGCTGGGCGCGGCGGCACTCACACAGGCACTGGCGCGCACACATTCGGCGGGCCGGACCATGATGACGATCATGCAGGCCCTCATGGTGCCGCTCATGATGGGGACATTGGCCGTGGTCGTAGGCTCCCAAATCACCGGAGTCGGGAAGGAACTTGGGTCTCTGCTGGCAGTGGTCCCGCTCTACGCCGCATTCCTCGTCGTGATGGTGCCACTGGGCATGCTCGCGGCGAAGTCGGCCCGACTCGACGCACCCGCTACCCTTGCCGTGATTTTCAGTGGCGCGACCCGCAATTCACTCGTGGTGCTCCCGCTGGCCCTGGCACTGCCCGAACCTCTCTCCCTGGCTGCCCTGGTCGTGGTTTCCCAGACCCTAGTCGAACTCATCGGCATGATCCTCTACGTCCGGTACCTTCCAGTGCTCATCCGCAATGAAAACCCTCAACAGCCGGCCTAGCGCCATATTCCCGTGACAGGACCGCTGTGCCCCGTGATGCCATCTTCAAACCAGCATCACGTATCACGCGCAACTGAGGCTATTGCAATAATGCCTGCTCCTCGTGCAATTACGTATCGTCCACACATGCACCCATTCTGTACCGGAACCTGAAACTCCGGAAGCCTTACCAAGTTTCAGCGATAATCCAACCTTGCCCCACAGCGAGTATTGGCCTATGGCTTCGCTTGTAGGCCCGTAACGAACAACGGAATAGTATCCGGCGGTAAGAGATCGTTGGCCGGGTGTTGAACCCCATCACGTGGACTGCCGCGCTAGCTGGGTTGCGTGTCAAGCCATAGGTTACGAGAGCTCTCGCTGCTTCAGGGAAGGATCGCTGTATTCTGAGGATCAACTGCGGATTGCGATGCGGCAAACCCGGCTAGATCCCACCCAAATTATTTCGATGTTCACAAAATGAATCAGGGGTATCGCGAACCTACCGATGGGCATGCAACTTGATGCGAGAATCCGACAAAGCCCCCTTCGCTCATATGGAGTCAAGAGAAGCTGACTTAGAAGGGTGGAGAGTTAGGGCGCAACGTTCGGAAGTACCAGAAAGAGGGAGCGAGCTTCAGTTGGATGACGCCGGATTCGATGAGCATCCCATCAGCGAGATGGCGCGCATAAGCCTAATTTCAGCCGGTGAGCATCTTCGTTTGGCTTGGACAGCAATCTTGGCTGGGCAGCTTTACCCTATTGCGCACTTCACTACGTTGCGGAGCGCCCTTCTTGCTGCGTCGCAGGCTGTCTACATTCTTGGTCCTGACGAGGGTAGTGTGCGGCGTGGACGCGGGCTGGCTGCAGTGGCTGAGTCTTACAAGAGAGCACGACAGTTCCACAAGGAAACTCTCAAGCATCCGGATCTTACGGACGGCGAACGGCAGGAGATCGAAGCCCACGTTGAATGGTTGACAACTCGACTGGGTGAGACGAGGCAAGCCGGTGCCGAAATCTCAATGAACATCACGGACGATGTCATTCCTTACGCTTCTAAGCTGGTCTATGGGATGAGCAAAGAGCGTGAGCTTGGGGTGAATCTGTTGTGGCGAAAATTGAGCGGGGACGCTCACGCATTGACGTGGGCTATGGCGCAACGCACGACCTTCCGGTCGGCTAGAGCAGGACAGATCCTTAGCGAAGGCATCGTCTGGGGGACTTTGGAAGAAGTTTCACAGCCTTTCGAGGCCTCATTTCAGATCCTAAAGCGAGGCTGGTCCCTATATGACCAGAGGTGTGAGAAGTGACAATTAGCCGTAGCCGTTTCCCAAAATAGTTGACCCTAGATGCTCGCTCCGGAGGACAGGGCGGCATTGAAGTCGCTCCTTGCAATTGCGGGACACCACTAGGCCCCACCTCGCCAAGGCAATGGCGGAAAACCTGAGTGTTCAGCTGATGTAAATACCTGTCATGGCAAAACTTCTGATAAACAAAAGACAAAAGCGGTCCGATGACGACACCTGTAGGGAGCGGGGAGCGTTGACCTGGCAAAGAAACCTTGAGAGAGGTATGAGTTTTCAAGCGCCTGAGGGGAATCCCAGCGAGGTTCTATCCGTTCTTGCACCACCCCCACCTAGCGTCGCGCACGTCAGAAGCGACACCCAAAATCGTTCAGAATATTCCTCAAGTTCCGCGTATTTATTGATCAAAACCCTTGTATATTCATATGAATAAACGATAGAATAGGGGTATAGCAACAGCCGAACATAACCAGTGAATATACGAAACGCAGGAGCTGATTCCCATGACGATCACCATCTACTCAAAGCCTTACAAGTCCGGTTGCTTTCAGTGCGACAAGACGAAGGATTTGCTGGACGCTGCAGGGATCAGTTATATATTCGTTGACATCACGAGCAACGATGCAGCGCTGGAGTACATCTCGGAAGACCTCGGCTACGCGCAAGCCCCCGTGGTGCTGGTAGAAATTGCTGGCAGCATCGATCACTGGTCAGGGCTGAACCCACCCAAGATTCAGAAGGCCATTGCACTAGAGCTGGCCGCGTAGGGAGTGGACGCCATGACAACCAGGATCACCCGCCTTGAAGACGTTGACTACTACCTCCCCCTCTACGACGAGGACGGCGACGTGGATCATGAGGCCTCCTACCACGGGAACATTCTCGCCCTGGGCCGCGACTTTGGACTCCCGGGCGTCAGCGACTGGACAGCCCACGAGGTCATGACCACATTCCCCGAGGTGGAACATTTCAGCCAAGCTACCCCCGAAGTTCAGGCCGCATTGATTGCCCTGGGGAAGTCCATCGACAAGTTGAACCCCGAGGAACCGTCCACTGCAGAAAAGGTCGACGCGGCCACCGCTAACGTTCACGCAGTACTCACCACCAAGTAAAAGGAGCAAGACCATGGCCGGCGAAACCACCATTACAGTCATTGGCAATCTCACCAGCGACCCCGAACTTCGGTTTACCCCGGTTTCCCGTGAGTTCGTGAAAACTGAAGGTGCTCTTGCGGGGAACTTCACCATAGACTCGACGCTTCGGGACTTCGTTCTTGCCTCGAATGCGCGGAAGGGCAGTGAAGCGATCCTTTTCCTCACCACTGCCTGGCGGGAGATGGCTGAGAGGGTCGATGAACCTTCCTGTAAGAGGTTCTGCTCCATAGTTTTGGGCTGGTTGAAGCCCGGTCCCGATGAACGGGGGAAGGCAGGAGTCGGATGGCCCTCGACTTGGATGTCGATGAAATTTGTACCAGCCTTCAGTATGACGAGTTGAGGAATGGACGTACTCAGCGAGGCCCCCAGAGCTCCGCGCATGTCCCATCGGAAGATTCTCAAACCGCGGGCTAAACGCGATGACAATTCCATCAGCGCCAAGTTCACCCGTGATGACGCTGAGCAGATCCGTGCCGTCGTAAGGGGTGCGGGTATTCAGGAAGGCTATGCTTCGGCCAATGACTTCATAGAGGCAGCCGTCCGGCGGGAATTGAGGCGGGTGCAGCGCAAGTACAACAACGGCAGGAAATGGCCTGGTGTGCCTGCAGGGCAACTACGCCCAGGCCGGCGTACGAGGGAAGAGTCCGCAGTACATGAAGATCGCCAGCAAACTTAGTCCGCCAGAACGTAGGGGTATCGATGGTTCCGGATCTGAAGGCGACCAGGCCCTCCGAAACGTTGAATTTCGGTGATTAGGTGCTCCATGACTATCGATTGCTTGGCCAGAAGTACAGAAGAAGCTTCACTGTTTACTGCGTGTACAGCGCAGGTTTTCGTTTGTCATTGATATCGTATCTCTGAAGCCTACGAGTGGAGTTTAAGAGAATATGACGGAAGATAGCGAAGTGCTGACAACCCAAGAAGCGGCAGCTCTACTCCGAATAAGTACCAAGACTCTGCTAGCACTTGTTCGAGAAGGTGCGATGCCGGGCGAAAAGGTGGGGCGAGCGTGGCGATTTCTCCGCGTTGACGTCCTTGCGCACGTGCGGGGGACAAATTTCAAGACAGCCGGGGGACCTGAATGATTGACATGTCAACGTGGGAAGTTCTGACACTAGGTGTCGCGGACGAACTGTTGCTCGATCCTAAGAACGTCCGCCTCGACATCGCAGAAGGCGTCCCTCAGGCAGACCTCATCCAAGACTTGTTTGCAAACGAAAAGGCATTGAGTCTTGTCGAAGGCATCACTAAAGTTGGTTTTCTAACACATGAGGTACCTATCGTTGTCGAGCGGGACAAGAAATTCGTCGTAGTTGAAGGCAACCGCCGAGTTGCAGCACTCAAAGCGATACAGAACCCTCTCCTCGTTCCCGATCACCAATCAAAGATCCGGAAGTTGATCGGCAACGATTTCGACCATGCATCGCTAAGTCACATCACGGTCAAGAAAGCTCCTTCGCAAGATGATGCGGACCAGCTAATTGCTGCGCTGCATACTGGCAATCAGCGGGTTGCTTGGAGCCCTACTCGACAAGCAGCCTTCTTCCAAGCACAGCTGGATGCAGGAAAAACTGCGGAAGAGCTGATTTCTCAATACCCGACAGTTGACGTTCGAAAATTCATCACTCGAAGCCGAATTCTCGGACTGTTCCGCGAAGTTGACTATGACGATGCTGCCGTAGCTGATTACACCAGGAAGCGCCGCTTCCCGGTGTCTACACTGGCGCGATTGTACGAAAATGAGAATTTTCTCGAACTAGTCGGCATCTCAGTCGACGATGACACGGCGTCCGTTTCTTTAACTGCCAATCGTGGGGCCTTCAAACTGATCGCCACCAAAATAATCCTTGACATGAGTTCTGGGGTTATCAACACACGAGTGCTGAACAGAACTAACAGCGCAAGCTACACGGAGTACATGGACGATCTCCGTGACCTACTCACTTCATATTCTGCTGCCGAGCACGATAACTTAGGCGCTGACGGGAATGAATCGAGTGCGTCAACATCTCGACCGTCAGAGCCGACCAATACAAGGGCTGGCACCAGTGACAAAACGGCACCCTCGAGCGGCAAGGGCAAAGGTGATTCCGACAGTCAGGGATCAAGTAAAACGAAGCCAAACCCACCCCTTCGCGAACGCAATTACCTCAACACGGATGTTCTGAGTGTGTCTCCCGACTTCCCTCCGGTAGTCGGTGACATCCTTCGCGAACTATCCAAGCTCCACGTTGGAACTTTTCCCAATGCAACAATGGACCTTCTTCGCACCTTCCTGGAGAAGACCATCAAGGCTTATGCCGAAATTGTAGGTGAAGATATAAGGCGCACGGGCAACGAGCAAGGGTTTGTCCAGCTCAGCCACAGCCTCCTATGGCTCGAGGCTCATTTTAAGGAAAACGGCCCCAAAGCATTCGTGCAGCCGATCCAGAGAATCCGTGGAGGAAAGACGTTTGTCGGATCCAAAGAGCATTTGGATGCCACCAACCACAACCACCATGTAGTGACGTCGGCCGACGATGTTCGCGCTGCATGGTCTTCTATCGAAAGCATCCTTAAGGCAGTTCTGAAACCATGACAACACCATCAGCCACTACCAAAACACCTAAGAGGGTCACGGTATCCCCGCTCCGGTATCCCGGCGGCAAGGGCATGCTGTACTCCAGGCTGCGGAATATCATCCGAACAAACGATCTGACTTCTAGCACGTTCGTGGAGCCCTACGCAGGAGGGGCCGGAGCAGCCTTAGGGCTTCTGGTTTCGGGTCAGGTTTCCCGTATCGCCATCAACGACCTCGATCCGGCGATTTTTGCTTTCTGGAAAGCCGTTGTCGAGCGGCCGAAAGAATTCACACAGCTTGTCAGCACGGTCGCTCTGACCGTTGATGAGTGGGAAAAACAAAGGGAACGGTATCTCAACTCATCTAGAGATGACTATCTGACTCTCGGATTTGCGACGTTCTATCTGAACCGAACAAATCGATCCGGCATTCTGAACGGAGGTCCAATTGGAGGTAAAGATCAAAGAGGAAACTACAAGATAGATGCCAGATTCAATCGGGAGACCCTTGTAGAACGCATAAGACTTATTGCACTGCATGCTGGGCGCATAGAAATCACCAATGAGGACGGCCTAGGAGTCATTGACCGACATGCGCTCGACCCGGAATCACTCATTTATGCTGATCCGCCGTACTTTGAGAAGGCTGGTTCGCTCTATATGAACGCGTTCAATATGGACGGGCACGAACTCCTTGCTTCCCATCTTAACCAGGCAAGTGCGGCGAAATGGGTACTCACCTACGACGATGTAGCGCACGTTCACCGGTTGTACCAGGACCGCAGGCGTATGTTGTTTTCGTTGAATTACTCGGCCCACAGAGTCACCAAGGCCCAAGAGCTGATGGTCTTTTCAGACAGTCTGACGATTCCCGATGAAATCAAGGAAGGCAACCAACTCTTGCTCGCTGCCTAGGGGTCGTAGGCTCTTGGGCCATCCATCTAACAGTGGCCCATAGTGGTGCGTCCACCGCGTTCCCCCTATCCCGCAAGCCAGCTGAACATCGGTCTTTTGCGCCGTCCTCGGGTCCAGTTTCCTTCTCTATGTCGGGTTGAGGGTGTTTGTGTATCGCTCGGCGCCTTTCACACTCAGCCCAAAGAGATCACAGAGTCTGCGTATATCTTGAGTTGCGTTGGCTTCGTGCAGGATGCGGTCCTCACGGAGTGCCTGGGGGGACATACCCAGGGTATGGATGACCCAGACGTTGCTGACCGGGGTTGCTCGAACGGCGCTCTGTTTGGTGACGAACAAGTATGGATTACTCGTTTCGGGCCATTGGATGGCACGGTGGTCCAGCCAAGCGGACAGGCTTTCGCGAACGGGGCGAGCCAGCAAAACTGTTCGTCCCGGCAGGTGTATCCGGCCGTCTTGAATATCCGTAAGTAGCAAGGCACGGACATGTTCGCTGCGCAGGGCGTGGTAACCGATGAGGTTGGCCAATGCGGTGCGGGCTGGGTTATTGGACTCAAGTGCTGCGCGCATAGCGTTTTCGTTGATCGGCAGAGGAATGCGGGACTCGGGGCGGCCGGTTTTGATGTGGGTCGTGGGGTTGGTAAAGACAAGTCGCTTTGACTTGAGGGTGCGGAACAGCGACCGCAACGAGGTTCCAGCCAGAGCACGATCGCTTCCTTGCGAGGGAATCATTCGATCGACATCGTCGCGGTTGATTTCTCGCAGGGAAGTTCGACCTTCGGCGGCCCACGCATGTACAGCGGGCAGCGCGGATCGGACCCGTACCTTGATGGTGACATGTGCCTTCGGACGCGACCGCGGTGCTGATGAGGTTCCGTAGAGCATTATTTCAAACCAGACTCGCATCTCGTTGTTGATGGATTCTGGGAGGTCGGCTATCTTTCGGTCGAACCAGTCGATGATCGAGGGTTCACGGTCATCCTCAAGTAGCCCGGCCGCATCGAGAACGTCCAGTATCGGCTGACGGCTGAACACGATCGGATCGAGTTGATTGACTTCACTGGCCTTGATCCTTGAGCCGGGAGTGTCCTGAATACGCGCGAGAATACCAAGACCTTGGCAGGTAACGCTGAGACGTGTCTTGCTCCACCCATGCTTGAGTGCATGGTCTCGAGCGACGTGATCCAGCAGCCATGCGAAGCCCGGGTCGGGTGGACTCAGACGAATCCGCAAGCGTGTGAGGTCGCGGGGCACGTGTACCAGAGTTAGCTGCTCGTGCCGTAATGGATACCTGCGACGAGCGGATGCGGGTTTAGCCTGGATGGGATTGAGCCGGCGTTGTCGCCAAATCAGGCCGACGATGGACAGCTGTTGACCGTGTTGATTCATTTCAATGATGCTGGGTCCTGTTCCGTGGGGGCGTGCACCAACTGCAGTGCGCCAACACAGCCGGCAGAACCCATCAGGGTTTAGGGCTTTCGTTTCCTGGCAGGAGAGGCACGGGCGGACGGTTTTGAATCTTCGGCGCCATCCTCTGCATCCCGCGCAGAGCCAGCTTGTGTGGCGAGTGACTCCCCAGCCGAGGCAATCCAAGCAGCTGTCCACCAGTTGAGGTGCGAAGCGATGACATCGCTGGCATAACCCACCAGAGTAATATCGTTCGGTGGATCCGCATTTACGACAGGGTGGTGGCGCGAATGGTCCGCCGGGCATGCATTGGTGGCAATGCACGTCTCGCGCTGTCGCTACCGGACGTGCACCACACTGAGTACATGTCCGCGGAGTGCTCACGCCGGCGGAAGGGAACGGATGCGTCCCAACCGCGGAGTGATGATCTGCCCCCCAACAATTGAGATCTTTTCCTTAGCGGGCCGGCGTGCGGCCACCGCCTCAGGTTCCCTGATCAGCAGCTCATTCGGTTCACAGTCCAGGACGTGGCAGATAATGTCGAGATCATCCAACCGGATCGACGTGGGAGTGCCGGTCCAAAGGGCCGACATCTTCCCCGCGCTAATCTCAAGCCCGGCCTCGGCCAACCGCCGTCTCATTTCCGTCGATTTCCAGACTCCGAGTTCGGCAGCTTTCATGCGCAGGTTCCAACGCATTCGTTCACCTCTTTCCGTTTCCCCATCGCAGAGCGACACGTTCGTTCGCCACTGCCCATGCGTTTTCGACATGATTGTCATGGACATGGATATAGCGGGTGGTCGTAGACAGCCATTCATGTCCGAGAAGGTCTTGGATAGCCTTCAGATCCATTCCACGTTCGTACATCGATGAGGCGCAGAAGTGACGCATCCCGTGGGGGGTTAGCCGCCCGGACCAGTCCGGAAGCCACAGGCTCACTGACCTAGCGAAACCGGACCTTAACGCATCATCTCCTGCCCTGCGGCTCCGACCGAGTTCGGGGTCCCGCCGTTCGCTCGGAAGTAAAGGCGCATCCGGGTCATCCCAGTCGTCCCCGAATTGATGGCGCACGTCGCTTAGCCACCAGTTCAGTAACCCATCTACGCCGTTGATAGCTGGCACCATCCTTGTCTTGGGTCCTCGGCCCATGCTGCCCTTGCCGAAGCGGACATGTAGTTTTCCTTGCTCGCCCAAGTCAGGGCGCCAGTCGCGGATATCGAGCATTACCGTTTCGCTGATCCTCAGGCCGACCCGCCGCCACAGCGAAGCAGCAAGGTAGTCCCTTGCTGCGGGTAGATACTTGCGCGATTCGGGCAAGGCCTCACGCCAACCGGAGAACAATGCTTCGACTTCGAGGCTGGAGGGGGAACCCTGATCATGCCACCGTAATCTGCCTTGGCTGGGCGGTTGAACTCGTCAACAGGTTGGGTCACCACGTGTCCGGTGAGTTGATGGATCTCACCTTGGTACCGGCTAATTAGGAACTCGAAGAACCGCGCAATGGTCCCAGCTTTTCCATGCACAGTACTCTTGGCAAGCCCTTTGGACTTCCGCTCTTGGTTCAGGAATCTGTCGACGTCGCCGGGTTGGGCAGTCCAAAGGTAGTTTCCGAGATGACGAAGGAAGCTGAAGATCACGGACCGCGCCTGCGAGATGTACTCGTCGCTGATGCCGGAAGCCGCCGCTGCCAGTGCGAACTGGTCCAAGAGTTCCTGCTCAAAATCATCTAGTTCTTGAGGGGACATAGAGTGCCTGGTTATGGCAGGGCGAACGACCGCTAACTTAACCATGTGGTCCCCACTTCGGTCGTAACGAAATATTGTCAAATAAATAGTATATTAGTCAGGAATGCTGAAGAAAATTCATTACCAAGCGGTAGTGCTCGAGATCGCTAGGGCGACTGGATGTAGTCAGCGTATAGGGGAGGTTCTGCATACCGAACCCACGGCAGTTGCGATAAGCGGATCCGCGGTAGCCAACTTCACCATTGCTTCAACACCACGCACCTTCGACCGCCAGTCCAACGAGTGGAAAGACGGGGAAACACTCTTCCTCCGTGCTTCCATCTGGCGTGAAGCCGCCGAGAACGTGGCCGAGTCCCTGACCAAGGGAACCCGCGTGATCGTCTCTGGCCGGTTGAAGTCACGGACATATGACACCAAGGAAGGTGAAAAGCGCACCGTCATGGAGCTTGAAGTCGATGAAATCGGCCCCTCGCTGCGCTACGCCAACGCCAAAATCAACCGCACCCAACGCTCCAGCAACCAGGGAAACCCGGCAGCTGCAGCTGCGGCTGCCCCTGCCTTCGGCGGGCAGGGTTACCAAGCCGGCGGACCCGATAACCAAAGCGGGGGAGGGTATGCGCCATCATCGCCAGCCACCACCAACGACCCCTGGGCAATTCCTTCAGAGCCGATTAATGGAGGGTGGGGGAGCGGCCCGGATCAGTCTGAGCCGCCGTTCTAAACCCTCCGCAGTGTCGAGGCCAGTGGATATGCTGGCCCCGAGGTACATCCCAGACACGGATATGTGAAACGACTAGGACTAAAGCCATGAGTAACGAACAAGAGCCCCCGCTGATACTCCACCGCATCTCAGATTTTGGGGATGATCTCAGCGAGGACAACTCCAGATTTCTCACCATTCCCAATTTTCCACTTAGCAAAGAGGACGAAACCTTGAGTCTCAACGATGAACTCCGCGCCTGGGCCAAAGGGCTGCACGCCTTAGAAGCAGCAACCGAACTGTTGATTAGATCCTTTGACGGGCGGTTCGCCAAGCCGGGGAACCCCTGGATCGATAAGGATATGGATTCCGGGAATGTGTGGGTCAACTTCGAGGCGATCCCCGAAAACCTGGGGGGAACATCCGGAGGGGAACGCCGACTCCTGATGCTCGCCGCATCCCTGTCAGACGTTGGCGTTGAGATAAACCTCGGAGACTACCTCCCTGGCCTTGACCGCAAGATTCTCAATCTCGTCCTGGCAGCTGTGGCCCAGGCTGCCGGCAGCCACGAACACTCAGACCTTCTCGTCAATGAAGCCGGCGAGCCGACTTCGATTCAGCGCCTAGATTCCCTGTACCCATGGCCCGATGAGAGCTAAGCGAACACCACCAAGCTTCAGCATCACCCTGCCGGTGGAAGTGGCGGACCAGGTGCGGGCGGCACTACAAGCCGCCGGCGCTCTGGAAGGCTATGCCTCCGTGAATGACTTGTTGGAGGCTTCAATACGTAAGGAGCTCCGCAGACTACAGCGCAAACACAACGCCGGTAAAGCATGGCCGGGGATCCCCGCCGGTGTGTTGCGCCCCGGGCGACGCACCCAGGAAGAAACACAAACTACTGCTCAGTAGGGCCAAGCACCGAAATCACCGCACCAACACATTGAAGACAAGACCATGGATGCAAGCCGGAGGCCACACGTAGACGTCAAAGACGAACGCGGCGGGATCATCGATCCCGAGCTGTTGACAACCAAACAGCGGACACAACGGCGCGCCGCCATTACGGAACAGTTCCGTGAGGGTGGACAGCTGTCGAACTTGCAGAGTGTGCGCGACGAGCTGGCCATCAGAATGTCATGGGTGGAGGAGTGGGACCACCACAGGGCCTTGAATAAGTGGACGCTACGCCAAATGGGCGGACTCATTGCCGCGAGTAGTGCCGGAAATGGCTGAACCAGACTGGTTTAGCGTGGACGAGGCTGCCCGCGCGCTGAAAGCCTACGACCAGGGATGAGAAGTTGACCAGAAGTTTGGGAACAGGACACCCCGGAGGCTGAACGCCAGGACTACCGCCGCGAAGTGGCCCGCATAGCGATCGTGGTTGAGATTCTCCAGAAGGCGGGGCGGTAAGGGTCTCGCCCCAATAGCCCCTCGTGAATGCATCTTAATGTTTGTTTGAGTGTGTGGTGCTGCTGAGGCCGGTTGTATTCCTATTTCTTCCACGAACTGAAGAAATCAGCGATTAGACGTCCTGAAAATGGCACCGCTGCCGCCACCGCCACTTCTCCCACTTCGCTGACTGTAAGAGCGAGGGCCTTAATGACAGAACTGCTGGCAGTCTCTCCCATGACGATGTCGGCCTCAATGAGTCGGCCACCTACTTTCGGGTTGGCAGGGCCCGAGACGATGCAATCGATTCCCCACGATGTGCCCTTGGGGATGTGTGATGGCTCAATGAGAATGAATCCCATGCCATGATCGTCCTCATCTGGGTCAACGTAGGTTGGACCCCCGTCGCTACTTTCGATCTGCACGACCCCGTATAGGGGGCAATTAAGTTCGATGGACAAGGATCGTCCATCGAACTGTTCCCGTGTTATGTCGCGGGAACCGATGTTCTTCAGCACAAGACTCAACAAATGGGGATTATTGACTGGAGCGTCATTGAAGGTCACTTTGAGCTCGTCTGCTGCGGGTTTGACTGCAAGCAGTCGCGTCGAGCTGTAGGCGACCAACACTTTGCCCCGCCGGTTACCCCAAGTCCGCGTGGCCAAGATCGCAGCGACACCAATGATAATTGCAGCGATGATGGCCAGAAATGCTAGCCATTCGCTTGTTGTCCAGTTTCTCATCCACTAATCATGGAGCATCACCGAACATCGTCGAAAACGACCCTTTTTGCACCACTAGGAAATCGATCACGCTACGATGATGCATAACTTGACTGCGTAAACTAATAAGTCGATTGTGTAATCAAAGTCAGTCAAAACCGTGTAGGTATGGTTTTTGACAAGATTTCAGGGGGAATAAATGGAATTGGATCAGCTGGGTAGAATCCTCGCCGGTATAGCAGGACTGCTCGGAGTTGTGGTAACAGTCTTTCTTGCAGCTCGAAAAGCTACAAATCGGGAAGCGATAGCCCATCGCCGCGCTTCGGAGGCTTTGAGCTTGCTCAAAGCGTGGGAGGAAACCAAACTTGCCGATGAAAGCCCGGGAGATCTGAGAGCCAAAGCGAGCCTTCGTCTCGAACTGCTTGATCAGGCCTTACGTTCCACCCAGATTTACGTTTCCTCTACCAAACCCATACTTACTACCTACTGGGCATCATTCATCTTTTTTGCGTACGTTCCTATTAGTGCGGGAATCATGATGTTCAAATTAGAGGCCTCGGACCTTGACAACCCATGGATCCAAGCCATGGTTGTTGGGGTTCCGATGGCCGTGCTTTTCGCGGCCGTATTCGTGAGCTTTAGGGTTTCTCAGCATCGTCAAGACGCAAAGTCACTCAATGTCTCGCGGAAGAGACGATCTGCTCACATCAGAGGAAAGACTAAATCAGGTGCGCGTCAGAAATGGAACAAAGTGATGGCTGTGTTTGCTGGCAAACATGAGCGCATTGGAAACGGAGACTGAGATGGCGACGTTGATTGGGTACGCCAGGGTGAGTACTACGGAGCAGAACGTTGATCTACAACACGACGCTCTCAACGCGGCCGGCACCTACCGGATTTGGACGGACTACGCCTCAGGTGCGACGGCGATCCGTCCGCAGTGGCAGGACTGCCTGGACCACCTTCAACCTGGAAACGTGCTGGTCGTGAAAGACTTGTCGAGGCTGGGGCGAAACTCGGCTGACCTGGCTGCGATAGTCAAGACTCTTGCCGAGCGGAACGTAGGCCTCCAATCCTTGACAGAGACGTGGTTGGACACCACCAACTCCCAGGGGCTGTTGATGTTTCATTTCTTCTCCGCCATTGCGGAGTACGAACGCAACAGACTCCGCGAACGGACCATGGATGGCCTGAAGGCCGCCAAGGCCCGGGGGAGGGTTGGAGGGAGGCCCACGAAGATGACACCTGATAAGTCCGCCACAGCACAGGATATGCGAGCCAAGGGCCGGACTATCAGGGACATTGCGAACACGATTGACGTCAGCGAAGCCACCGTTGTACGGCACCTGTCCGGGGCGAGGAAGGACCAGCGCCCTTCTGCCAAGTAGGCGGGTTCAGCGGCTAAATAATTTGCTTGTCCAGTTAGCGTTGGAGAAATCTCCAACGAGCGAGAAAACGGGTCACTGGTATGCCGGAAACCGCGGCCTAGGGGCCAGATTTGTAGAGACGTGAGGGGGAAGGCCTGATGAAGACTGAAATTCATTCGTTGGCAAACCTCTGGATCGATGACCTAGAATCCTGGCGACCAGCAGAAGAAAGCTGGTCGGTTGGTACTACGCTCTTGGGCGGACCTGAAGGAGAACCGGGGGAGAGTCCTTCGACATTACAGTGTGAAGCAAAGCCTGGATTGATAAGCAGGCTAACCGCGATGGCATTTGCGATGGACGCCATCACCACATCGTGAACGCGTACGATTGGCAACCCAATCGATACGCTCTATGTTGTTTCCGATTCCTGCGTAGATTTGCTTCATTCTAAGGTCGCGACCTCTTGTGAGAGAATTTGTACGGCTCCGCTAGGTCCAGCAGAGGCATGGATCGAATCGTGGCCACGGCTCGCCGGTCACCCCCGTTCACGTACAGAGGATTTGACGTCATCGCCACGCCTGACACCCTGCAGCGAAAGCCACACTTCTCCCGTCTGAGATCGGTTCAACTGGCGCCTATTTACGTAGGTTTTGTTGGCTTCTTGGTGTCCTTCGCTGCCAGTTGGGTACCGTCACTGTGGCGCGATGAGGCCGCTACTGCCTACGTGGCAAATCACACGACATCCGAACTATTCACCATAGTCGGGCAGATAGATGCAGTCTTCGGACTGTATTACTGGCTGATGCATGAATGGCTATCGGTGGTCGGAACGAATCCGTTGACACTGCGATTTCTGAGCGCCGTCGCGGTGGGCGTGGGCGCCGCCGCCGTCACCGCAACCGGGACACGCCTTTATCGGACCAGTTTCGGGATCGTCGCCGGCCTGCTCTTCGCCATCCTGCCCCGGATGACCACCATGGGCATCGAAGCACGGTCCTATGCCTTGTGCGCCGCCATGGCGGCGGTTCTAGGCTGGCTCACAGTAGTTCTGTCTGATCGTGCCCGCGCACTGACAGCCGTCTTCTACTTCCTGGTGGGTACATTCGCCGTCTACCTGCACATGTACGCCGTTCTAGTTGTTGGCACACTGTGGCTCTCCGGCATGTTTCTCGCCCGCACCAAGAAGTCACGAATATGGCTCTCGTTTGCCAGTGCAGGGGTGTTTGCGGCCACCATTCCGCTGCTGTTGCTGGCCAAGAATCAAGCTGGTGCGCAGATCAGCTGGATCAATTCCTCGCCCTTGCGGATGATGTACCAAGCCGTTGTTGAGCAGTATTTTCCGTACAAGACCGTGGTTCGTTTCACGACCCCTGACCAGGAATGGGTGCGCGTTGTCGCCACGGTCCTGGCTGTTGTTGCGTGGCTGCTCATTGCAGTCGTCGTCGTACGCGGCTGGAAGCAATACCGCCGACTACTTATCTTTTCTTTGCCGAGCGTGGTGTTACCAACGACGCTGGTGCTGGCCTATTCACTGGCTGTCTCACCGGTCTACACGCCAAAGTACCTGATCGCCACCGTCCCTGCGTTCGCCATCTTGCTAGCGTGTGCGCTCTTCTCCCTCCGGCGTACGTGGGTGCAAGCAACGGCGGTTGTCTTGTTGGTAGGCCTGATCGTCCCGATCTATATTGCCCAACGCCAACCAAATGCGAAGTTCGTTATCGATGACTATTCCTTCATCGCCGAGACCGTGGACCACAATGCCAGGGAAGGGGACGGGATTCTCTTTGACTCCAGCCCTGGAGACCCCATTGAATCAGGGCGCAACGCGATTTCCGGCTATCCTCAAGCTTTTAGTAAAACACTGGATATGGCCGAAGTAACCGGGCCGGCCCGGCTCACCACTCCGTGGTCGCCCCAACTCTCCTTCAACCAAATACACCAAGTCGTCGAACAGACACCCAGGATTTGGCTGGTCACAACACCCCAGCGGGACAACAACGCGAACGCTGATTATGCTGCAGAACTAACGCAACTCGGGTTCCGGGAAGTCAGTCGATTCGCCGGCCCCACCCACATCGTGCTGCTCTGGAGCCGATGACAAGTTCTGCACAACCAGTCACTAAGCGGAGGGCTCTGATTCGGACATGATGCCCAGGAACGAGCCACCTTCCTCATCGGTGGCAGGCTGCGGTGTCCCGGATCCTTCAGCCAGCAGATTGGCCCGGGCAGCATCCCAGGCGCGGTCCTCGCCGGCGGGTTGGACATGGTCGTCCCTGAGTTAGTTGATGGTTTCTTCCCCGTCATAGGCCATCAAGAGGGGGAGTCCACCCACCTATTGGGTGTAGTTGTAGTGGAGCTCGGCCTGCTCCTGGGCGACCATGGTCGGGTCGATGATCTTGGCCCGGGGCCGGGCCAGCAGGTCCTCGGCGGGCATCGCATCGATGATGGATCCGGCGGCTTTGGCGGTCATCCGTGCGAAGTAGTCCTCGAGCATGGGCTTCCACTCCCGCTCGGGGGCGTTGGGAATTGTTCGTGCCCCCGGGAGCGCCTAGGGCAGGTACTTTCTGGCCAAGGCAAGGTAACTGCCGGGCAAGTCCGCCGGAAGTTCACTCATCAGTGTGTAGAAGTTGACGGTCACCAACTCCGTCGCCCGGCCTCTTCGCGGGGCCGGGGGACACGGCTGCCTTTCGCCTTGGGCCAGACATCCCCACTCTGCTCATCCCGCATCACACCGGCGGTGAACGTGGCCAGTTTCCGGGCAAACTTCACGGCGTGCGGAATCGAGGTTTCCTCACTGCCCTCCACCAACACCTGGTACACGGCCTGGGCACCGATCACCGATGCCGTCACCTGCTCCGGGACGTCCTCGAGCTCCACCTCAAAGGGGCCGTCAATCGTGAAACAGTACCCGCGGCGCGCACCGCGAACCACCATCAACGAGTCAGAATCGCGGGTGTGTTCGACATCGATGTCGAGCCCGGATCTGCTCCGCACCAGCGCCAGCAACTCGTCAAAGCCCAAAAGGGCCTCGGCGTAGACGGACAGATCGAAGGAGATGAGATAAGGCTTCTATTGATGAGTGACGCGGGGCAGGGTAGATGAGTTCGTGGCGATCCGGCTTGTGTGTGGAGTCAGTGACGTGATGGATTGGGTGCTAGGCGTGCAGGGACAATTTTGGCGGCTTGGTCAAGTAGTCCATCCGAATTCGGGATGGATTGGAGATCGCTGGGGATCCAGGGCTGGGTCGGGTCGGGTAGTAAAGCCGTGAGTTGGTCTCGGTTCAGGGGTTCTTCTGACCACGAGTGGAAAAGGTTGTCATCGTGCATTTCCCTATGGCCGGTGAGGTGCGGTGAGACAAGCTGGACGTAGTCGGGGCTAAACCACGTCCACCAGTGAGGGTAAGGGTGCAGTCCTTTCCACGTGCCTCCGATGGCACCTAATAATCTTCGTTCGCTTGCGGACGTGCTCCCAAAGCCGCGTTGGCTCAATACAAATTCACGTAGCACTTCGGCGCTGGCGAAGAAGCTTCGTGACTCAGTTGCGAATGCTATAAAGAAGGCCTGGAGCGCATCACGCCACTGCCGATCGCTAAAGACGGTCTTGTCAAGATAGAGCGAAAGTCTTCCAACAGGCATCTCCGAATCTTTGTCGTAGTATCCCCCACAGACTGGATAATTGCCGACGAGAGACAGGCCGGACGACCCGGTGTTGTCGGCGGCGTCGATGAATGCTTGGTCGCCATCACGAGCCAGATTGCCTCGCAATGGTTCATATTCGCCGAATCGTCGGGGTAGGGCTTCGGGCAAATACTTCCGAGCAAGGCGGAGGAAAATTTGCGGTAGATCATTCGGGCTGTCCTGATTGAGGAAGTAGAAGATCACGTCAACACGGTCAGTAATCATTGAGCCAGAGGGTGCGGCGATCCGGTTGCCCTTCGATTTCGGCCACACGTCCTCGCTCTGCTCATCGAACACGGCCCCGCCACTGGTTTTAGCGAGCTTCCGCGCGAACTTCACGGCGTGGGGAACTGACACCTCATCGCTACCCTCCACCATTACTTGGTACACCGCTTTAGCGCCCAGTACCGAGGCCGTGACCTCCGCCGGCAAATCCTCAGCTTCAACCTCGAACGGGCCATCAATTGTGAAGCTATAGCCACGTTTAGCGCCACGGACCACCATCAACGATTCGGCGTCACGCGAAAGTTCCCCTTCAACGTCGAGCCCGGCAGTGCCGCGCACCAACGCCAGCAGGTCATCAAGAGTCAGCGGGGACGGGGTGTAGACGGAAATGTCGTACGACATGTGTTGATCCTTTCCAGAGTTCTCAGGAGGCTAAGGGAAAACCCCGGGCCGAAAGACAGGGGTTGCCCAATCTCCGGGATTGGCAAGATCCGCGGGGAGACGTCGAATTACGATGACGCCCTTGTCGATTTTTTCTTGAATTTTACCCAAGATCTCGGTGTGAGCACCAACGTAAAGTATGAGTTTCCCTGGGTTCCCGTCGATTTTATTGCTTTGGGCGTACGCTAAGAAATCTTCAAGTTGGCGCGTCAGGTATAGCTTCTTGACATTTTTTACGTCGATTAGGTTATTCGCGTCGACACCATCAGGGACGCGGAAATGAAATCCAATCCCATTCTTGTTTGGGATTTGTAGGTATGGCTTCCCAGCAGTCGACAGACCGACGACTTGTTCTGCCCACCGTCCAAGGTAGCCCACAGTGTAGATTCTCTTACCGGCGGAGTCTTTGAGGGCCTTCCCCAGCGAGTCGACGTAGCTCGCAGGGTTCTTGGGTTGAAGTGGACAAGTCTTGTCTCCTGCAGCGGCCCTCAGTGCGTTTGCCGGGTTGACCTTCAAGGTCTTTGACCCAGAGTAACCTGCTGTTATCACGGCTCGTGTTGGGCTTTGGGAATTATTGAAGCTGGCGAGTTTCGCCGCGACACCGACTACGCATGATGTAGCAGTTGCTGAGTACTTCTCAACGACGGTCCGGGCCCATTTGTTTTTGGCGACGAATTCTAGGGCTTTGGGGACGAGCTTGCCGATCATGCCGAGGACTTTGCCTGCTTTGAAGATTTTCCCGATGGGCAGTGCACTGATGAGGGCCATGGCGCAGGCGGCGATGTCGCCTTTGGTGAAGCAATTGATAACGTCGGTGACGCCGAAGAAGTCTAGGAGGAGTTGGCCGCCTTCTTTGATGATGAAGTCGAGGATGCTCCCTTGGCCGAGGACCGATCGAGCGTCTTTGAGCTCTTGAGTGGCAGCGGCCCCGCCAGCGAGATTTGCCGCATCCAGTTCTTCGCTGGAAACGATCCCGGATAGATTCATCAGTTTTTTTGTGAGTCTGGCCGCCCGGTCTTCCTCCTGTTGGAGTGTTGTGGCAGCTTGCGTTGCAACCGTTGCAGCTTCTGCAGCCTCGGCGGCGTCCAGGCCGGCTTGCGCTGCTGATGCGGATGCTTGGGCTGCGGCAGTGTTGGCAATGGCTGCTGCTGATGCTGCCATTGCTGCAGATTGGGCGGCATTGGCTGCGTGGTTTTGAGCGAGGTTAGCGTCGCTGCGGGCTTGGGTTGCGGCTTGCTGTGCGGTCGCTGCAGATTGGGCGGCTTGGTTCGCTGAGGCGGTTGCTGCATCTGCGTGGTTCTTCGCTTCAGTGCCTGCTGATGCTGCAGTGTTTGCGAAGCCTGTGGCTTGTTGTGCGTACTTTTGGGCTTCGGTTGCGGCGTTCCTTGCCTTGGCCGCTGCTTGGGCTGCGGTGGCCGCATTGGCTTGCGCTGTTGCTGCGTTTTTCGCAGCTCCAGCGATCATAGAGGTCACGGCTGAAACGTGGGCGGCGGTTTGATAGTCACGGTCTTCGGCGTCGTACCTGCCTGATTGCACGAAGCGGCGGACATCATCACGTGGCCCGTTCAGGGCTACTTCGGCGGCAACTTTGACTTCAGGACTGCCCGTGGCAAGAAGTTGGTAGGCGGTTATGCGGTCATCAAGGCGCTGGGCGGCGTCGTAGCCTTCATCGAGGAAAATACTGACCGCGGCCTGGTCGGTACTGGCCAGCGACACCTCGGCAGCTTTCTTAGCCTCGGTTCCACCCTCGACCATAATCTTGTAGGCGGCCTGACGCTGGATCGGGTTTTCAATGGCCTGGTGACCCGTTGTTAGGAACTCGGTGATGTCTTCGGGGCTGGTTTCCATAGCTTCTTCAGCCGCGTAGCTGATGTCTGCATTGTCGCTGGCCACGTAGGTGAGTGCTTCGTCCCATTCGTCTTGTTCGACCGCAACGCTGCGGCCTTCGGTGAAGTACTCCTTGATTTGCTCGTTCGTACCGGTAATTGCGTTCTGGGCGCCGGCTTGAACCCAAGGACCGCCTACTTGCATCAAACCTACGAGGGCTATCCGAGCTTCGGGAATGAGTTGATCAAGATCTGCACCCGGCGTCGTCAACTTGGTTACCAGGGAGTCCGTTTGGGCTGCTGCCGTGGTGGCCGCTTGGGCCCTCATTTTTTCTTCGTGCAGTCGGGTCGCTTCGATGTCAGCAGCGGCCTGGGCACGCTTGATCCCAAAGTCCTTCTCGGCGGTCAGTCTGGCTGCGTCAACTTTTCGAGCAGTAGCTTCGACAGTCTTGGCTTGCGCGACTGCGGCTGACGCGGCATCGGCCGCTGACTTTGCGGCCGTGGCTGCTTGCTGGGACTTTGCTGCAGCGGTTGCGGCGACGCCAGCGTGTGCAGCTGCGTCATCTGCTGCCGCTGCGGCATTGTTTGCATGGGTTATTGCTTCACTGGCAGCTTTTCGGGCTTCCTCAGCGACGGTCTTAGTCTCGTTGGCCAAGGCGATGACTCGTTGGGTGGCTTGTTCGGCACGATCAGCGGCCGCGGCAGCTCGGCCTGCGGCGGCCCTGGCATGGGCTGCCTGTTCGGCAGATACACCAGCTTCATTGCTGGCGGCCATCGCTGAAGCCGCGGCTGCCTGCGAGTGGCCCCCGGCACTAGAGGCGGAGTTCGCGGCAATAAGTGATTGTTCGACGGCAGTTATGGCTGCGGCAACAGCATCCACGGCCTTCTTGGCGTTGGTTGCGGCGTCACGAGCCTGAACGGCCGCAGCTTTGGCGGCAGCGGCCTGCGATGCGTCACTTGCGGCCGCGGCAGCAGAATTTTGGGCTGCGGCAGCGGCGTTATTTGCCCGCGCGGTAGCCGCCGCAGCGTTGGCCGCAGCGTTGGCTGCAGCCAACATGGCTTCGTGAGCAGCCTGGGCCGCATTGACAGCGATATCAGCGGCTAGAGCTGCCTGATCCGCCAGGGAAGCGGCCCTGCTCGCGGCCGCGCCTGCCTTCGCTGCAGAGGCCTTGGCCGCTGCAGCTTCTTGGGCAGCGCGAGCTGTTGCTTGTTTAGCCATGCGAGCGGCGTCAACAGCTTGATCCGCGGACTTTTGAGCCAGAGCCATTTGTGTCGTGGATAGATCACTAGCGGACTTTGCTTGCGCGGCCAGCTGGCTAATAGTGGCCGTTTCGATGTCGTGGGACGCTGCGACGAACTGACCGTACCGTAAGAAATCTTGTACCGCGTTCGGGGTACTGGAATTGAGTGCTGCTGCTGCAGCGGTTTGAACACTTGGAGATCCGGAGGCTTGGAGCTGGTAGGCGCTCATGCGGTTGTCGGTGGTACTGGCGACTTCTTGACCGGTCAGGATAAAGTCCTGGACGGCTGCTTCTGTCCCCGCGTTAAGGGCTTTCTGTGCAGCCTTTTTGACCTGTGGTGTTCCGGTGTTGAGAAATTGATAAGTTTCTAGCCGGTCATCGGTAAGCCATGCTTGCTTCCAACCGGTAGCGACGAATTCGCGAAGGGAGGTGTCCGTATTTGTGTCGAGGGCTTCTTGGGCTTTGGTTCGGACAGTTTTTCCACCGAACAAAGTCAGCTTCAGCGTCATGAGCCGGTAGTCCTGGTTCAGGCTGTCATGCTGCCCACCAGCGATGAACGCCTGAATCTGTTCCGGCCCACCCTGCAATGCGGCCTTAGCAGCCTCACGAGTTGTCTCGCCACCGGACTTCCAAAGCCTGACAACACCGGCAGCGTCGACAGCCGGACTCAGCGGCAGAGATGCATCGCTCGAAGACGGTCCAGAAACAGCGGCGGATGGCTCAGCTCCGGAAAGCATACCCGCAACGAGTGCAACAACCAGCAGAGCAACGACAGACGTCGCCACCAAGTAAGCACGCAAGGCGCGCCGAATACTGAATACCATTGATTCCCCAAGATCGTGTGGTTGATGACGGCTTCAAAAATACCAATTCTGAGCCCAGACAAAATTCAAGTCTATGGATTGTCGGAGCCATGAGTTTCTGCATGCCCAACATAGTTTTACATGCCAAAGCGTGATGCAGATAACGACACGCAAGAAAAATGTTATTCTACGCTTTGCCGAGAATACTCAGATTCCGCCACGGCCAACAAACAGCATTCATTGGGCTCAGTGGGAGAGAAATGGGCTCGAAAACGTCACGAAATCTAGCCACGCCATGCCGATTCTTCGGCACTAATAGGGGGAACCATGAAAATTAAACGTACGGCAGCAATTGTTGCTGCCACGACAGCGTCTCTATGCGTCATTGCCATAGTCGCAGGGCCTGGAGCGGCGGCTTTTCCAACGCAAAAATCGGAATCGAAATCCTTGGCGCAAAACACACAGGATGGGCCAGTATTCACTGTAGAAAACTACGTTCATCCCGAAGCGGACCGTTTAGGTGAGGAACTAGGGATCAAACTAAAAGACGGCAACGGAAATATGATCTACGTCGAGTGCACCCCTGATGGCTCCCTAATTCGAGTCGAATCAATAGATGCAACCGGAAACGTCGTCTGTTTCCAGGCAACAGGTTCACCTGCATGGCTGAACATGGAAATCACGGGATCCTTCGGCGTCCAAACCGGACAGAAGCCCGTCGACGTCACTTCAACTCTCGACGGGAAAGAAGCAAAGATGACTGTCCCGAAAAACTCCGTCAAGCCCGTCGGAGTCGCCGACGGCGAATCAGTCGTCGTCCAGCTCAAAGTGAACTGACCTGACATGCCGTCAAATATTCAGCTGTCATCGTCTCGCCCAAATCATTTCACCGATGGAAGAACTTCACTTATGAAAAAATTCGTTCCAATCGTTTTAACGCTGACCCTAGCTATCGGCCTTGGATCTGCGGTTCAAAGCCCTGCGAACGCTGTCAGTAACAGCCCAGCTACACTTGCAGGAACGAATCAGTTCACAGTCAAAATAGAAACTGGTTTTGGCACCTGCACCGGAAGTCTCATTGACCGTCAATGGATTGCAACTGCAGCGAGTTGTTTCACCGAGGATCCGTCGAAGTTTGCATCTCTAGTGGCAGGTAAGCCCGCGAGGGCTTCCAAAGCTCTCTTCGGATCTGATGCAGCAAATCGAGACAAGCCTGGCATTGCCATCACGTACATCCAGCCCCCTGATGGCCCCAACCGGCGCGATTTCGTGCTCGCCAAACTGGCCAATCCCGTCAACAACATTGTGCCCCTAAAAGTCTCGTCCGTTCTCCCCTCGGCAGGGGAAAAAATTAGCTTCACCGGATACGGACGCACAAGTACTGAATGGCTTCCGACGCAGTCACACACCGCCGATTTTAGTATCGCCACCATCGATTCGACAGCACTCGAAGTCACCCCCACCGTTCAAGGAGCCGGGCTCTGCGCGGGAGATAGCGGTGCGCCAGGAGTAAGGGCCACACCCACCGGCCCGGAACTCGCAGCTGTCAATAGCCGAAGTTGGCAGGGAGGCTGTCTCTACGTTGAAACCCAGAACACCGGGGCCATCGCGTCCCGAGTTGATGACATTAGCGGCTGGATCAACTCAGTCATTGTCGAGGGTCGCCGCATTCCTGGTATAGGTAACCACTCGGTCGTACAAATCAAAACAACAGCACCTTCAGCCAACTGCTTGACACTACAGGCGAACACTGGGCAAACGGTGTCCTGTAAACAGGGCTTGGATCAGCAATGGCAACTCTTCGAAATTTCACCCAACACATTCCTCTTGCGCAATAGTGCCTCTCAAGAATGTCTTTCAGGTACGGCCTCTCCTCAAAGAGCCCAACTAATACATCAAGCTAGCTGCAACATCGCCGCGCCCCTCCAGTCGTGGGAGCTTGTGCCTGGAACTAATGGCCAAACCATCTTGAAAAACGGTGGGAACCAATCCTTCACCGGCTTCAGAACGCCAGCAGCCAGCACGCCCGCCTTCCATAGCGCGCCGCAATACACGGTAAACGTCGAATGGAAGCTTACGAATGTCGGAACCTACTCCGGGACGGGCATTCAGGGAACTCCAATCAGCCAATCACCCGGGGCTGGCTCAGCTCAGAATCCTTCTGCTGCCGGACCGCGAGGTCTAGAAGTCAGTGAATGGCAAAGCGAGATGAACTGGGCCGCGCAAAAAACTGATGGGATCACATACTCCTATATCAAAGCCACAGAAGGTAACAGCTTTACCAACTCTCACTTTGCCACTCAGCAAAGCGCTTCCAAGGCTGCAGGTCTACTAACTGGTGCTTATCATCTAGCAAGTCCAGATGTATCAACTGGTGCCGAGCAAGCACACTACTTCGTAACCAACGGCGGGGTATGGAACCTAAAAGGGTCAACCATGCCACCAGGCATTGACCTTGCCGCGAACCCGGGAACCCAAACAGATTCATGCTATGGGCTGACACCGGCGCAGATGGTTTCGTGGATCACAGATTTTTCCAACATCATGGTACTGAGAGTGGGAAGGCTTCCTGCCATCTTCACCACCACGAGCTGGTGGAATCAATGCACAGCAAACAGCCAAGCATTCAAGGACAGTCCTCTGAACCTGGTTTCCCATGAAGATGTTCCGGGATCATTGCCCGCGGGTTGGGCTGCCTACAAAACCTGGCAATATGCCGATAGTGCCACCATCACCAACCCAGCAGGCACTGGGTTCCCCAGCGTTTTCAACGGCTCGGTCGACGAACTCAAGACCTACGTTTCCACGGCCGGAACGATTCCGGCTATCCCGGAGTTGACCTTCCCAGACGTACCTGCCGGCAGGCTTTACTACAAAGAGATCTCTTGGCTGGCGAACGTTGGAGTAACTACCGGTTGGCCAGATGGAACTTTCCGACCGGCGTCACCAGTGAATCGGGACGCGATGGCAGCGTTTATGTACCGGCTTGCGGGGAGCCCGGCGTTCACGCCTCCAGCAACCTCGCCATTTCCTGACGTAGCCACGAATAACATGTACTACAAGCAAATCACTTGGCTCAATTCGTTTGGAGTAACTACGGGTTGGCCAGACGGAACTTTCCGACCGCTTTCTCCGGTGAACCGAGACTCTATGGCAGCGTTCATGTATCGGCTTGCGGGGAGCCCGGCGTTCACGCCCCCAGCAACCTCGCCATTTCCTGATGTAGCCACGAATAACATGTACTACAAGGAAATCACTTGGCTTGCTTCGACCGGTATCTCCACTGGTTGGCCAGATAAGACGTTCCGGCCGCTCAATAGCATCGACAGGGATGCTATGGCAGCGTTCATGTACAGACTCAACAGCTATATCAATAACAAATAGGTCCGATCCTTTCAAGCGGCGTGACAACAGGGAATATCTCGCCACGTGATTTCCAATCCATGGGAATCGAAAAGTTGCACCCCGGTCAGGTAGGCCGGGGTGCAACTATTTGGCATAACAGTCTCAACTTGGCCGGCAAGTATCCTACGGTTTCCGCAGAACTATCTGTTGTCTGGCCCTAGCCTGCAGGAATCTTCTGTGAGGCACCTTTACGCTTTTGCGAGGTAGGCATCGTTGCCTCCCCTCCGCATAGTGATTCAAAGGGCAGCAGGATCAGTGCGCCCGTTGGTCGGTGGGGCGAAATGCGAGGCCTTGAGGGGTTCAGAAGACCCCACTGTCCTCACCATGAACGATCATGAAGTTCGTGTTCCATGTTGAAATCGTAACTGCGGTCGAAAACCCTTTTTCGTGCTTGGCAAGATGATCCTGAGGCTCATCCAAAGCCTGACGCCACTTCTCGCGTGTTTCGGCAAGGGTCGTACTCTGCGTTGAGGATTGATCTTTGATGATTTGAGAAACTCGTCCCGGGCTTCTCCCTGTCAAGGCGGCCAAGGTTTTTTGCTTCACACCGTACGGCTCGGCCGCCCGAATAGCTTCGCGCTCGTACTGCTCTACATCAGCCAGTTGATTCGCCAGGGCTTCCCTGTGCTGCGCCAGCGTCCAAGCGTATGCGGCTAGGTTCTCTTGGGCTTCAGTCAATATTCCTGCCATGATATGAGAATATCTGACTATCTTTTCTTTAGGTAAGTAAAGTAAATTAACACGGCATAATATCAACTATCGACGTTTTGTACACTTATTTAACTATTGACATTGTGTACACAATTGGTAGACTTGAGACATGAATACGATCACTTCATCCATTACGGTTCGGGCGCTACGCGATGGACTGGCCGATGCCGTGGGGCGTGCCGGCTACGGGCATGAGCGTGTCCAGATCACCAAGAACGGCAAGCCTGCTGCCGTGTTGATTGGGCCTGAGGACTTCGAGCTACTGGAGCAGTTGGAAATGATGCGCGACGTTAGCGAGTACCGCGTTGCCAAAGCCGAGGACAGCGGGGGGCGTGTCAGCCTGGATGAGCTGCGTGCCGAGCTTGAAGCGTGAGTTCCTACCGCGTTGAGCTCACCACTGCTGCCGCCAAGGAACTGCGCAAACTTGATGCCGGGATCCGGCGCCGCATTCTGGCCGGTATTTCCGGCCTTGAAGGGGATCCGCGCCCGGCCGGCTGTAAGAAGCTCGTAGGCGAAGACAACGCCTGGCGTATCCGCATCGGTGACTACCGCGTGTTGTATGACGTCCAAGACGAGGTGCTTGTGGTCACCGTCGTGCGAGTCGCCCATCGCCGACATGTCTACCAGTAGGAGGAAAGGACGAGGTGTCCGTTAGGGGTTGTTGAAGGGATAAGTAGCAATGGTCAAGAATGAGTCCTCGCCCCTGGGCGCCGAGGAGGAAGACCGCTACCAGGCACTGGCCGATTGGGCTGAAAGTGACATGTCCGCAGTCCTTGGGAGCGGCATGCCACTTCGGGGCGCGGATGCTGCCGCAGCTGGGCGCGTAATACTCATTGCTTCTGGAATGGACCCTGCAGAGCTGGATCGCATCAGTGAGGGCCATCCTTATGAAGGCTGAGGTGGGCGACCCCACTGTGCCGACAGGCCGGTTTTGGTCCAAGGTCCTCAAGGCTGAGATATGGACTCTCACTGGCTCTGGACGGCGGCCGTCGGTGACGATGGCTATGGTCGCTATTTCCTGCGCCAGGGCGGGCGTGATACTTCCGTGCGTCCGCACCGCTACGCGTACGAGTTGGCCACCGGTGTTCCCTTGGCTGAGGGTGAGGTGTTGAGGCATGTGTGCAATATCCCGACGTGTGTCCGTCGAGGCACGGGGCAATTGATAGCCGGCACGTTTTGATCGAGACGTTACGACTGGCTAGGGTCTGTTCATGACACGCAATTTGAATCAGCCGAGTGATCCACTGAATTTCTGGATGGCTGTGGAGGCCTTTTCCCCCCAAAATGTTCCGGCACTTTCAAAATCGCGTGGAGAAATCCCTTACGTGGCCGATTATTCAGGACATCAGCCCCTTCCCTGGGAAGAAAACTCCAGATGGCCGGCCAGCCGGGCAGGTTTCGCCTGGCAGCACACCGTCTATGTGGGTGTATTCGATCTTGAATCCGCGTGGGATGTGTTGCAACCACCGACAGTCGAGGAGTTCAACGCAAAGCCCTCGCGCAGCTCTGTCATCACAGTCACAGTTAGTGAAGACGGAACACTTATCCCAGACACTGCGGTGTTGTCCCAGTGTGTGTGGGCCGCTGGACAATATGTAAAACGCCGACAACTTGCCGACGTGTTCACTGATTTCGCTGTGGCTGAAACGAAATGGCGCACGAATCTGGATGATCTGATCGTTGCTCGAGGCATCCGTGTCGGGGCTGATTCGTCCGAGGGTTTTCGCACACATCCGGTGGCCGAAAGAGATTTGACGGCTATTCTTTCCCACGCTTTGGATGCAACAGATACCACGGCTGTTCTGACTCTTGAAAGCAAACCTGTTGCTGGCTTCCGAATCAAGAGCGAGCAGGTCTCCTTGAAGCGGGTAGAACCAGAAACTGGTTCTGACTTCCTCAATAGCCCGTACTCGGCCGACCTCTACCGGCTGTCGTTGCAGCCCCGCAATCGCGGCAGTATCCGACAATATCTTGGCCTAGATACTCCAACCGATAAGGTCGATATCCAGAAGAATCTACGAGCAGTCTACGACTCTGTTGCCCCCGATCTGGTCCCGGACGGTCGGTGGCCCAGCAACACAGACTACCCTTTAGCCCTGTCGCAACAGTTCGCAGTTAATAGGGTGCTGGCGGACTTGAACGAGGTCAGCGGCATCTTCTCTGTCAATGGCCCGCCCGGAACGGGTAAGACGACGATGTTGCGGGATCTGATCGCGGCCCTAGTGACACAACGAGCCGCAGCGCTTTCCACCTTCACCAATCCCTCGGACGCGTTCGTTGAAAAAGGTACGCTTAAAACCTCCGGCAATTTCCCGCGCACGGTCCACCGCCTCCATGACAGCTTACGAGGCTACGAGATTGTCATCGCCTCCTCCAACAATGGCGCGGTCGAGAACATCAGCCTAGAGATCCCCGCCAAGAACGACAACGTGATTGCACCCCAGTTCCAAAAAGACCTTCCATACTTCTCAGACATCGCAACTCTCCTATTGAGCGAGAAGGACAGCCAGGGGCGCTGGAAGAAGCCACAGGATGGAGCCTGGGGGTTGATCTCAGCAAAGCTAGGCAATGCCAAAAACAAAGGGTTCTTTCTCTCTACTGCTTTGTATAGCGAGGACGCCAACGAGAAGGAAGGGCTTCCGAAAGTTCAGGGTCTCTACGACCTACTGAAAGACGTCCCCACGGCCGAAAAGGTGAGCTGGAGCGATGCCCGCCAAGCGTTCCTCACAGCACAGTCAAGAGTCCACAGGCTTCGGGACGAACGCCAAAAGCTCCATGATGCTTTCCTTGAGCTACCAATCCTTCGCCGGGAAGTCAGCAACGTAGGGGCGGAACTGAAGACCTTCGATGAACAGTGCAAGGTTCACCAACATTTCATTGAAGAACAGCGCACGGAACTAGCGCGGATTCGACAATACGAAAGCGCTCGACGAATTGATCTGAAAACGCATATCGCGGCCAAACCCGGCCTGTTGGAGCAAATCTTCACGTTCGGCAAGACCTTGGGGCCCTGGCGTGAACGACAAGTCAACCTTACTGAGGAGATCACCACCCACCAGAGCTCGATCGCTGGAATGGAGCACATTTTAGATGACGCACAACGCACTCTGAGCACCATTCGCCATCATCATCAACAATCCAAACAGACTCTAGAGGGCCTCCAACGACAGCAAAAGCGGCTCGAGAGTACCAAGACTTCGTATCGTCATAGTGATTCTTACCCGTCTGCTCAGTGGTTCGACCCTGACAATAGAGAACGAGACAAAACCTCACCTTGGCTCGATTGCGAGTACAACGAAGCCCGCTCCTTGCTCTTCTTGGAAGCCCTAAAATTGCACAAGGCCTTCGTTCTGGATCAGAGCATAAAGATGCGTCAGAATCTCATGTCCTTCCAAGATGTTCTCAAGAACGCAACGACGCCCGAGGCACAGCCGGAGCACGTACGTTGGGCATGGGAAGCACTGTTTATGCTGGTACCGACGGCTACCACAACATTCGCCTCCACCCCTCGTATGTTCGCCTCTCTTCAGAACGAGCAATTGGGGTGGCTCTTTATCGATGAGGCAGGACAAGCCGCCCCACAGCACGCATACTGCGGTATCGCGCGCACACACCGCACCGTACTTGTCGGAGACCCCCTCCAGCTCACCCCCGTGATCACTCTGCCTGAGAAATACCAGAACCAGTTGTTGGAAATCACTGGAACAGACGAAGAGTGGTTGCCAGCAGCTAACCCGGCCCAAGTTCTTGCTGACCGTAGCACCAAATACGGCACTCTAATCCAGCCACCCGGGTCAGACGAAATCTGGATCGGAGCTCCCCTGCGGGTTCATCGACGCTGCGACAACCCAATGTTTGATGCAGTGAATTCCCAGGTGTACGGCGGGCTCATGATCCATGGAGAAGGAGCCACCCCCAGGGACTATCCCATCGCCAAACCCGAGCTTCAAGCCCCACCCTCAGCTTGGTTTGACGTGCAAACACCCCATTGGAACGGACACGCCTCACCCCAAGAAATCACGAAACTCAAAGAGCTGCTCCAAACACTCAAAGAGTCCGGCTATGACATGTCCAAAATCTTGGTGATCTCACCCTTCAAAGACACTGAGACGAGAATGTCGATGGTCGTCCGTGAAGCAGGGATAAGTGCGAAAACCCATGCCGGAACCATTCACAAAGCACAAGGTAAAGAAGCTGACATTGTCATTGTCATCTTGGGTGGACAATCCGGAGGAGCTCGCAACTGGGCTATCAGTTCCCCGAACTTGTTCAACGTTGCCGTGAGCCGAGCCAAACGACGCCTATACATCATAGGAGACCACCGGAATTGGTCTAGCTTGCAGTACTTCAAGGCACTCGCACCCGAGCTCGATATTCACGCTTCAGAAACGAATCTCAGCGAAATATTCGAATCAACAACACCCCAAAGCCCCCCTATTGCCGCCGTCGCTACATAGTCCTGACCGGATAGTCGCTGCGCGCACCAAACATAACTCACAGAGCACGGATGGGCTACCGGCGGGACCGCGGATCATTGGCCGCTGAGGAGGACCAGTACGGATAATCAAGCTAAGGAGCACGTTGTCGGCTGAAGGTGTGCCATGACAGTCGATTTCTAATTGAAGAACTGGCCGCGGGGTTCAGCAAATTTCCTGATGAAATCTCGGTAGAGGACCTTTAGCGATTCTGTTAGTTGGACGGTGACGATATATCACTCAGCGACGATCGGCACGCGGACGAAATCTTGATGTTCGCGGACTTTGCCTGGAAGTCCGTGGGAGGAAGGCCCACAGGGTTCCCCCGGACCAGTGATACGGAACGGCTGAACGCAGCTCTGACAGACAAGTTCCGGGGCCAAACCCTAAGCACCCAGTTCTACTCACGGGACAACGCAGTGTTCGTGATCCTCGAAGACGGCACCGGCCTTAGCTACAGCTGTGAAGGCAAGCTTCTTAGACAGCACCAGCCGGACACTGGCAAGGAAGCCGTCCCAAAAGACCACTCCGAGCTCACCTTTGAATAGCCGATTTCAGGGAGCAAAGAAGGGCCACACTGCCCGTCCTTTGCTACGCAGGAAGGTGTATCCCACAAGGTGAGGTGTCTCGTAATAAGAAGAAACCGATACCGTGGCGCATACACGGCAACTGATACACGGCCCCACCTGGCGGTGGCGAGTCGCAGGGCGGGAACTCTTCGTCGCCAGATCCCGAGCCCTGCGGGACACGGACCCAAAACACGGCAAGGACCCGGACATCCTAGGCCCATGGATGAACGGGAAAGACCCCGACGCCCCCAGGTTGTTCTAGCCCAGTAGCCCTTCAGGAAGCCACGCTCGACGATAAGTTTCTCCCTTAATCCTGCCCAGCGCGCGTAGGAACTCTTCCCCGTTCTGGACCTCGGGGGTCTCTGGCGGATAGGCGCATGGTTCCCCTGGCCGAGGCCAGTCCATCAGCACAGCGAAGATACGATCACGCACGATGGTTGTTTTCATAGGTCGGTCCAGCTCTGCTGCATTTTCACGAGCAGCAAGCCGCCATTGGTTACTCGAAACCGTCAGATCCGCATCATCGACGAACGAGTATCCGCGGGATTCTAGCTGTCGGCCTATCTCGGCACGGGCATCTGTAAGAACTGACTCTCGATCGGTTTTCTCAATTTCCATGACTAAAGAGCCTACAGAACACCCCGAAACAGGCCCGCTAGGAATGTCGAAACAACCATCGTGTCCTGCACACCGTAGGCTGAGGGCAGAAGCCCTGCCGGGTGTCCCGCTATGACCCCGGCAGGGCTTTTTTCATGCCCTCACGGCGGTGCAAATCCGCGGTGAGCTTCCCTTGTGTTTCAGGGCGGCCTGGTACTCGCGAGCTCGCACCAGGCCAGTGGGCGTCCGCTGCGCGGCCGGCTCTTTGTAGGGGGTTGTCATGGACTCGCAAGCTCGACCATGACAACCCCCTTTTTTTCTCTCTTTTTTGGTTGCTGACCGATGGATTTTACCCACCTGGTTCAAGCCTTTCCCTCATCCCTCCGTTGTCGGGATCTGCACCTGGGTAAAGGTGGTCCCGCGCTCGTTCCTCGCTTATTTCGGGACAACCTTTACCCCGTCTGGCCCTTGCGGGGAGGGGTCTTGCCCCTGGCGGGACGATCCTTCGTTTCGCCAGCAACCAAAAAACAATGGGGGAGGGGAGGAGCTGGCCGGTCCTGTACCGCTTCCCGATCACCCAATCCTCAGCAAAGGACGAATGATTACTATGACAAACACACAGCAGCTGGAATTCCTGGACCCGGCAACGTTGACCCTCGACATCAACGTTCGGAAAGACGCAGAGCTCACGGCAGGATTCATTGCCAGCTTGAAGGAGCACGGCGTCATGGAGCCAGTGCTTGCCCACCGCAATGCCGACGGTGTAGTTCGGGTCCTGATGGGCCAACGCCGCACCTTGGGTGCTGTCGAGGCCGGGCTGATCTCGATCCCTGTGGTGGTGAAGGATTCCCCTGAAGAGGCAGAACGGATCATGACCCAGATGGTGGAGAACATCCAGCGCACTGAGTTGAGCGGGGCGGATGAGGCGGACGCTTACAAGCAGCTGTCTTTGATGGGGATTAGCGCAGCCCAGATGGCCAAAGGTACGGGGCGAGACAAAGCAGTTGTCGAGGACACCCTGAAGGCCAGTGCAACGGCCGCCGGTACCAAGGCCCTGCACGAAGGGATGACTCTTGAGCAGGCGTTGGTACTTGCAGAGTTCGACGGCGACGCCGATTCCATTGAGGAATTGAACAGCGTGATCGCCGACGAGCCGCACTACCTCGATCATGTGGCCCAGAGCATTCGTGACAAGAAAGCCGCTGCAGCCGCTTTGGAAGCCACGCTGGCGGAACTTGCCGAAGCTGGTAAATCAGTGGTGGATGAAGCAGGGAACTACGCCGATTCGGCCGCCATCTATGTCGATGCTCTCACCACTGCTGCTGGGGAACCGGCCACCGATGAAGATGCCAATGCCTTTGTGATCCAGACCAACTACCGGGGCGAAGTTTCTGTCCGACCCGTCATTACTGGTTGGGAAGCTCTGGGATTCGTGCCCAAGTACAAACGCTATGGTCAGGAACCGGCCCAGTCAGGCCCCATGACTGATGAGCAGAAAGAGGCACGCAAGACACTTATTGCCAACAACAAATCCATGGAGTCAGCCACCGTGGTTCGCCAGGAATGGGTGAAGACCTTGCTCAGCCGCAAAACAGCCCCGAAGGCATGGGCATATTTCGTGGTTCACGCCATCACCCACCATCCTGAAACCACTCAAGGCTACGAGAGTCACGTGGCAGCGGCCATGATCGGCGCCAAAACTGAGGGCCAGCACCACCCGCTCCGGTCTCACGTGGACGAGACCACAGCACGCGCCGAGTTCGCTCTCATCGCCTTGATCTGTGGGGGATACGAGAAGAAAGTCCTCAAGGACTCGTGGCGTAGTCCCTACCAAATCCACAAGGACTACCTCGAGCAGCTCGTGACTTGGGGATACACCGCCAGCGCTGTTGAGCAGATCATCCTCGACGCCTAAAAAGTCCGTCTTGGGGTGTGGACCGAAAGGCCGGTTCACACCCCACCCCGCGGGGAAGCATCCTCGCGCACACAAGATTTCCTTTTGCTGAGGGAAACCCGCGGTACTCCGACATTTGCACGCAGTACCGCACCACCGGCTCCTGTCAATCAGGGGAGCGGTGACACACGGCGGTGGGAGACGGCAACGAATACCGCCACGAACGGCACTGCAGGGGAGCGTTCCGTCTCTCACCGCCGAACAACAATTCACAACGCCAGGACATGGGGGAGAAGGCACGATGAAAACCGAGGAAGAAATTGCCGAATTCATCACCAAGAACCCCTTGGCTTGGCGAATCTGGATGACCGGCTATGAAGCCGGACTGGCACAAGGGCGCATTGATGAGCGGGTCAGCACCGATGACCTGGCGGACCTAACTGCTCGACGAATCATGACCCTTCAGGACTGTGAAGAACACATCCGCAAAACAACCAAGAACACTATCGCCATGGGCCAGGCAATCGAAGCCCGGGCGAACACCACGGTAGGAACCTATCGAGGAGGTCCTATTGCATGGGAGTAACCCAAGCGCCTCCAGCACGTCCCGCACATAGAAAGGGATTCACAATGAACTCCAATGAGCTCGTTCAAGAAGACACCACGACTGCCATCTTTGATTTCGGCCGAGGATCCACCGCACTAGACAGGCATGTTGCCTGGCTGGTCACAGACCACCATGGATACGACTACGCCAAAAGGATTGGTACCGAATACGCCTGGGCCACCGCCTATGACTCTTACAAGTCATTCCGGAACGTGGCCGGTACCTCCATCATGTGCCAGCCGCGGTCCTTGCCCGAATGGCTCTTTGAAGCAGTTCAAGAACATGCTCGCCGTGACTCTGATACCCCGGGCCCGTCTTGTTTCGCGGCCACCTCAACTGCCATTGACTGGTTTGCCCTGGCGAAGGAACATTCCGAGGAATTGTTTCTGGTCGTGGATTTTGATCCAGCTCCAACCGTTCAACAAATAGAGAAGGCATTGCGAGCTGCACAGGAACGATCTGCCGAGGTAGACCTTTGGGTCACATGTGAGCCCTCGGCATACCTAGGCGGCGGCTTCGCCGTAAGCCTGGGCGGTCTCTTCATCACACCCCTGGCCGGGGACACTGAGCTGGAGTCCATCATTGAAAGGGAGCTGGGTGGAGTTCCGGCCTTCATCGACCCCCGGCAACCGAAGACGTTGGAGTGGGCTTGGATGACCCAGTGGCCCGAGGCGTCCGCTACGTCCGAGGATGCACCCCATGAATGACACTTCCTCCGAGACGGTACGAATCTCCTACGACCGCTCACTGCACTATCCAGAGGGTGTCGGAGGATTGGGACTAAAAGATGTTGTTGTCCTCGCCGTGGACGAGGTTGAAATTGGTGTTCCAGGTGGCAATCGTTTCGGCTGTTGTGAATTTCTTTTCATGCAGCGCTAGGTGCTCCTGGGGTTCATCCAGTGCCTTGCGCCAAGTCTCACGACTTTCCGTCAGTGCTTTTCCTGTCTTGGGGCCAGATTCACTGATTATTTGAGAGATTCGGCCGGGGCTTCGCCCCGTCAACGCGGCCAAGGTCTTTTGCTTGACACCGTATTGCTCGGCCGAGCGTATCGCTTCACGCTCAAACTCCTCCACATCAGCCAGTTGCTTTGCCAGGGCAAGCCGATGCTGCGACAGCATCCATGTGTATGCCGCCAGGTTCTCTTGATCATCCGTCAACATTCGCACCATGAAGCCAGTATAGCTCTCTTGCATTTCTTTAACGCGCTAAAGTATGTTTACTTTACATAAGGTAAGTTATCGGCCTAACGGTGAAGGTGTGGTTCTGAACTTCAAAGAACCGATGCCAGCACGGCTTGAGGTCGTCAGGTGTTGCAAACGCAACACCTGACACGCCCAAAAGAGGCACTCGAGCGAACTAACAACTGACACGTACCAACGAACAAGGAGTATTTCTCATGGCTGTAAAGACCATCTATTCGATTCAGCACTCATGCCGGCACATTGCCGAGCGGGACTTGTCCAAGAAGCCGGCCGGACAGCGGGCAGGGTTTGCTTCCTGGCTTGCCAAGCAGCCCTGCACAACATGTTTCGCCAAGTCCAAGAGCCGAGAGGATCAGAAGGCTGGCATCGCTGACGCCGAGCACTTCGAGAACCAGAATGAGCTTCCAAAGCTGGATGGAAGCGAGAAGCAGCTGATGTGGGCGCCGATATTCCGTCACAAGTTGATCTTCAAGGCCCATGAGCTGCTTGTTGACACGGATCAGGTGATGACGGAAGAGGAATTTGAAGACCGCATTATGGTTCCTGCGCGCCGGATTACCGGCTCAGGGTGGTGGATGGACAACCACGACTGTGAAGTTGAGGACCTTGAAGAGTTGGTGACCACAGCCATCGATGATGTTGCTGTTCCGACAGCATCGGAAAACCCCTTCTAGAGCTCTGATCTGTGGGAGCGGAGATTATCGGCTCACCTTGGGTTCCTTGATAGCTGCTCTCTGCCCTCTGTAAAGGGTGCTCCTGGAAGCTTTCGCGGCATAAAACCTCTCACCCGCTTCGCTCCATCGAGATTTATTCCACGACTTCCTTCGCTCCCTTGACACAGGGAACCCTTCGAGAGCAGCTGCCAAGGTGGGGTGCGGGCCGGCCAAATGAAGCCACCCGCCACGCCCAACAGGAACTGTCCATGGAGACCACATGACAGCAATAGAAATCAGGTTCTTATGAGATCCGCGATCCGACTTCCCTACAGCAACGACCACGCCATTGTTGAGTCTCGCTGCATCAAGTCCCTTTTGAATTTGCCCGTCGTGAGTCTCACGCTTCGCGGGCAAACCATCAACCTCAGCCAAGACACGGCAACCGCCATCGGAACTGCGCTCTTGCTAGCCAGCACCGACGAAGATCCACCTGTCCCGCCTCATGCTTTGCCGACCAACGAACTTTCCGAGGAGAACTCATGGACGCGGTAACCCTCTACACAATTCCTGGATGCGTGCAATGCAATGCATCCACAAGAGCGCTCGAGAAGGCAGGCATCGAGTACGCAACGGTCGATCTCAGCAAAAACCCCAGAGCCTTGAAAATGCTTTTGACCATGGGCTACCAGCAAGCACCCGTCATCATCACAGACACCGATCACTGGACAGGCTTTCGACCCGACAAAATCGAATTATTGGCAGACCGCAAGAACTCAGAATTAGGGCTGGCTAGCGGTGCCGGCACCGCCATCGGTATCGAAGGAATCCAATGAAAACCCTTAACGTTGCCGCATCAGCAATGCTCGCGTTCTCACTCCTAGCAGGCGCCGCGGTCGTTGCCACGGACACGGCCCAAGCAGCTAGCTCCACCCAAGTCCCAGTGGTTGATGGGTATACCGGGAGCTTTTACTACTCCAATCTGGAGGCCCGGTCCGCTCTTGGCCAGCCCAAGACCAACAAAACGTGCCCCTATCCCAATGGGCTGTTGTCCTGCCAGCAAGGTTTCGCCAATGGCTCCATTGTTTGGTCACAAAAGACCGGAGCTCAATACACAACCGGTGCCATCGACGCAGCATGGGCCCAGGTAGGAGGACGAACAGGCTATCTAGGACATTCCCTGCAGAGCCCCAGGTCCAGTACCCAGAACGGTGTCTACCAGTTCTTTGAAAGAGGAGCTATTTATTGGACGGCCGCGACCGGTGCTCAGATCTCCTACGGTGGTATTCGCTCAACGTGGGGCAACCTGGGCTTCGAGAAAGGCGCCCTAGGCTATCCCCTGACCAATGAGACGGTGGGCTATAAGACGGGTGGTGTTTATCAGCGCTACCAGGGCGGAACAATTATCTGGTCAGAAAGAACTGGCGCTCATGCCATGCTTCCGGGAGACATAGCAGCCCGGTACAACGAACTCGGTGGCCCTGACGGAATCCTTGGCTATCCGACAGGGGAAAAGTATCGGATCAATGACGGATGGGGCCAAGCCTTTGCCAACGGCCGCATCCTTTGGGGCCCCAACATTGGTGCCAAGGTGGTCGATGAAAATACCTACCGAATCTGGGCGGGAAATCCCAGCCAATTCGGGTGGCCGACCACCGACAACTGGGCCGGAGCTGATGGTATTCACACCAAGTTCCAGAAGACCGAAACAGTCTGGAATCAAACAACCAACCGGCTCTACTCCGCGCAGGTGGCAGGGCCGAATTCTGTGGTGATGATTGGAGACTCCCAGCTCGATGGAGATTCCTATACAGAACAGGCCGCGCGGGCCTTGGGTATGACCGATCAAATCCAGCTAGCTTACGGGGGCATGGGATACGTCGCCTCCAACCCGGTAGCTGGAGGTTCCGGACCGTTCGCTATCGACAGCAACCACGTTCTGCTACCAGGAGGAACGCCGGGCCTGGTCATTGTGAACCTGGGCGGCAATGATGCCCGGCTCAACGTCCCGCTGCCTGACGTCGCCAAGCAAGCCACGCTGATGTGGAAAGAATTGCGAGCGAAGTACCCGCAGTCAAAGATTGTGGTTAACGGGGTCATGTCCCGTACGGATGCCTCTCACACACAACGCAGGGCAGTCGACCAGATCATTGTCCAAACAGCCACGGCACAAGGGATCGAGACGATTTCACTGGCAGGGATGGCAACAAAAGCCGGGGCAGACGGCCTGTACCAAGACGGCGTACACCTCACACAGGCAGGCCACAACCTTCTCGCAAAATCGTACTTGACCGAACTGAGCAAGCACTTCTAATGTCTCCATCCACAATTCAAACAGTGAAGAACCATCATGACTGAAAAGCCCGTAAGTCCTTGGAATGATCGAGGACCAGGAAAATCACCGGACTGCACCAATACTCAATGCATCGAGGGTTGGGACTGGGATATTGCTGAATCCTTCCCGGAACCGTGCCCCAACTGTTGGCCGGAAGAGGACCCAAAGGAAGACATTAAATTCCTAACCCGCATTCGAAACCTCTTCAGCCGTAGCTAGAACCCAACACCTGGGTGGAACATGAGGAAACCGCCCCACAAAAAATGAACTACTCCCCGAAATTTGGACTGAATAATTCAGCTCCACTCTTCCGGGGAGTTTTTCAATGTCTAGACAAAGTTCAACCTACGCAGCTCAGCAGGTACTTGCTGTTGATCTATACGAGGAGGGGGTTGGGGCATAGAAAAGGTATCGACGAGACTTCGTGTCAGCGTCCATGTGGTCCGGGGGTTTGGACTGGTCATGTTGTGGCTGCCAAAAGTCAAGGCGAGAGCAGTTCATTGCCCTTTCGGACCAACTATCTGCCTTTGGGCTAGCTAACGGGGTGAGTCGCATTTTTCAGGGCTAGTGTTGTTCTCTTGCGCTTTGGGTGGTCCACCCTTGATTGTTGCGTGCGCGATTGCAGGTGCATAGTGGGTAACCACGGCACAACAAGCAAGAAGGGAGGGAAAGTGTTTCGCGCTTCATAACGTTCCCGCATACCCGCACATCTACCAAGATGGAGACTGCAGATGAGCAACACTATTCACGGCCCCAGGTCATCACGTAATTGGTTCATCGATAACTATTTGGCCCTTGTGATTGTGGTGGTATTAGTCATTTTCGGGGTGCTCAATACCGCCTATGGACTGATCACCAACACCGTCATCAACGTCCTGTTGGCCTTACTTGGCATGGGAATTGTCTACTGGGTTATGAAAGTTTCTGCGACGCGAAAATCAAGGAATAACGAACAAACTGGCCCATAGATGGGGCTGCTTGTGAAGAAGTGAAATATCCGACGCTCTGGTTTTGTCGAGCGCCGTAGTGGCTTGATTCTGCCGCACTGACGGCGGTCACCACGATGAAGCGTTGTGCGTGTTCGGCCAGGCGCCCAACACGCCGATCCATCCCAGTCGCGAGGAAGGATCTTCTGCTTGTCATAGGCTCGAAACCATCTCGTCGAACTCGAGTTTCAAAGCAAGCAACCTGGGGAAGCAATGAAAAAAATTCGAAAGCACCTACTGTCATTTGCTGCTATCGCCGCAGTATCCATGGGGCTCACAATGAGTGGCGGTATCGCTGCTAACGCCGCACCGTCCGAGCCATCAAATCAAGCCACCACAAGCACAACCGCGCCGACGTCACCCGACTGGGAAGCCCAATTTCCAGACGGCAGCAAGTATGTTTCAGGGATCGGCTTCGTCCCGAAGCCGGGTACTATCCAGCCCAGGCTGCTCAACCCCTTCGATTGGCTATCGTGTAACAATCCCAACGACCCCTTCCATGTCATCACTACTTGGTCCTCGAAGTATCAAGGCAATGTTGCCTTACAGTGTGGCAAGGCCACGACAAGTGGATACAATCACATCAGCGCCCAACATAAGAATAATTGGCAAGATCTGATCAATCGTTTCGGTGGCGGATCCTCGTGGGATGACTTCATGGCCTACGTCACGCAAGCAGCCTTAAGTTCACCGTCAGCAATCTACGGGGCAGGGTTCGAAAAAGTTTGCTACACGACCCCGATTAACATGATTAATCACAACAACGGAGACAAGGCGACGCTTTCGCCGACGATCATCATCTCGTCAAATAACAAGATCGTCATTACGTCGTACCCCGGTGGAAATTGCAGGTAGAGAACATGAATACACCATCCACAAGAGTTCGGCTGATGGCTGACTATTCCATGGGTGCCGGCTTCCCGCTGTGGAGCGATACAGACGTCGCTGGTACTGAATCACACGGTTGGGATCTGTCAGAGGAGCTGACGGCTGCTCTCAGCTCGTGGCAGGCAGACTTTGACAACGCCTACGATCCATCCACGGGTTGGCCATCTTTGGAATTGTTGAACCGGCACTTCAAGGAAGCAACTCGACTAAGAACCTGTTTGCAGCTGGCGCTCCCCAGCAATGTCATCGAGCTTGATTATTGGCAAACTATGGTCAATGGTAAGGACGAGCCGCTTCCTAACAGTGTGTAGAGAAGGCCAGGTAGCAAGAACCCGCAGAGCACTCACTCTGCGGGTTCTTGAGTTAACCAATGTAACGGCAACCGAACTTTGCGATACACAATGCCTGCGGAAGTCGGCCACAGAGCTACAAACTGGACAGATTGCAGGTCAACGGCTGCACACTTCTGGCGGACAATCGCGCTAACGTCGGATATTTCACTTTTTCACAAGCCACCCCTAGATGGGGTCCACTACCTTGCTAGGGCATGCATGAAAGGGTCGCACCATCTGGTGCGACCCTTTCTGTCGAACGTGTCTGCTGGCCCGGTTCTCCCGCAGAGATTGGCCTCGGCGGGCAACAGCAAGCACGAGTATGCCTGGATGTCCGTACTCAGCGATATCCGGGTCAGATCCTAGGTCTGGGGCGACGCCAAACGACGCTTTCATACGGTAGCCATCGAGGGCACCTACCGGTCGATGGCTACCGTTACTGTGTTGGCGGGTGTGGCTCCTACCCAAAAGCGGCCCGTTCATTTCCGGTTTTGGCCCACAGAGTCAACACTCCCTAATTATGGAACCCGCAAAGCCGGGTGACAATACGTTCGCGGGCATCATCGACCCACAGCAAGACGCCGGCGATCGGCCGATCAGTGCTTTACGGCCAAGGGACAGCGACGACCGCAGCGTTATCCAGGAAATTCACGACACCATCGAGGGGCCCAATAGCTCCGCCGCACGTCAACAAAACCAGCTGCGGATCTCCGTCCGTGCGAAAGAAGCTTGAAGGTAGTGCATGCTTCCCGTACAGGGTGGCTTCAACAGCCTTGTAGCGGTGAACCTTCCCTGAAGAGTCGGTAATGAAGATAGGTGCCCCCTTCTCAATTTTGGTGAGCTGACCCATAGGAGCCGGGGAGGCATCCTCATGATTGACGTGTCCTGCAACAACGGTGGAACCTGTTGACGATCCAATCGGGGCAGCACCCGTGTAGAAAGCTGACTGATCAGGTTCAGGGAGAATCATGCGCCCTTGCGCATCTAGTCCCCCGTCCACGATGGAGATCCGAAGGCCAACTGAGGGAACGGAGAGTTCCATCGAACCCATCGGCTTGTCTTGGGCAGGTAATGCTGTTGGGCCTGTGAACGTGTCAGGTTCGGTAGGGGAAAAAGGCTTCTCAATAGCCGGTGCCGGGACATAGCTGGGGGTGCTGCCTGCCCCCAGAAGGCCCATGGCCACGATCCCGATTCCAACTAATCCCATCAGAGCAGCCAGTACGATAAACGCGCGTGTTCCACGCCTGGTCACTTTAGACCGGCTTTGAGGCTTGATGGCGTTCACAGGATCTGCATCCACATCGGCATGGCGTTGTTGATCCGGCCCATAAGTGCGGCGATACCTTGACTCATCTGTCCAAGGCGTGGGAGGGGGTAGTTCCGCAGGTGTGGTTTCAATGGAGCTGGGGTGGAAAGATTGGCGCGGACGCTGTTTTTCACGATCCACAAGAGCTCATTGATAGGTGCCCCGGTTATGGCCATGAACACGGCAACGGGGTAGCCAGAGTCCATTGGGAGAAGATCTGCATCGGTGACCCAGTACAGGCTGTGGTCTGGGCGAAACATCAGTTGCTCACCTTGGCTGACCGTGAATTTACGGCCACGTAACTCAAGGGCCCTTCGGGGTATGTCTCGCCTGGAGGACCGGACTGCGGAGACGCAACCTTTATGCCTGAAAAGGGGGCTTGGTTCGGCATTCTGAAAGGTTTTGAGTGTGGGCTGATACCGCAGATGCTGGGGCAGGTGACGGGTACTGGCCTGAGCCCTCGCAAGAACCTCCTTGAAGGTCGCTCCTAGTGGGGCGAGGAAACACGTATGGGGTTCAAGCCAGGTCTTCGCCCGCGACAACCACCAAACGTTGCTGCACAGGACCTCGTTGAAGGTAGGCCGGCAAGTGAGGATCCAGACCCCTTCCTCAGGACCAAAGTTCAATGGCACGGAGGCGGCTGGCGAAAAGTCGATCGAGGCCAGTTCCAAATCTAAGACCCCTGCAGGATCAGACCTGACGAAGACAAACGAGTCCTCACTGATGGCGGATGTCCCGTTATTCATGGCTGCTGCTTTCCTTTGAGGGGATGGGTGCGGGGCACCCAGCCTGTCCCTTTGCTTCTGACTGGCCGGATGCCCCGCATGGTGGTGCTTGTTTCTTGGTTCGTGCTGGGCGTTACTTGGTGTCGGTCAATTCCTCGGCGGAGGACTTGTTGCGACGGTAGAGGGCTACGCCTCCCAGGGCGAGTGCTGCTGCGCCCAAGGTGCCACCACCGATGAGCAGTGCGGGATTCACACCGGTTTCAGTGGCCACGGAGCCTGCCTGCACTACCGGCACAACGTTTGCCGGAGCAACGGGCGCGGGAGTAGGTACGGAAGGTACCTTTGCTTCGTCGGTGTCCGTGACCGGGGGCTTTTCCTTGCCGTCAGGGCCAACCGGGGGCTTGCCGGTGACGGTGGCTTCATTCACGACTGCACCGGCTGAGGCGTCCTTTTCCGTCACGGTGTAGGAACCGGACTGGAACGTTACGGACTCACCTGGTGCCAACGTGGCTTTGAAATCTTCCGGTGCCTTGATCTCGATCTTGGCATCGTCCAACATTTTGTCCGTCAGCTCGATACTGGCCAGGGTGACGTTGCCGGTGTTAGTGGCGACGAAGTCGTAGTTGATGGTCTCGCCCGCATCGGCGTCACCGTCATTGTTCGTGTCGTTCAAGTGAGCGGTCTTCTCCAGATCAATGGCGGGCTTCTGGTCAGGGTTGACCTTGGCCTCGTCGGTGTCTTTGACCGGAGTCTTGTCCTTATCAACGCCAATGCCATCGAGAACGGCGGTGTTGTGGATCAGGCCCAGATCAACATCAGCCTGTGTGATCGTGTATTCCCCTGAAGTCCAGGTAGTTGACGCGCCGGGGGCGAGAGTTCCCTTGAAGTCCTCCTGGGTGAGCACTGCCACTGGTGTGGGTGAAACCTTGGAGAGCATGTCATCAGTGAGTACAACGTCTGTCAGTGGAACTGTGCCGGTGTTCGTTCCCTTGAAGCCGTAAACAACGGTGTCACCCTTATCGGTGATCCCGTTCTCGTTGACGTCCTTGACTTCCTTGATGGACTTCACCAAGTCAATGGCCGGAGGCGGGCTAACGACCGGCTGATCGTCAGTATCAGTCTGCTTCGGAGGGTTCTTGTCGGGATTCCACGGGTTCTTGCCGGTCACGGTGGCGACGTTGTGAATTTCGCCGGCCCACTCATCGGCTGCGGTGATGATGTAAGGAGCTGCTGTCGCGGTCACTGACTCACCCGGTGCCAAGGTGCCAGAGAATCCTGCCGGGTAAGCCCATGTGATACCCAGTGAAGAAAGCTTCTCATCGACCAACTCCAGGGTGTTCAAGGGGGTGGAGCCGGTGTTGGTGACCTCGAACTTGTACACCAGGGTGTCGCCAGCGTTCGGCTTGCCGTCCTTGTTGGTGTCGTCGTAGCTGTGGGACTTATCCAGAGCCAACCCGGGCTCACAGCTAGCGGTGACGTCAGCGAGCATTTTCGCTGCGATCTGATCGACGTCCAGGGCCTTACTGACGGTGAAGTTTGGGTCGATGAGTCGCATCGCCTTCTCGATGTCGGCGGTCGAGGAGGGACTTACCGGATCGTTAATACCGTGCATGCGAGGCTCTGAGGTTTTGATGAACAGTGGAATGATTTCCACGCCTTCGGCCTTCAGGTCAGCAATTGCACGAGATGCCCCATCCATTGCCTGCTGGTTGATGAATACATTGCCGGGGATCGAGCCCAGATCAGCTTCGGTAGATCCCCAAGCATTGGGCACACCATCGGTGATGAAAACGATCTTCTTCAGGCCCTTGCCCTGCATGGACCGGAGTCCTGCTTCCCAGTTGGTGTTTGATGAGGCGTAACTTTCCCGGGTGAATCCGAGGAAGCGATTGCTCGCATCGGTAGCACCGGCTGAGGAGGAAATGTCCGTTCCGTAGAAGCTTTTGTTTTCTTCCTTGGTGTTGGCCTCGTTCATATGTCCGACGTCAGTGCTCGTGCCATTGCCCCACAAGGGAGCGGTATAGCCAAAGGCTGATCCGGAAAGGTTCATTCCTGGTCCTTGGCCCAGGGCAGTAACGAAGTTGGCGGCCTGCTGTTTTGTATTGTCGTACTCCGCCTGGGTGAAGGAGTAAGTAGAGTCCAGCACTACTCCCAGATCCATACTGCATGCCCCGGGATTGACGGCCGCCGCGTCGGGTGCCGGTGATGCAGTGGCCATGGTGGCTGCTGAGATTCCGCCACTGGTCAAAATTGCTGTGGCCATGACCGTAGCCGCTGCCGAACGAGCCCAACCATTCTTCTTCTTGCTTGGAGCCACAGTCCTGGCGCCTTTTGTTGAGTTGCCCTGAAATTCCATGTTGTTCCTCTCGGGAATGATTCCTAGCCACGGTTGGGAGGCCCCAAAGCATGGATCGGATTAACAACGAGATATTCGGCCCCTTTCAACAGGTCGCGTGTCAGGGTTTTTTGACACACAAATGTCCCTAGATGTCGACAATTACTGACCAAAGAATCCATCAAAATCCAGGCAGAAAGAGGCAGCTCGTTGAACACTGAAATGCCAGGTAGAACCATCAAGGCGTCCGCACGATTAAGACTTTCGGATCCGCGTATTCAAGTCGGTGCGTTGTACCAGAGCTACACGGATGCCATCCGTGATGTTGCCCAATCTGCAGCCTCAGAACGCCGTTCCTTTTCCGTGGCCTTCAAGGACTCGACTCAATCAACGCGCTCATCGCTGCTCGATATGTTCATCAGCGTGGACGCAGAAGGTCATGACAGCGTTGTTCAAACAAGCTCAGGATCTCCGGTGGGCATGCAGTTGGAGGTTGTTGAGTGGGTCGTTGAAATTGATTCCGGGGTGCCTCGGACGATACGCGGACTGGAAGCGATAGTTCGCTATGCACAGCAGGTAGTCACCGATACTCAACATGATGTCTGCTTCACCATCGTTAACGTTGCGCGGACACCCCTGTCGCTCATTGCTACACCCCGGACAGATATTGAAGCCGCCGTAGCTGCTTTGATTTCTCGGAGAGAACTCCCTACTGAGGTTCGTTCAATAGAACCTGTGGCCGTACTTCCCCAGGTTGCACTCGTTGTCGCCCCTCTGGAAGAGCTGGCCCCCGCAATCACTATTCCCAAACGACCAACCTCTCCCCCAACAGCCGTCCCCGTCCCAGAAACATCCCTTGAGACTGAAACAGAATTGGAAGTAGCACAGGAGGAGGTAGCTCTCCCGGCAACAGAGCCGCGGAAGGGAATCCGACGCAGGAAGATCCGGGCAGGTGTCATCGCTGGATTGGTAGTGGTCGGGCTGCTGTGCACGGGAGGCATTGCCCTCAGCAATATCTTGAACAATGGTCAAGTTCCCGGCTCAGCGACAACAACGAACTCTTCGGCCGACATCATTACCGGCTGGTCTCAACCGCCTCTCTGGACCTTGCCCGTCACGAGCGACTCACTACCTGCGCTTTCTCACGACGGACGGTTCGTTGCCGTTCACGATGAAGCAGGAATACTCACGATCTACTCCATGGGTACCAAAGCTACAAAAGTTGCATCAGGCAAAGCCCAAGGATCTCCTCTCACTGTCATCATCGACGGCAAAGCAGGATTCATCTCTGGAACTGAAGGCACGCTTCAGCTTTGGGTAGAAGGGTCAAACGAACTCCGACCCACCACCCTTCCCAAGGACCAAAAACTCGTCATTCGCAGTGGCCGGCCTTTTATGTCCCCCATCGATGGCTCGGCAAGCCCCGTGGCGATTACCGTGGCTAACACTCAGGCCTACACCCCTCCAAATCCACAAGCAGTCCCTATCGCTCTCACTGATACGAACCAGATGGTGTGGGCAGGAACGAACAACAGGCTCATCACAACCGCACCAGAGGGGAAGGATCCCCTTGAAGTCACTCTGGAAACACCGCCCAAGGCAAGCCAACTCACCCGAATCGTATCCGTCAACGGAACCACCGTTCTCACCGTTTGGGACAACAACCTTTTAGCCCTGAACAACCTGACCACAGGAAAGTTCACCACCAGCTCGGCCGCCGATCCGAAACTCACTCCAAAGGCAGTGCTCACCTCATCTGCCACATCGGTGTTGATGACCTTCTCTGGCCACCTCATCGACAACACCAAAGGGACCATCACTGCCTTAGCCGAGAATCAACAACCAATGTCTATCTTCGGCCCGTACCTCCTGGCCAAGGAAGGCAAAGAATCAATCCTTCTTCAACCAGGCAAAGACCCCATCACCATCAACAGCGGCGTCGTTCCCCTAGGGACAGACAGCCAAGGGAACCTCATCGCTGTCTCCGGTGGCAGCGTTCACTCTCATGCCCGCACTGACACACGCAACCCGACAGCGGCACCGAAGAACTAGCCGTTAGCTAACAACCGAAAGGACCCACTCATGGGAAAACACACACTCCAAAAAACTCGAAACTTCCCCAAGCTCTACCGGACAGCAGGAGTAGCCATCGCAATCCCCCTGATCGGGTTGGGATCAGCCGCGGCCTCCCTCGCCGACACCGGCACCGAAGTAAAACCAGTCGAGCAGGCCTTCGAAGTCTCCGCCCTGCAGTTGCCAGAAGCCTCCAATGCACCCGCGCTTGAAGCAGCTCAAAAGTCGGCAGATACAGATGCTCTTCCCGCTGTCGAAGCAGCCATCACAGCCGAGGTATCTGTTGAGGATTCCACACTCGCTGAACCACTTGAGGGGGAAGAAACAGACCCGCCTGTTATCCCGCCCGTCGATCCTCCTATTGACCCCACAGACCCGCCAGTGATTCCTCCGGTGGATCCGCCCATTGATCCAACGGACCCTCCGGTCACTCCACCGGTTGACCCTCCAGTAACTCCCCCAGTTACACCTCGCGTCGCTCCTGTGGTGGTTCCGACTGTTCCCACCAACGTCAGCCCCGAGCTTCCTCAGCAGCCGGCTATCCAGTTACCAGGGAACCAGGTGCAAGTACCTGTGCGAAGCTACCCGGTGGAAGGCGCCTACGTTCCGGTGGCCAACACCACCCAGACCCAGGCTGGCCAGCAGCTCGCCAATACGGGGGCTGACGGAACAGCAATTGCAATCCTCGGTGCCGGAGGAATCGCACTGGGTTCAGGGGCCATGCTGGTCGCTAAACGACGCAGCAAGCCCAAGCACGCTTCATAACTGCAAGTACCATTCAGAAGTATAGAAAATGAGGGTGGGTCCCAATCCAACAGGATTGGGACCCACCCTCATTTTCTATTGGTATGGCCGAGAAAAGATTAGTTACAAACGCTGGCTACAACACCCATAATTTCAGAAGATAAATTCTTTGGGATTTCCAGTCACATATTCTCTAAATCGATTCATGACTACCGGTCGGCTTTATCAATATTCTGATTTCAGCTAGGACCGGCATCGTCGCACGCCGCATGCGCTGGCGTAGCTACCGCGAGCACCGTCATCTGCCCTTGTTGCTGTTCGCCCACCGTCGTCGCTTCCGCCGCCGTGCGCTTGCGCCGCTGCCGCTGCCGCTGCTTCCGCAGACGACGCTACCGCGAGCACCCTCGTCTGCCCCTGTCTCTGTTCGCCAGCTGTCGTTGCTTCCGCCTTCGTCGTGGCGTGCGTTTGGGTCGCTGCCGCCGCTAATGCTCATTCTCTTCGCCCAGCGCCCCTGTGGACGGCAAAAGATTTTCCTCCGGTCTTTTCCCGCCCACAGGAGGACTACCCCGCTTCCACAGGTGCACGGCAAAAGATTCTCCTACGGTCTTTTCCCGCACACAGGTGGATGCCGGGACCCGGCGAAGAGAGGGGGATTTGGCACCGGGCCCAGGGGGCTGAGGGTGAGTGGCAGGTAACAGAACATAACCCCGCCCAGGGGCGGGAGCTAGCCCAGCCAAAGAGCGGCAGGGCCACAAGATATGCAGACCGGAGGCCTGCACTGAGCCAAGGACGGCTCAGGAACCAAAACAGGAACACACGTCTGGCACCACGGTGCATAGTGCGTTAGATAGCTAACGCTTTACGACACACAGATTTTGTCCATCCAGCGAAGTCCTTCGCATGAATGAACTTCCAAGAGCTTCCAAGCTCTGCCGAAAGTGCCACGGCCCCCTCGAAGGGGGCCGTAGCGATCGGCAGTATTGCAACACAACATGCAGCTCCATCGCTAGGCAACGACGTCTCCACGACAAGCCCATTGGCGACGCCATGGTTTCAGCCGAACAACATACGGTTGTCCTTCGCGAATTGGCCAAGTACAAACGGCTTGTCGCGGCGTTAGGGAGAGTGCGCCGGTCCCGAGACAATGCAGTGGCCACCGCCAGATCCACAACCATGGCGATGGCGTCATTGAGGCAAGACGCCGAGGCGCAGGTGCGTGCCGCTGCGGCAGAACTGCGTGCTGCCGCAGCGCAAAGTGATGCGCCCCGCAACGTGCAGCTGAGGACGGCGCCGGAACACCCCGCCGCCGATGCGGCGCTTTTCGCGGAACTAACGAAGCAACTCGGCAACGCACGTGCGGCGTATCTGGGACTGCAGAAAACGAACGCCGCACTCAAGCGCCGGGCGCCGGCGCGGCTTGCCGAAGATAAGGAGCTGCGGAAGATCCTGAACCACTGGCAGGACCTGGCAAGGGACTTTGCCCGCCGCAAACGAGGCCTGCCACTGGTCGATCACGAAGCCGAAATTATCAACACGTGGACCAACTGGACGACCAAAAACAATAACGCAAGTACAACATCTAAAGGACCTAACCGATGACGGCATCAATTTCTAAGATGAGTATCGACTACTACTTCTCAACGATCTCAAATAGCGATGGTCAAATAAAAGGAGTCCGAGATTTAACCGCCTATTACACAGATAGCGGAGACCCTGCAGGAAAATGGTTTGGTGCAGGCCTTGCAGGACTTTCTTTGAACGCTGGCGACAGAGTAGAAAAGTTTCAGGCCAAGCGACTATTCCAGGACTCCAAAGACCCACTCACTGGTGAACTTCTAGGGCGATCGCAGATCAAGGCAACGACCGCACCGGAAGGAGCACAAAGCCCTAGCGGACAGACTGTGAAGAAAACCCGTGAGGCCGTGGCAGGGTTCGACATCACCTTCTCAGTCCCCAAATCCGTCTCCGTCCTGTGGGCCATTTCCACCCCAGAGGTCCAGGCCAAGCTCTTGGCAGCTCACCGCCAGGCCATGGCAGAATCATTGGCCTGGTTGGAAGAGAACGTCATCCAGACGAGGACCGGTCACGGCGGTGTTGCGAAGGTCGAAGTCACAGGCCTGATTGGCAGTTCCTTTGACCATTGGGACTCACGGGCAGGGGATCCCCAGCTCCACACCCACGCAGTGATTGCCAACCGCGTCCAAAGAGTTTCAGACGGCCAATGGGCAACCTTAGATTCCTACACACTGCACAAGTACGTCGTGGCGACCAGCGAAAAATACAACAACTTACTCTTCGATGCCGTCTACCGCGAAACAGGTGCCGTGGCTGAACAACGTGGACAAGAACCAACCATCGTCCCCTCCCCTGAGGGCAATCTTGCTGTCAGCGATGCCGTGGAGGAATCAGGAAAGATTCGAGTCGAGCTGGCAGGCGTCCCCAACGAGTTAATCGAAGAGTTCTCCACCAGGTCACGAGCCATAGAAAATGAAAAGAACCGGCTCCTCAAAGAGTGGGAAGACTCTAACGGAAGGCCAGCACCAACAGAGGTGATCATCCGTCTTCGGCAACAAGCAACGCTGAGTACACGAACTGCCAAAGTCAGTGATGCACAACCCTTGGCGGTCAAGATGACCAACTGGCGCGAACGCACCCGGGCCCTCGGGCTCAACCCGAAGCAGGTTGTGGCCGCAGCCATAGGCCACGAAACAACTGTCTTTGAGTCCGGCGCAATCACGTACTCAGCTGTACTGGAGATTGCCGGCCACGTCCTTGCCCAAACTGCCCATAAACGAGCAACCTTCAATCAGGCCAATCTCATTGCCACGACAGAGAAGCTACTGACCACTATCCGTTGCGCCAGCGCTTCGGAACGAAACGAGATCACTCATCAGATCGTAGAGGCGGCAACCGGCATGGCAGCCTCCCTCACTCCAAGAGCTTCCCGGTACATGGACGATGCTGATGCCGTGCTGACCAACCGCGGCCATTCCATCTTCGACTCCCCCGAAACGGCAATCTTCGCCAGCAAGCAGCTGATGAATGATGAAGCATTCCTGATGGGCCTTGCCGCCAACGAGGCCGGCCCCTCTCTCCCAGATCCGTCCAAGGTGCAAGAAGCATTGGGTAACGTCCTCGTCGGAGATAACCACCATCTCAGTTCAGACCAAGCGCGAGCTGCCCTGGAGGTTCTGACCAGCAAGCAAACACTCACAGCAATCATTGGTCCTGCCGGAACAGGAAAGACCACCACGATGCGCGGGATCAAGGAGCTGTGGGAAGCCCACCACTCCCCCGGATCCATCGTCGGCCTTGCCCCTTCAGCTGTGGCGGCCGCAGTGCTAGGTGAAGAAGTCGGTATCGCTACGGACAACACAGCCAAGTGGCTGTATGAGTCGGTCGGGGACGGTGCAGCTCGCAGGACCCAACGCTACTTTCAAGCCACCGCCGCAATCACTGCCACGGAAAACAGCATCAAGGCGGCAAGATCCCAAAGCGCCACCTCAACCCCAGCACAACGTACCGCCCAGGCAGAGAAGATCCGACAGCTCACACGAAAACGCCAAGCCCACGCTGCGACCGTGGCCAAATGTGTGGCCGAACAATCCAAATACACCCTTCGCCAGGGCCAACTACTCATTGTCGATGAAGCATCCATGGCAGGAACCACGACCCTGGCAGAACTCGGCGCACAGGCTGACCGTGCAGGAGCAAAGGTTCTTCTCGTCGGGGATCCAGCCCAACTGGAATCCGTGGAAGCCGGAGGAATCCTTGGATGGATGGAACGCGACCACAACGCCTCACACCTCAACCAGGTCTTTCGCTTCAAAGCAGACTGGGAAAAGAAGGCCTCCCTCCAGCTCCGAGAAGGAATCATCGATGTACTCGATGACTACGAGGAAGAACAACGACTCCACTACAGCGAACAAGGTACCGCCGCCGGTGCCGCCTACAAAGCATGGCTGACAGACACCACCGGAGAACCAGGAAAGAGCAGCATCCTCATTGCCGCTGACAATGAATCAGTGGGCGAACTCAACCTTCAAGCTCAAGCAGATCTAACCGCCCTCGGCCGGATCAATCTCGATGTGACAGTGGACGTCAGAAACGCCACAGCCGGCGTCGGCGATGTTCTCTTGGCCCGACAAAACGACCGCAAACTCAAGGATGCCAACGGCGCCTTCATCAAAAACGGCAGCCGCCTGGTCATCACAGAAATCAACCTCGATGGAACCATCGCCGCCACTCGAGAGGAAACAGGAGCAACCATTCAGCTGGGCCCCGACTACCTCGCTGCCAACACTGAGTTGGGATACGCAGTCACAGCCCACCGCGCCCAAGGAGTCACCGTGGACACGGGCCACTGCCTCGTTAAAGACGGCCTCAGCAGAGAGCTATTCTACGTCTCCATGACACGAGGCCGCGAAGGAAACCATGCATACATCGACGTCACCCCCGACGATGAACTCCACAGCCCCGACGAATGGAACCTCTTCCACCAGATGGTTCCCACCCAAGGACGAGAAATCCTCGAAGGAGTCCTGAACAACAGAAACGCTGCGCTCACTGCCCATGAAACGCTCGCTATCGAAGAAGGCAAAGCGAACGACTTGGCCACCATGGTCAGTGAATATGAATACGCCACAACCGCAATAGCCACAGAATCCTTCACCACCTGGTTGACTGCCAATGGCGGACAGGACATTCTCCACCAAATACAACGCGCACCAGAATGGGCCCGACTCATTAGCGCATGGTCTCAAGCCGACCATAACGGGCTCACATCTGAAACGGCGGAACTTCCCCCTCCAGAGTTACTGACTCATCTCCGTTCCCTCCCCGCCAACGGGTCTGCCGATGCTGAACTGATAGATTCCCTGCTCCCAAAAAGCACGGCAGCCAACAGCAGCGACCAGCAGATCCTGAATGACCTGGACAGACGGATCACCACACGCATCGACTACCTCACCAAAACAGCCCTCAGCGAGAGCAAAAAGTACGAAACCATTCCTCTGGGCTACCGGTACGAAGTCGCACGTCTAGACGCCATCTGGACCGAAGTCTCCGAGCAATCACCCAGCGACACAATCTTGGGCAGGACACCACCCAAAAGCGACTGGCGACTCAGTCGCTACTACAAACACCTTAAGGAGCAGCTGCCCGACCTCACAGCTCCCATCCCCGAGATGATCGACCAACCTTGGAACACTGAAGAAGACCTCAAAGAACGCCTGGCAGACCAAGGCTATCTCGATCTATTGGACCAAACACTGCACCCCAATATCGTTGCAGGGAGCGCAAGGGAAACCGATGCTGATCAGTTTGATCCAACCCTGCAGTTGCCAGGGCAAGACAATGCCGCCGGGTTAGACATCTAGTCAAGAGGGGAAGCCCAGAGACCCAACGTTTTGAAAAAGCTGGATACCAACCATGATCTGGAATCGTCCTTATGACCAATGACTACGCGGATCCCAAATAACTCTGATGCGTCTCAACGGCTGCCGTTGGAACAACAGTGGCCACAGAGATTCCTCTGCGGCCACTGCGACCCGCTAGCGGGTCAAGTGCCAGAACATGCGGATCAGCTCAGCCAACAATCGGCTGAGATTCACCACCAAGTTCATGGCGCCCCATGGCTTCTCTCGCTTTCGCTTGGGAGACATGTCAGCACCTCCTCCCGAAGGAACAGGCGCGATGCCAGCTAATTGCAAACATGCCGGAAACAAGCCAGCATGTTTGCAATCTTAGGCAGGGAACAATACTCTTGAGGTGTGAGCAGCAGGAGTATTGTTCCTGTTTTCGCACCAAATGAGCCCAGAGCTCAGAACTAAGACCCGAGGCCTAATTCGGGTCTTTTGTTCTTTAACACTGCGACGGGCTTTTGCCCGCTACCTCAAGTCTACGAGTAGAACTAACGCCTAGAAATCAACAAAGCGGTCCCGATCGGTCGAGGACGTGCGAAATGCTCGCGCCTAGGTGCACGGCTCTGCCCGTTACGAACAACGGAACAGTATCCGGCGGTAAGAGATCGTTGGCCGGACGTGGAACCCCATCACGTGAACTGCCGCGCTAGCTGGGTTGTCTTGCAGACCATGGGGAACTTCTCCGATAGCCGGCTCCTGACTAAGGGCATAAAAAATGAAGTGGCCAGCCTCTTGGGGGACGGCTGGCCACTTCGTTCTAAACACTACAAGGACACTCTGACAATCAGCTTAGGACCTCATTTGCCAGCAACAACCAGGCAACCAGGCAACCACAGGGCAAGGTTCCATGACCGCCTAACAGCACCCCGGCCCCGCGCCCTGTCCAACAAGTATCTCCCCACAGAAACCACCAAGACCCCAGATCGTGTGCGCGGAAGAATTCGAATCTCCCTTCACCTCTACAAGAGGAATGGGCCCAACACCCCGGGGCGGACACTCCAACGTCGGTCGGACCTGCAAATAGTTCCCATTGACAAGTAGCCAGTTGAGTAAAGTGACCTTGACATTCCCTGAAGACAATGTAAAGGTTGGTTTACATACTAGATGTACGGCACGAGAAAGAGGCACCACAAAGAGATGAAGAAGCAGATTGCGGGAGTCTTGGTTATAGGCGCTGCGGTACTAGCCACCCTTCTGGCTTGGGCGAACACTGCGGGGCCGCCTTGGGAATTGCTCGCTCGAGTACTAATGGCAGTTTGGATTGTTGGACTTTTTCTGGCGATCCAAACGATAAAGAAGAAGCGCCAGCAGCAAACATTTGAGCAAACGGAGGGGAGCTTCGAGAGGGAGATGTCGGTGAGAGCCCAGTCCGAAGCTTATATCGATGCCTTGGTCATTTTGGTCCTGGCGCTTGCCGTAGTGGCAGTCTTCGGGAACTCGCTCCTTGCCACATTGGTGGTACTGGGCGCGATCGCACTTATCATATTGTCTTTTTGGATTCGATACCAAAAAGCGAAGATTGCATTTCTTTCGGAGACAGTCGATGAAAAATACCATAGCTGACTCCCGAAAAGCGGCCAAGTGGTCGCAACAATATCTAGCTACGATGCTGTCCGTCTCTCGACAGACTGTCATAGCCTTAGAACGTGGCAAATATAATCCCAGTCTTCCGCTGGCGTTCCGTCTTGCCCGGGTATTTAACACTACGATTGAGGATCTTTTTATTGACGAAGATTTGGGGCCGGAGTTATCCGACCCCAAATCCTCACCCCTCTGAGTTGTTAGACACAACCAGCAATTCGACCTGAAACATAGACCTTGAGCTGCTTGTTGTTATTGCATTTACCGTTGTAGCTCAAGTAAATAACAGCAGCGGCAATAATCACACCAACAGCCGTGCATGCGGCCCAGCCAACAGCAGGAATAGCACAAATCGCCGCTCCGAGAGCAAGCCCGGCGCCGCTGATAATTGCATCTTGGTCAAACTGGTTGAGCAAAATGTAGGGACCGCCACCATCAAAGCCTCCCCCAATACGGGGAGCTATGACTCCGACAGCTGGTTCAACAAAAGTCATCCCAAAGTCGGCAGTGAGCTGAAAACGCGTTTGAACAGTTGAACCAACCGTCTCAGAAACCCTTGGCAGTGAAGATGCTTTTAGCTCCAGTAGGGCTTGGGCAACCTGTGCTGGCGTGAGTTCCCCATTCGCAGAAGACGGAAGGCTCACAGTCTGAGCCGCAGGCGCCACGTCGGGCGCAGCTGCTGAAGCTGAAGCAATTCCAAAAGTAAATAGCATGGCAACTACCAACGGTAACGCTAGTAGGTGCTTCCCCAAATTTTTCATGTTGTCCTTTTAGTCAGTTCTAAATGTTTTAGCCGAAGATCAAGTTAACCGCCAGAAATATCGTAGCAGAGAGTTGTACCTCGAAAAACATCAAGATGGTCGTCTCCGGATCGTTAAGTAAGTTAACGCATTTTGGCATCGACGCGTCTAACTGCACCTATTTGAAAACGTCCATCAATTGCAATTTTTCGAGTATCGGTACTTAATCAAATGGGCTAAACTTCCCCATTTGATTGGGCTTTTATTGTGCCCAAAAATAATATGAATTTCACTACACGTTTCAAGTATTTGAATGAATCTTTTGATGCCGGTCAATTGATTATTCGGCTACTTACCCTGCCCATAGAGGGGTCTTGGGAGGGAGGCAGCACTAAGCCTGACTGTCCGCGCCGCCGGAGTGTCCCAGTTCCAAGGAACCGGGACACCCCCCAGTGAGACACTGCCGGCTGTGAAAACACTGTCATTTTCAGTACTCCTCTGCACACGCTCCCACGGAATTCAGGGGCTGTGCAGACGACTTTCGACATAGAAATTCCAGAAGTGCACTACGCGGTACGGCGTTCTGATGAACAGTCCTCTGCGCAAACCGTAATTCTTCAGAACTGGGGGCTTCGGAGGATCGGTAGGAAATTCGTGCTAATGGGTTATGTCGGAGTGTCTGCGCGTTTGATGGCCCGTTACACGGTGGAATGGGCTGCCGCGCCATCAAACGCGCTGGCCACAACCAGGCAACCTCGATGCAGGGTTCTCTGACCGACTGACACCACAGCAGAGCAGAGACACACACAACAAGCTGCACAACATCCCGAGCCACCGCAAAAGGCGACGAAACTCAGTCCGTCCGAAGGCGATTTGACGGGATTTCAGAGAGTGGTTATATTTTTTCTCGTAAGAAAAAGAGAACGGAAGTTCCCCCGCTCAAAGTAGTTGTATTTGCTTGTTGAGGGGAAGCACCGTTGCAGTGAACGTGGCCGTCAAGCAGTAGGAGACGGACTCACGCAACACCAGCAGTACGTGGTTGTCGACAGCTTGAGACGACCACGGCAGGACCCGGAAGGCGTGGTCGTCGGAAGAGCTTGAGACGACCGCCGCAGCACCAGTAGTACCGGACCGTCAAGCAGTAGGAGACGGACACGGCAGGACCCGGAAGGCATGGTCGTCGGACAGCTTGAGACGACCACAGCAACACGAGTAATGGCAGTACCCGTAGTACCTGGCCGTCAAGCAGTAGGAGACGGATACAGCAACACCAGTAACAACAGCAGTACCAGCAGTAAGCGGTCTTCGACAGCTTGAGACGACCACAGCAACATCAGCAACACCAGCAGTAGGTGATCGTCGACAGCTTGAGACGGTCACAGCAACGCACCTTATGGGGCGGGTAAGGAAAGTGCTTTCATATGCACTCCTTGCCCGCCCCGCACCATTTTTAGCTATGGGTTGCGCCTCTATTCGGTCGGTATTCTAAACAGGGGTGAGTAGGAACTGAATCCCCAATTATGGGCGTTGCCCACGCTGCTACCTGGCGCTTGAACAGGTCCAGAGGAACCCCAATTTATCCGGCCATAAGAAGTGTTGTGCGACAGGGTGGCGGTTCCGACTATATCGGCGTCAATGAGGGCGGATTCAAGCCCCCTGAAACTCTTACCTGGCCGATGGCCACTCTGCATAAAACTTATTATGCCTAGGTCCCTTCTTAGGCGTCGATGTTTTGTTGGTATTTAGCGTGGGCGGGCCACAAGGCGGGCCCCAAACAAACGGGGAAAGCGGTACCCAATCAAACTGCCATAATCACCGCAGCGAGGACGTGGCCTGTTCACCGTGGCGAAGGGGTGCTAGGTGGGACCGGGCCGGGCCAGTCGCCGTACCGGGTCGTGAGGTCGGCTACTTTTAGTAGGAGTGAGGAGCTGGCGTATTCCGAAGAGCTGATGCCAAGGCGGTTAAGGGCTGCTGAGGTTGTTGCTTGTGTGTGGCCAGTGCCGGTGACGCCTAGCGTGACAAATTTTTGTGGCGAATGCTCGTCCTGGGACCAGACTTGCGCTAAGAGATGGTCCAGAAATGCGGATTCATCTCCGGTGAAGGCAGCGGTGAGTTCCACGTTCACGGAAAGGAACGGTGTTGTCCCGTTGTACGCCCGGCCTATGCGCGCCGTAACGCCGGGTATTTCGGCGAGGTCAGCCTCGGCTGCTGCAGTACTGCGGTGAGGTGCGCTACGATCGCCAGCCAAAGAACACCCAGAGAGTAGAGCAGTGCAGATCAGAATGAGCGCGACGGCCGTTCTTGTGGATGCTCTCCGGGCGACAACTCTCTGCGGGAGTGGTTTTCTATTGAGGGTCGAGGTCGTCATGTTCGGCTATCACAATGTCTTCGCGGTTGGTGACATCTGAAGGTTCTGGAGCTGGCACGAACAGGGCAGTAGGCACGGTGGCGTCGGAGCATTTTTGGCTTGAGACCCCTGCGGTCCCGACGACTCGTATCGTTCCTCCGGGTAAGCGTTCGAGTCTGTACTCGCGTTCATAGGCCTTGAATTCGGCAGGTACTTCTCCGGTTTCCGACGCCCAGTTACCTACCGTGCAACCTCTCACTGCGGCCAGATTCGGGTCTCCCCAAAAGCTGGTTTCTACAGAAAGGGGTAAGAACGGTGTAGGCCCGGGAAGAATGTCGGGGCGGCGCTTTTGTTTGACGTCCTCGATGGCCGGTCGCGCGGCACGGCTACGCACGTCCCTTCCCGCTGTTTGGACCAGCTCGGGCAGGGTGAAGTCGTTGATGTTACGGGCCACGGCCTCAGCCTCAAGGTATTTTCGTGTTGCCTGCACCCAAGGATCGGATTCAAATTTCCCCGTCGGCGCAGGGCCCTGCCACTCAACGGCCGGGTAGGGCGGTGCCGGCCGCTTCTCCACCCGGCATCCGGCAAGGCCACCTACTGTAACCACAGCGAGCACCAACACCGCGGTCGCTCGTAGAAAACGCTGACGTCGTCGTGGCAGGACTGTGACGCGCATAGGTTTCCCCCAAGAAAGGTTTTTGCAGTTTCGAGCAGCTTTAACACTATCTGCCACGGGCACGGGCACGGGCCACGATGGGCACGACAACCCATCCGGTTTCCCTCAAACTCCCAGTAGCACTCATGCCACTGAGGAAGGCCGCCACGGCGGGATGGTGACGTGTCGGAGGAATTCAACGGAATTCCTCCGACGGCTCGGAGCAAGTATCCCTGCACTGTCTGACTGTCCAGGCAGTCCTGGGTTGTAGTACCCATCGTGGTGTGGGTTGATCTGGTTCTAGGATGAGGCGTACCGGAGTTGAACTGGTTTCTTAGGGGGATCATTCGTGAGCATCACTATGCGTCCATCTAGTCGACGGCGTTCCATGACAGCTGCAGCCGCAGCGTTCCTTCTAGCTGGGGGCGTTACGGGTTGCTGGGTCGAGAAAAGCCCTGCACCGCCTTACCCTGCTGTTGAGTGGCAAGATGGCGTGCCGGTAAGTCCGTTGGAAGAAAACCCGTGGGTCCAGGCTGTCCGCCAGTCCTTGGAAGCCCAAGCTGTCGCTCAGAACACCCGAGATTTCAAGTTGCCGGAATTGGAACAGACAACAGGGGTTCATCTGCGTAGCCGACTGGCGAGCCACACGACTCGATACATGCAACAAAACAAGCGGTCAATGATCTTGCCTGGCCCAGTCCCTTTCGCCCCCATAGCCGTGACCAAGGACGACCAGAACGGTGAGAACAGAATGGTGGTGCATGGTTGCGAGGCCCTTGAGTGGTCCTCTGAGGAGGGGGCAGTACCAGCAGACCCGAAAGCGACACGAGTGGATCTCTTCATGGAGCAACTCGATAGCGGTCAGATGAGAATCACGGCCCGCACGAGCCTGCCAGTAGATCCGGGCTGCGAGAACATCATTTTGCCTATCGCCCTATTCAACCCCGCTCCCCCACCCTCGAATACTTCAGGAAACTCATCCATCGTCCAACCGGGCCCGTCAGAAAGCGACCCAAAATAGCAAGCACCAGCAGAGAACACCTTAGTAAAAACACTCCAAAGGAGCAGTCATTAGCAGCGACGGTCTGGCCCGTGACTCACATCACTGACAGACGGGTCTGCCCCCGGTTTCATTGACTCTCTGACCTGTCCCATTCGCCCACGAGAACGCGGACCTTCTTACTCCAAGGGACATCGCGCAACGCATCTCGCCGCCGGGTCAGGAACCTCACATCATGGTCTTGGTCCAGCAAGAGCGGGACAAGCCGACCATCGATATACCCGCTTGCTCCGGTCACGGCGATGATGCTCACGCGGTATTCTCCGCTCCGCGGTTGAACCTGACCCGCCGCTGCAGGGCGGCCAGAACGGCGTAAACAACCAGCAGGCCGGCGGCGCAAAAAGCCGCAATTGCCACTGGGGCCGATTCCAGACCACCGTCGCTGCGGCCCACGCCGATCCATGCGATACCCCACGCCATAGCCAAGGCGGCAGATATGCGGCCACCGGAGAAGTGGACCGTGCCGGCACCTATAAGTGCCGCAACCACCAGCAGAAGTATCGCAAGCGGGATTGTCCATGCTGCCCCCTCGCCCAAGCCAAACGAGGATAGCCAGGCAGCGATGTTTGCCACCGTCGCAACACTGACCCACCCCAAGTACGGGCCAAAAGCCACGGCGGTAATCCACCGCTCCACCGCAGATTCCGCTACTGGGATCAGTAGCAGAAAGATCCTGACCAGCACGGCCAGGAGAAGTAAAATCACAAGGACACTGAGACCAAGCCATCCGAGCTGAACAGTGCCAATCCAAAGCGCGTTAAGGACGGCAGAAGCGGCCGCCCACGGACGCATCTTTCGCTGGGCCCGACTTTCACCAGCTTTCGCACTCACCTGCCATGCAGCGTAGACCAACAAAGCTGTGTAGATGAAGCTCCAGATGGAAAAGGCTCCGGTTCCCGGCGCCAGCAACGTTGAGTCCGCGCCGAGGCGACCACCTGCAGCCTCGGCAATGGGCGTCCCACCCAGCACCCCGCTGCCATAGAATGCCCCCAAAGTTGCCAGCAGTACTGCAACGGCACACAGTATTCGGACAGTTACTGAAGCAGAGTACGTTGTTCGCATTGCCACTCCCCTTCCCATTTTGGGACTTCACTTTTCAGAACAATGTCCATTCGACAAGTGTGAGTCATGTAACCCGTAATGGATCTAGATCGGCAAGCAATCAATCTATCGAGCTGAAATGACAGGCTATACCTTGACCAATGTGAACGACGGGACCCCAGCCTCCATCCTTTACTTCCCGCATAGGGTCCCACTACCAAGGAAGTGGAACACCCCTGAGCGAGACTCCGGACCTCATATTCGTTAGCCAGTAGGGTATTTCTGGACGAAGATTCGCGACCACCTTTTCATGAGCTTGTCTCCTCATTTTCGCTGTATCTATTGTCTTCCTAGCGAGGTGGGGCGCATACTCAGCTTGTGCTCGCTGGGGGCGCTAACGTGCTCACTGGCGAGCACACCATTATTGGGGGTACAGCGTGAGTGCTGTTCGGTCTCTTTTCTCTGCTCTTGTCCTTTCCTCCGTGGTTCTCACGGGGTTGAGTGTGCCCGCACAGGCGACCACAGCACCGGCGACAACCCACCCACCTGGTGCACTCAAAACGACTAAACCCGTACAAAAACAGGTACCTGCTCCTGCGGCAATCCGGGCGTTGCCGTTCCGGGGCTTTGCACCGATGGTGTTGCCACCGGCAACGGGGCCGGACGGGATCAAGTCCGGAAACCGGGGCGCGGCGGCGATGGTCACCCGACATCTGACCGATATGACCGCCATCTCGTTCAACCCCACGAACGGCAATGTCGTCCTGACAGGGCAGCTCCTGCACGTCAAGGGAGCCGGGCATGACCTGGGGATTGGGTGGAGGTACAACTCGCTCAATGACACCCGTCCCACCCTATCTGTCGGTGGGGCCGAGGGCTCGATCACCGTCGGTACGGATAATTCGGTAATTTTCACGGCCCCGGATGGGGGTACCTACACATTCGTATCCACCGGTGCCGGTGCCTGGTCCATGCCGCCTGGGCTGAACGCGTCTATTACGAACTTCACCACCACGGCCGTGACCATAAGGTTCAATGACACCGGCTACAGCAATCAGTACCAGAAAGTTGGTTCCGTCTTCCGGCTGGTGTCCGAGGACGATCAGAACGCTACGACACCGAATAAGATCACCTACACCTATAACGGTGCCGGACTGCTGACCACGATCAATGACAGCATCGGCGGCAGGCCCGTCACCTTCACCTATGCGGATCCGAACAATGCCGAGCAGCCCTCAGCCATCCACGATGACGCCCTGTCCAGGACCATCTCACTGGAATACGACGGGCCCAGCGGGGCGATGTCAAAGATCACCGACGCCACCGGAGCAGAAATGTCCTTCGGCTACGGCTCCCCCAGCAACCGCATCACGACCATCACCGATGACGCCGGCACTGTCACGACCCTGGCCTATAACGGAACGTCCAAGAAACTCACCCAAGCCACCTACGCCACGGGCAAGCCGGTGCAAAGTGTCTACTCCTACAGCTACCCCTCTGGGACACTCACCACGGGCACTGACCCGAACGCCGCCGTCACCAGCTACGAATACAACGCCTCCAACCAGGTCACGAAGGTCACCGACCCGCTCGGTCACACCGGTCAGGGTACCTTCGACGGCCACGACAACCGGCTGACGTCCCTTAACGGGCTTGGCAACACCACCACCTACGCGTACAACGCGAACAACTCCCTGACCAAGATCACCAACCCCGCCGGCGGGACCGCGGGGGCGGAGACCACCTTCAGCTACCCCTCGACAACGGGGAATCCGCTCTCGAACTACCAACCCACTGCTTCTGTCAGTAGTGAGAATCAGAGCACCGGGTACAGCTACGACGCGAACACCAATAACAAATACCAGACCACCACCCCCGGCACCGGCGGAGGCGCCGGAGGAACACCGAAGCTGAACTACCAAGGCGATGCGGCCGGAACCACCTGTGGGGCGAAGAAGGGCCAGGTGTGCAAGTCCACCGATGGCAATGGCAACATCACCTCTTACAGTTATGGGGCGCTGGGCATGCCGACCACGATCACCGCTCCTGCCCCGCTCGGGGCCGTCACCAACGTCTATGACGACGCGTCCCGGCTCATCACCTCCACCGACGGCAAAGGGCAGATCACCCATTACGACTACGACGACAACGACCGGCTCGTGCAAATCGATAAAGGCATCAACTGCGCCACCCACTGCGTGTCCTATCTCTACGACACCCGAGGGAACCTCACCAGCCGCGAAGACGACACCGGCTTCAGCACTTACGGTTACGACGCGCAAAACAGGCCCACCACGAAAACCATTGGTGGAGTCACGACCACCGTCAGCTACGACGGCGCCTCGAACGTGCTCTCCTTCATTGACCCGACCGGGACGTGAACTACGGCTACGACGCGGCGAACCGGGGCATCACCCTGGCCGAGCCCGGCGGATCATGCCCGGCAACACCGGCTTTTCCGAACAGCACCAAGTGCACCGGCTTTGACTACGACAACGCCGACCGCCGCACCGTGACGAAATACCCTAACGGGGTCAAAAACACCACCGTCTACGACGGGCCCGGCAGAACCGCCTCGATCACCGCCACCAACACCAGCTCCACCATCCTGACCAAGCGTTCGTACACGTACACGGTGAACGGGACCAAGGACGGGGCCCTGCGTAAAACTATGACCACCGACACCGGGGCCGTCACCACCTACTCCTATGACCCGGTGAACCGGCTGACCTCCGCGATCACCGGGGCCAGCACCGAAACCTGGGCGTATGACAAAAACGGCAACCGCACACTGGACACCAAAACCGGCACCGCGAACGTGTACTCCGCCTTCAACGCCGCCGACCAGCTCTGCTGGGCCGGACCCAGCGCAGCCGCCTGCACCGCACCACCCACCGGGGCAGTCCCTTATAGTTACGACGCGAACGGGAACACCACCCTGGCAGGGGCAACGACCCAGACCTATAACGTCTTTGATCAATTCACCTCCAACACCAACGGGGCAACCACCACCGCGTACAGCTACACCGGGCCGCGTAACGATGAACGCCTCACCGCCGGCGGCACCGCGTTCCTCAACGGCTCCCTAGGCCTCACCCGCCAAGCAACGGCAGGGGTAACTACTTCCTTTATCCGTGACCCCGGCGGTACTCTCATCAGTATGCGCACCAGCACCGGAGCGAGTTTCTACTACACCACCGACGCCCTCGGCTCGATCACACTGCTCACAGACTCCGCCCAGGCCGCAGCAGCCACCTACAGCTGCGACTCCTGGGGCGTGACCACCAGCAGCGGAACCCAATCAGCAGTGAATCCCTGGACCTACGCCGGCGGGTACAACGACACCGCCAGTAGCCGTATCAAGTTCGGTGCACGCTACTACAACCCCTTCCGCGGCCGCTTCACCCAGGTCGATCCCAGTGGACAAGAAAACAACCGCTACCTCTACGCTGGGTCCAATCCGGTCAACAATACCGACCCGCTGGGACTCGATGTCTGCTATTCCTTCAACAAAGACACACCTGCTTGCGGCTGGTACGGACCGCCTGCAACCCAAGTCTTACTCAGCTGCAAACTCGGTGTAACCGGTATGGGGATTTCCTTGTTCCTTACAGGAGGAGCCGCCAGTTTGGGGTTTCTTGGTAATGGTTTCATAACATTTCTCTCATGTTTCGGCCTATGATGAAAGACAGTCATTAATACACCTACGAAAGACAAGGAGGTGAAATTTGATAAAGCTACGTTTTCCATCTGTAATTGAAACAATTACTTGTTCGATTGCCGGGCTTGGTGCCTGCTTCTTGCCCGGGTCGACGCCTCTATCATTCGCAGTAAAAATTGTATTGATTGTATTGCTTTTCGGTTACGCCATCGCCAATCTGGTTGCGTTTATCATAATAGACCGTAGGGCGCCAAATGGGCAGGAAGGTCCTACCCCACCGACATTGGCGAGCGGACAAGACGGTACGAATAGCACTGAAAAGCCCATCCAGTGAACTATGTCATAACAGCGTCGTAATTGTTGTTTTTCGCTCACTTTCAAGGTTGAATGACCGGAGGCGTGCAAATTATTGGTTGTTCATAATGCAATTTTTGGAATACGGAAACCCCTAAAATTACCATCATTCTTGTCACCCTCGTGATGATTGCAAGCTTTTTCGCCACCTTTGATCGTTATCCACAAATATTGCTTCCATTCTTTCTTGCATTCGCCTTGATTCTTACACTCATTAATAACGCAAGAATCAAAAAAGGGCGCCCAGAAAGAAAACACAAATATTATGGACTCTCGATGATGTCAAGGGCCGTTCGTGTTTCGTGGTGAAATCTGGTTTTGTGTCGTTGAACGACCCCTTCTTTTGGTCGGCGTCCGGGCTAAGTTCGCACTCTGGTCCTAGTTCGCCTTCCGGATTTTTGGGTTCCGGTACAGAATGGGGTCATGTGTGGACGATACGTAATTGCGCGGGCAGTAGGCGACCTGGTGAGCATGTTTGATGTGATGGCAGCAGGTGACAACCTGCCGGAGCCGGCATGGAACATCAAGCCCACGAACCGGGTTCCGGTGGTGTTGGAGTCTGCCAAGGGTGAGGATGAGCCAGTACGTCGGCTGGAGGCTGGCCGGTGGTCACTCACTCCGTCATACTCCAAGGAGCTCAAAACGAAGTTCGCCACCTTCAACGCCCGCTCCGAGACGGCCGCAGAAAAGGCAACGTTCCGCGGGTCGGTCAAGAGCAAGCGCGCGATCCTGCCGGCTTATCTGTAGCTGGCAGCGCAAAAAGTGGCGAAGGTGCAGGTCCATCACTTGAAGTTCCGTCGTTATGTGATGACTCTTGGGGAGGACTCCTCAGGCCAAAAGTCCTCCTGCTTGGCGCCCCAGAGGCCTCAAATCAAGGACGCTTCAACCCAGTCGTAACAGAGACAAGTAGGGCCGTAGAGATAAGTCTCTACGGCCCTACTTGGTGTCGGCAACCCCGAAGTATGGGGTGCCTGGAATTCGTCGTCCCTCTGGTTAGTCGGTGTGGCCTGCTGTTGCTTTCTTGCCTCGTCCCAGAGGGTAGGCGCCAAGAACGATGCCAGCTAGGATGACGACACCGCCAGCAAACAGCCACAGGATCGTCATGTCGTTTCCTTCGTCAGTGACGGCGACTGTTGCTTGATCTGTCGACTCGGCTGCCGGTGTTGTCGTTGAGGCGGCTGCGCCGGGTTCTGCGTAGGTGAAGGTGAATTTTCCGTCGATGGGGTGTCCGTCGGCGGAGACGGTGCGCCATTACACGGTGTGCTCGCCCGGGTGGTCGATGTCTGCAGCGATGCTGAGTGTGGGGCCGTCAGCGGTGACTTCTCCGGTGCTGATGACGTGCCCGTCTGGGGCGGTGACCTTGATCAGGCTGGTGTCGGGCAGTTCGGTGTTCGGTGCCTTGGTCAAGGTGATGGACACCTTGCCGGGGTTGGTGGTCACGGTGTCCCCGTTACTGGGGCTCGATGGTGCCAAGGCATCATGTGCCTGGGCCGGCTCTGCTGCCAGGAGTGAGGCGAGGGCCAGGGCTGTGGCGAGTGCACCAATTTTTTGGGCATGACGGAAGGAGAGCTTCATGAGGGGTGTCCTTTCAGGACAAACTGCGCACGGGGGCAGCGAAAAATTGTGTGAGGTCGTGGCTTCTTCTACGGGGCATCAGACTCTCAGGTCCCAGGCCCTACAGGTCAGCCGGCAGTGGCGGTCCCCGGGGTGCGAGCAGATCCAAACCGACAAAGGGCACCGGGGCCGTGGCGCGACGACTCAGGGGTCGCTTGTGAAAAAGTAAAATATCCAACGCTAAGGTTTTGGAGAGCGATGTATCTGCCGTTGCTAGCCGCAGGTGTGGTCTGAATGCAAATGGTCACCAGTTCGCCAAGTTGTGAATGGCGGCGAATTATGCCGTTTTTCTAGCCGATTTGAATCTCGGTGCGCTTGTAGTTCCGTTTGATTCAGAGTTGCGGGAAGGCCAAATTTTTCCCGACTAGTCAAAGTTGTTTTTGCCTAATCTGCGCCGCATAGTTGACCCCGGATAAGGGAGAACGATGCGCATGGACGTGGATACTGGCAAAGCTAGGCAGATCGAAGAAGAACAGTGTTCGATCGATGAGATGTACCAGCATCTTGACACAGACCTGAGCGGGAGACTCTCCGACCAGGCGCGGGCGATGGCTACGCCCGTTGAAGGACCGGAAAACCACTATGGCAGGGACCTTGAAGTCTCACGGTTGGCCGAGAACATTCGCCAGCTTCGTTCAGCAGAGAGGTCCTTGTGCTTCGGACGCATCGATGACGCCGAGCAGAGACAATCGTTGCATGTTGGCCGAATCGGGCTGCGCACGGACGCGGGGGAGCTGTTGCTCGTGGACTGGCGGGCTGAGGCCGCCCGGCCGTTCTACTCGGCCACAATGGCCTCGCCATTGGGCTTGCGCCGACGACGCCACCTGCGCTTAGGTGATCGCACGGTCCTCGATGTCAGTGATGAGATCCTTGACGGAACAGCACCGACCTCCGAGGACATCGTCGGCGATGGCCCTCTCGTCTCGGCGCTGAGGGGCGCACGGACGGGGCGGATGCGCGAGGCCGCGGCGACTCTCCAGACGGAACAGGACGAAATCGTCAGGTCACCGCATCGAGGAATCATGGTGGTCGATGGCGGACCAGGAACGGGCAAGACGATTGTCGCCCTGCATCGCGCGGCGTACGTGCTGTACGCGTTCCCGCCGATCGCCGATCGAGGGGTCCTCGTGTTCGGCCCGAACAGACGGTTCCTCACCTACATCTCCGACGTACTGCCCTCGCTCGGTGAGAATGATGTTCAGCTGGCGACGCTGCCCGATCTTATCGGCGTGGAGGCAACGAATACCGAGCCAGACCAACCCGCACGCCTCAAAGGCTGTGCGCAGTTCGCGGACGGGCTCGCACGCTGGGTACAGGCCCGTCAGCCCCACGGCGTACCGCTCGAATTGCAGACCGCGCACGGGACGGTTGTCCTGGATTCCGACCGAGTTGACGCCGCGCGACGCAGCGCACTGCAGGGAGGCCTCGGACACAACTCCGCACGGGAACTGTTCACCGAACACGTCGTTGATGAGCTGGTGAACGAACTGGAACAGCAGACCTCAACAGAACTCTCAGACTTCGAAGCAGAGATCAAAGAGTTCCTGGGCATCGACCTCGATCGCATGTTCGCCGGGGATCGCAGGCCGGTTAGTTCCGACGGCTCTGACGTGCCCGGGGATGGTCTGGACATCGATTGGGATCTGATCCGTGAAGAACTTCTCGACGATTCAGGTATCGACCGGATTGTGACCCGAGTCTGGCCACGGCTTCGCGCAGAGGAAGCCGTCCGGGGTCTTCTCAGGGATCGTGCTGCACTCGCCCACACACTTCCAGACGTCTCAGAGCAGGATCTGACACTCATGGTTGGTTCCGGCCAGACGGGGTGGAGTAACGCCGATCTTGCACTGCTCGATGAAGCACGCGCACTCGTCGACGGCCTTCCCGAGACCATTTACGGGCACATCGTTATCGACGAAGCCCAGCAGCTGTCCGAGATGCAATGGCGTATGCTGATGCGCCGCTGCCCGCAACGCTCAATGACCATTGTGGGAGACCTCGCCCAAGCCGGTCCCACGACGACCATCCGTACCTGGGGTCAGGCACTGGAACCTTTCGTTGACGAACGGTTCGCGCATCACACTCTAACCGTTAACTACCGCACCACCGCGGAGATCCTGCAGGCGACAAAGCCCTTACTCGCCCGCATTGCTCCCGAACAACGACTCTCCCGCTCCATTCGACGCGGCGAACAACCCGCCCTCATCACGGTAGCTGAAGAAGACACCGCTTCCGTGCTCAACGAGCTGATCACACACACCCAGGCGACACATCCCGGAGAACTAATCGGCGTCATCGCCACCGCACAACGCTCCGCCACACTGGATGCTGAAATCAGCGAGACCGAAGCCACAATCATCGCCGCACCCGACGCTCGTGGCCTGGAATTCGACACCGTAATCATCATCGACCCGGACGGGATCCAATCGGCAAACGAAGCAGGTCTCCGCGACCTCTACGTCGCACAAACCCGAGCAACTAAACGCCTCCTCACTCTTGAGCTCACGACTAACAACACCGAGGATGAGACTCGAAAGTGAGGGTCTGGGGCATACCGGCGTCTGAGGACGAACCGTACGGGAATTCACGCTAAGGGGATATGAGAGTAGCAATCTGTTTTGAGCCCACTTTGGGTTTATCGCATCTCGAACAGGACCCAGCTCTAGCTGTGGATCTAGGGCGTGTCTCTCATATGCAGGGTGATTGTGCGGTGAAACTGGATGTATGTCGTCTTCCCTGCGTTCTCGCCGGTTGACGGATGCACAGTGAACGAGGAGACTCAGGAAGAGGCGCAGACTGATGCGCGCGACGGTGCCTACTAGGCATCAAGATGATAGAGCGGTGGAAATGCCTGATGACGACACTGGTTTACCTCGCCATGGCGGGAACGGCGGACGAGTTTCTCGCGGCGTATGAAGGAAGCGGTGCCGCTCCGACGTCTCTGCTGCTCGACGCGCTCTCGCACTCTGATGCTGCGAGTCGTGTCGTGAAGGCTATTCGCCTGCTCGACGATGGTGCCGATGCGACTGTCGTTAGCAATGGCAACAACGCGATCAACGTGCTCCTGGGACAGCGGGACCACGAGGTCGAAGGCGAAGCTGCGGTACTTCAGCGACTCATTGACGGTGGTGCAGACATCAACCACCCGGATCGAAGGGGTGCGGTGCCACTGCTGCAGATCTTGCGCATGGCGACATTGAATGATGCGGAAATGGTGCCGTACTACGACGTCATTTTCGCGCGTCCCGGCCTGGATCTTGACCGACCCGAAATGCCCAAGAATACGTCCGAGAAAACCGTCCGGGAGCGGATCTTCGCAAGTGGTGGCTTTCGACGAGTCATCATGCGCGAGCGTGTACTTGCCTATGAAGCTCAGCACGGCAGCTAAACGGAAAATCCGCGGGACCTCGCCAAAGGTTGTCGAGTAGCCTCTGGCCGAATAGCCAGCTTCTCCAACGGAATTGTGGGGACTGCCTCTAGAAGCGATCGGGCCTAGATTGAGGAGAAAACGTTGCCCGGGGATTCCTGCCAGTAACGCCGTCCAGAATCACTGGCATGGACTGAACCTCTTAGCGTGAATTTCCGTAGGGACCATCCTGGGGGCACGCAGACGCTAAAAAGCAGGCGTGGTGGGGGCGGGAGTACTGTGAGCAAAGAACCACCACGACTCCATTTGACATGGTGCTGCTCAGCAAGATGAGCCGATACCACCCACCTTGGAGGCTCTCCATCGTGTCAGTGGGCCCCGCTTGGTAGAACTCGGCCGTTCACCGCTGGCACCGGGTCGTTCGTCTTTAAGATCTGGATCCAAAAATCCAAGAACTAGGGTCTGTCGTCAGCCTGACGCCGCCGACGAAGAAGGTCAGGGGACAAATCTGGAAACGATGATGAAAACGCCTCGTTGTCAGGCAACACGACAACCCATGGTCATCCACTGCGACGCGCAACAACTAGTGATGTTTAGGTAGCAGCCTCTGAACCATCAGTCGGAGGCTGCGCGGAACTTCTTGTGCGAGGCCCGGAGCCAGCGGATGCGTTGGGGAGCAGATTCGCTCGTCAACGCATCGGCAAGTCGATCGATAAAGTGCTCGTCGGCACGTGCGGCCAGCGCCGCCAGGGCCCACGCCTCGAAAAGGGGTCGTTCGAAGGACGCCTTATCCGACCTATCAGTGAAACTCTTCGTAGCACGAGCATCGTCCAGAACATCTAGGGCCACGGAGTGTAGGAGGTCGCCCGCTGGCACCTTGTAGGTGCCCTTAATCATGTTGGGGACGTTGGAAAAGTTCGAGATTCTATGAAAGTAGGCCAGTGCGTCTCTCAATGAATCACTGCCACTGAGTTCGTCCACGTGAAGCAGAAATTTACTCGCTAGATCGACGTTCCCTACTAGGACAACGCGGAGCGCCATGAGGTCGATCTCGGTGGAATCCGTGTTAGCCGTTCCGGAGTAATACATGCCACCCGACTGCTCCCGGAGTTCGCGGAGGACCTCGGGGTCCATCGCGGCTTCGAACTCGCGCACGAGTGCGTATTTGTCGCCTTCTTTGCCATGTGCCATGTCTGAATCCTCGCTGTCATCGTTGCTTGAATGCTAGCCGCCGCAGTCCAGTACCCGGACTATCCGGTAGACGCCCTCTGGCATAAGGGGGGGCCCTGACAATAACATCGACCATGCCAGCGGCGTCAAAGCCAGCCGGCCCGAGCTCGATAAGGCACTTGCCTCTGCCAACCGAGATGGCGACCAGCTTGTCATTAATCGTCTGGACAGGCTCGAGAGTTCAGGGCTCCATCTGGTCATGCTCGGTGCAGAGCATCACACCCGAGGTGTCCCAAATCACCCGAGTCTTTGGTAAGTTTCCGTGAGCATCGGACTCTTTTAAAGCTGGCTCAACCACGCGAGGCTGACCAAGGAAGTGCGTAAACCTAGCAACCGTCATTTCGCCAACCGGGACGCCGTCAATCTTGACCCCGGCGGGCGCTATGTCAATGTCGTGGGAAGCCAGACGGGAAGGGGCCTCCGGGTCTACGGGCGCGCCCACTGGGCGCTGGTGCTGGGGATCTTGCCCAAAATTTTCCACTGATTCGCCGATCTAAAGTTTGGAAATTACTCTTGCGACTCCGCTCATTACGAGGAAGCGCGGTGCGATCGACCTCATATTCCGAGCACGCACAAGCGGCCCATCCGTCATTTTCTCTAACGGTTATTGGCTGATCCGGAGCTAGCGAATAACCGTTAGGAAAGGGCAGCATCGCAATGAAGTTGTGGTTGCCCCTGCCAGCACTAGAGCTGGCAGGGGCAAGGGTGACACAAGTTATTTCAGTGTGACGGTTGTTTCCGCTTTTTCCTTCTTGTCATGATCAAGATCTCCGGTTGCGTCTTGCGGTGTCATGGTCGCCGTGATCTGCGTTTCCTTACCGGCGGTATAGGCAAAGTTCTCAGCGATGTTGAAGGACTCACCTGGCTTCAGGATGAATGGGTCCTTTTCCTTCAACTTCACGCCGGAGCTGCTCAGCCCATGCTTCTTGAACCCGTCACTGCTGGAGTCTGACGGCATGCCGCCAAGGTATTTCCAGTCCGTGTATTCGGCCTTTGGCGTGATCAATGAGTGGCTCAGAGGCACCTCCGCCGATGAGGTGTTGGTGACCACGTAGTTCAGGTACACCACAGGCTCGCCCTTCTTGAGCAGGTTTTCATTAGTTTCCTTGTCCACGAACATGCTGTCCTTAGACGCGACATCCGTGGCTACCTGGTAGATGTCTACGCTAAAACTCTCGCCCTTCAAAGTGCCGAGTTTGTCGCCCGTGTCAGTGATGGGCAGCGCCCAGGCGGCAACCTTATAAGCACCTGAGGAAGTATCTGCTCCCGCCGAGGCTGAAGCGGATGCCGAGGCAGGAGCGGACGCAGATGAGGACGTCGACGGTGAAGAGGCCGACGATGATTCGGAACCACCCGTCGTCGAGTCAGCTGTTGCGCCGCTGCAGGCGGTCAGGGCCAGCAATCCGGCCGCCGCAAGGCCGCTGATCTTCACTACATAATTGATACGCACAATTCCCCCATTGAATGGATTTACCTAGACTTGCAAAGTATTGCATTGTCTATTCAGGACCCGCAATGGGGACAACTCCCCGCAATTCTGCGGTCTGGTGTTGAAATTGCAAGCGTAATCGCTCCCTTCCACGATGGTCTCCTGATGTATATCTAGCCCGAGACCCTCCACTGTGACATCTGAGCTTTGGCTCCTAACCAGTGTTACCGCCCCTCCCCTGCCGAAGCGCTGGGGCCCGACAGTCGAATTCTCGATTATGTGTCTGCACATTTTCTCAGCAACGAACAAGACCAAACGTAGCGGGGTTGCGACTAGTAGTAGCGGTTTTGAAGAACTCTGTATTCCTTGAATTTGGCCAGCATTTTGGCCGAGGCCGTGCCTTCGAACAGCAGAACTACCGGGCCTCTGGACTGACACTGCTCACCGCGGCCATCGCGTAGGTCCGGTGCTCCTGAAACCGGTACAGTGGTGCCATGGATACGGTGGCGTTGCTCGGGCGTAAGTACCGGCCTGGGGTGATCGACGGTGCGGTGCAACGCGCCCTCGCGGCCTCGGGGGCGGTGGTGATCGCCGGAACGCTCAGCCTGCTCACGTACGGCCAGCTCACCATGACGACGGATGATCCTGAGATGTCGCTGGCCTCAGAAACTAAGGACCAAAGCATCCCGTTGGAGCTTGGCACCTACCAGTTGCTCATCAGGCAACGGAAGAATGACGTGTTCGAGGTTGTGGCGTCCAAAGTGAATGTCGGTGGTGTGGAACCAGTTGCCGAGTCGATCTGGTGGTCCGAGTGATGCGTCCTAGGGGCGGTCTCGGAGCGGTCTCTCCGTACGTGGTCTTGCGGTCATGACAAGCGACCAGTTGTTCGACGGGGTGTGGTTTGGACCGCCAAAGGCGCTATCTGAGAAGGATGCCGTTCACGCGAGATTCCACGAAGAGGGGCGGGTGTCGTTCCACGGGGTTCTCAGGGGTTGCATCGAGTTCTGCAAGATGGGTGATTTCTCGAAGCGTCAGCTCGTGTTTGACACACTGCAGTCAACGAGCGATAGCTTCGAGGCCCTAGACGCACTTGCCGCCGGCGCCGCGGTTGGACGAGAGCGTGATTTCAAGAAGGATCGCTTCTGGAGCTTCACCACTCACGCAGCCGATGAAGTGCACGAGCGCCTCGCAGGTCTTGGCACCGTCATGCTCGCACGCCACATCGCCCCGGAGTGCCTCCGGATGCTCAAGGATGAGTCGACACCACGCGAACGATGGGGGCGTGCGTATGCGAGCCTCGATTCGCTCCTTGACCTCGAAAGCGGGTCGGTCACGGCACAGTCAAGCTACGACGAGATCGGCGACGCGGTCTTCGCCGTCCTGGACGGGCTGAAGCCGAAGTACATCATCAACGGCAAACGCTTCGAGGCCGCCGGCACAATGAACGTGATGATCGCCTCCGCTGAGCGAGCACTTGAGAGCGGCGAGCCCTTCTCAAACCGTGACGCGGCTTCCTGTCTGTCCATCTGGACGGGCGATCTCTGCCCGGTCTTCACCGACCATCACCTCACCGCCGCTGACGTCCAGGGCCTCGCCGACTACGTATCCCGCATCTCGCAGCTCGACTGGAAGCCGGGACATAAATACTTCTATGGTCACGACGTCGAGGGCGGTCCGGGCCTGCGATCGGTGGAACCAGCGTTCGAAGCGCTGTCGCCCGCTCGAAGGCCGACGACCTCCGCGAGTTTGCCTACTGCGGTGAGCGCGTCCAGTGCCACTGCTCCGCCCAGCGCTCAGCTGTCAGGCGGGGCTTGGTTTGGTCCTGCACAGCCTGGCTCGGAGCGCGACGCGATCTTAGCCTCGCTTCAGGTATCGACCGCAGGCCCCGAGACTCAGTTCCGCGACGCGCTTGAGCTATGCAAGATGGGCGATTTCACGCATCGACAGACCGTGTTCGACACGCTGCAGGGAGCGGCGGAGGAGAGGGACGCCCTTGACGCCTTCTTCGTGAGTGCCGCCATCGGACGAGACAGTGACTTCGAACGGACAGGTTTCTGGACATTCCTGGAAACTCACGACAGCGCATACTTCCACATCGCGGGGTCGGGACTCGACCTCCTCGCCCGTGCTTTCATCCCCCAACTGCTCGCCATTCTCGAGGAGGAGTCGACGCTGCACGAAACGTGGGAGCAAGCGTATTCGAGCCTCGACACACTCCTCGATCTCGCAAGCGAGTCGGTCTTCGAGACTAACGATCCAGACGAGATCGCCGCCGCTGCTCACACCATCCTTGGACGGCAGAGATCGCAGTATCTGCTCCGTGGAAAGCCGTTCGAAATCACGGCCATCACCGACTCAATGATCGCTTCTGTTACCGGAGCCCTCGAACAAGGCAAGCCATTCTCGAACGTGGGCTACGCTCCGTTGCTGTCGGTCTGGACAGGAGACCTCTGCCCAGCGATCGACACGGAGAGGCTCACCGCCGTTGACGTCCAGGCGCTTATCGCCTACGTCATTCGCATCTCGCAGCTTGCCTGGCAGCCGGGCCACAAGTACTTCTACGGCCACGACGTCGACGGCGGCCCGGGCTTGGGCCCCGTTCCGCCACCTCGGGCGTAATCGCCCGTGATCTGAAAATGAAGGAAGTAGCCATGCGCATAGAACGCAGGATCTGGTTCATCGACCGCTTTGGTCGGGAGTTCGACGACGACGTCACAGTTGAGGCTTTCATCGAAATGTTCGACGATGTCGTGGCAGCAGTTGACGACGCTGAGCATTGCGTGGTCGACATCTGCGACAGCACAGATTGGTACGTCGAGTTCAGTCGTACGACGGTGACGCTCGGCCAAGCCGAAGTGGGAGGTGAGCACCTCGGGGATCTACCTCTCACCTCCCGCGAGGAGGCAATCGCCATTGCGCGCGAGTTCCTCGGGGCAGCGTCGACGCTCTCCGAGCCCGACCTTGGGTGGCCTGAGCATCACTGAGGTCAATGATCGCTACGCGGGGAAGCCGATGCTGCGGCTGCTCGATACTTACGTCCTCGACGCCATCGGAGCACTCGATGAGCAGACGCAGAAGGGGTGTACTCCGGCAACGTGGCTCGACTCTCGACCGCACTCAAGGCACCTGGAAGCTCATGGCAAGAGGTCATCGAGAACGCCATGGCGATGCCAAAAAACTCACCACATATCATCCGCGGCATCTGGGGAAAGTATGTCGACGACGCCCTCGCCGACGCCGGGACGCCAGATCCGATCGCCTTCACCCCACCTCAACGACTCCAGATTCCTGGGCTGACTCCCCGCTGACGGAGCCTAGGATCGTTGCCATGCTCGAGATTGCCGACTTCGTCCAGCACGCACCTGTCGAGCCGGAGATCATCGAGGAGTACCACGACCGCGTCTCCGACGAGATCATCGAGTTCTGGAAGCAGTACGGCTACGGCACCTTTGGCAACGGATTCATCCGCGTCATCAACCCCAAAGAGTACGAGACAGAACTCGCCGAATGCATCGGCAAAGTCACCGGCAGAAACACGGCGCTCCCCATCAAGGTCCTCGGCCTCGCCGACCTCATCACCTGGGACGGTACCGGCATCATCGCCAACATCTACAGAAACGACCAACGGTCCGGACTCGGCCCAAAGCTCTCTACATTCATTGGTCTCACAGTGCTCAACGGTGCCGACCACCTCTCAACTGCACTCGACTGGGACATGTTCCGAAGGCTGTCGAGGCCCACGGTGCCCCAGCCTTCGACGAGTACTTCACCTACGTGCGTTCCTCTCCCTCGACGGTCAGAAGATGGTGGAGAACCTGAAAGTCGGCAAGACGATTGAAGCGATCCAGGTCATGGTTGACTACCAAGGCGTCATCCGGCAATGAGCCGCCGTCGGTTCTGGCGTACCTCACCGTGGAGGTTGACGTCACGCAGAAGTCCCGCGACATAGCACGCCGCGCGGGCAGGGACGGTTGGTGACTAGGGGGTTGAGTAGGATCCGTGCAGCCGTTAGCGCTAGGGATGTTCCGGCCGTGTTTTGGTGGTCTGGATGTTGCGGTAGATGGTCATGGGTGTCACGGCGCAGGATGCGGCGATCTCGGCCATGGTGAATTGCCTCGCATCGTACATACGCTGGGCTTTGCCGATGAGATCGGGAGTCATCTTCGGTTTGCGTCCGCCCTTGCGGCCCCTGGACCGCGCAGCTATCAGCCCGGCTTGGGTGCGTTCACGGATCAACGCGGCTTCATACTCGGCCATCAGCGCGAACATGCCAAAGACGAGCTTGCCGTGTGCAGTGGTGGTGTCCACGATTCCGTTGGTCAATGACTGCACCCCGACTCCGCGTTCGTCCAGTGTGGTGACGATGTCGATGAGGTCGCGCAGGTTGCGTCCGAGCCTGTCGATTTTCCAGATAAGCAGGGTGTCTCCTGGGTGGAGATTATCAAGGCATAGGATCCACTGAGGACGGTCGGCTTTGGTCCCGGTCGCCGTGTCTTTGTAGATTCTCAGGCAGCCTTCGGCGTTCAACGCGTCGAGTTGCAGCTGCGGATCCTGGTCGGTGGTGCTTACTCGGGCGTACCCAATTTTGTGTCCCATGCAACGTAGTCTAACAAAACCCATAACGGACGAGCTGTTTCGTTGGTTTGATTTCGTGGTGGCTTTTGTTGGAGAAAAGCGCGGGCCAAGCCCTCACTATGCGAGGCGGCGCCGACTCTATCGCAGACGATCGTTTGCGATAGACCTGAGATGCATTCAGGACAAGCCAGACCCCGCCTAGGTGCGTGGGTCAGTAGTCGGCACTCGTTGATGAAACCTACAAATCTAGCGTCTGACTGAGTCAATTTATCCTGAATTCATGTAGGTTATCGACATAAAAAATCGTGAAAATCGACTACTGACCAACGCACCTAGCGCCAATGTTGACACGGATCCTACTCAACCCCGAGTTTGTTTGGCAATCAATGCTTGCATTGCTGGCGAAGAAGGTATCTATATATGGGGCTGGCTTTTCCCATGCGACTGCTATTGCATTTGCCTATGTCAGGCACTGATTTTGTTACTTTGACCTTTGTTTTGCTTGTCCAATACCTTTTTCATATGACGCTCTGACTGCCGGTTGAAAGAAAAATGGCCACTCTCGGTTCGTCCCACTGAATTCTGAGGCGGAGGCATAAGTGATAAAGACTGCATTGACGGAACTCCTGGGAATCACTCATCCCATCGTGTCAGCTCCTATGGGGGGCGTCTCGGGTGGAGCGCTAGCAGCTGCAGTGACTGCGGCTGGCGGGCTCGGCTTGGTCGGTGTGAGTTACGGAGACGGAGAGTTCATTTCGACCCACCTGCCGGAAGCAGCGAGAGACGGCGGGGTTTGGGGTGCGGGCATGGTCATGTTCACATTCGATGAACGCCCGGGGCTTCTCGAACAGGTGCTGAGCTATGCGCCTCCGGTAGTTGCCCTGTCTTTCGGCAACGCCGACCAGACGACTCGCTACGTCGAAACTTGTCGAGAGGGTGGCGCCCATGTGTTCGTGCAGGTGCACGACCTAGAACAAGCCCGGCTCGCTGTGGACGTCGGAGCCAGCGGCATAATCGCTCAAGGCTCAGAAGCTGGTGGACACCATGCAGATAGGGCTACGTTCCCCTTCCTTCCTGCAGTCGCTGACTTGGTAGGTGGTCGCGTGCCGGTAATCGCCGCCGGGGGAATTGGTGATGGCCGCGGACTCGCGGCGGCCCTAGCACTCGGTGCCGATGGAGTGATGGTTGGAACACGTTTCGCGGCGAGCTCTGAATCGTTGACCTCAAAAGGTTTCCGAGACCAGTTAGTCGCTGCAACAACTGCGGACACCATGAATACTCGCGCCTTCGATATTGTGCGAGAAATCCCGTGGAGTCCGGCTTACCAGGCACGAGCCATCGCCAATGCTTTCACCGTTGACTGGCACGGACGGGATGAAGAACTCGCCGCCCGCGCTCGTGAAATCGAACCGATCTGGGCTTCAGCCGCGGGCCATGACGATGTGACCCAGCGAGCGATGTTCGCTGGGGAGGTCGTCGACATCGTCAAAGAAATTCTGCCTGCCGGTGACATCGTTCGGCTTATTGCCGACGGGGCTTCCGAGGCCCTTCGATCTCTCAATCAACGCGTCAGCCACACGTCCTAACCCCAACCAATTCGCCCCCATACCCATTTGCGAATGTGCACGTCAGGTGTGCATTCATTCAACAATCCGGAGGATCCCATGCTGCACATTCTGACTCTTTCCTACCTGCAGGACCCCGAAACCATGACTCTCCACAAAGAGGGCCACGTTGCGTGGCTGCATGAGCAGCTTAACGCTGGCCGTGTGATTATCGCGGGGCCGCAACCTTCCGGTCAGGGAGGCTTAATCGTCACGGCAAATCTGTCAGAAGCACAAGTCTGTGAGCTGATCGCGACCGATCCGTGGGTAGGAGCAGGACTCGTTTCCTACGACCGCACCAGCGTCGATGCCAAGTACCTCGCCCCGGGTTTGTTCACCAACCCTGCGAACGACGATTCGGTAACACTGATCAATGTAGCGCTCACTAAGGATCCTGAGGCCTCGATCGACCTGCTCAGCGATGCGGTCGACTATGTTGCCGGTGCCGCCGAGGGCTTCCGTGGATCTCGCCTTCTGACGAGTGTGCAGAACGACACGGTCATCAACCTCGCGCATTGGGACAGCGAGGACCAATTCAATGCGATCTTCAATGACCCAGACTTTACTTCACGCTATGCGGCGTTTGCCGAGACTACGGAGTCCTCCCGATACCGCTTGTACCGTACCAAGCGCGTGATCAGCCCCGCTCGCTAACCAGCATCAAATCGACCAACCCGACCGACTTGGAGACTTCATGACTGATATCTATGACCTCATCGTGGTAGGCCACGGCGCTGCTGGCCTGGCCGCTGCCGTCACTTACGCACAAGAAACGACGGCCGACAAGAGCAAGAGGATTGCAGTACTCGAACGCTCCCCAATTGAGGAACGTGGAGGTGCTACGCAGTGGACCGGCGCATTCCTCCGAATTACCCAGGATTTGCAGCTAGACACCGACTGGACAGACCGAATGGATCGGGCCTCTGGCGGCCGCGCCGACCTCGACTACTGCCGTGCCATAGAAGCCGACACTCCCGATGCGATCAGATTCCTCCAACAAGGCGGGGTTGGCATCAATTTCGCACCCTTTCCCTTCCCCCACACATTTAGTGGAGGAGTCCCGTCTATGCTTCCCCCTGCCAGCCCAGAAGGAGGTGGGGCATCGATCGTTTCAACGCTGTCCGCCATTCTCGAATCTGACTCTCGGGTAGATCTGCGATACGACACCGAAGCGGTGACGCTGACACGGTCCGCTGATGGTGCGATCACGGGAATCACTATTCGGGAAAGCGATGGGCGGATGACGACCCTCACGGCACCCGCAGTCATCTTGGCCTGCGGCGGGTTCGAGGGCAACTATGACATGCTCACCCAGCATGTCGGACCGCGAGCAAAGGATTTGCCGCCCATTGCGCCTGGAATTTCCAACAATCGGGGCGACGCCCTACGCATGGTTCTGGAAGTGGGCGGTGATACCGCCGGGCAGTTCGATGGCATCCATTCAGAACCCGTCGATCGGCGCAGCTCGGCTGCCGACGCTGTTCTCTATGGGTATCCGGCCGGAATCTTCGTCAACGCGGCTGTCGAGCGGTTCTTCGATGAGGGCCAAGACACATGGGACAACACCTTCGAGCACATCGGATACGAGATCTGGAAGAACCAGAATCAGGAGGCTTACTGGGTCGGTGACGCCCGGTCGATGCAGATCGAAGGGTTCATGAATTCCTTCCTGAGTGACGTTCCACCAGAGCAATCGGAGAGTCTCGCCGGCTTGGCAGACAAGCTCGGCATCGATCCGGAAGCACTCTCGCGAACCGTCCACGACTTTAATGCCGCGACCGGTCCCGAACCGTTTGATCACACCCTCATGGATGGAAAATCCACACATGGGATAACCCCGCCGAAATCGAATTGGGCCACGCCGATCGAGGAGCCCCCATTTGTCGGTATCCCCGTCACAGCAGCAATCTGCTTCACCTATGGCGGAGTGCGGACAGACTTGTCCGCTCGTGTCCTCACGGCTGCTGACCAACCGATTCCTGGCCTCTATGCGGCGGGGGAAGCAACCGGCCTGTTCCACAACGAATATCCGCCCGCGACTTCGGTATTGCGGTCGATCATCTTTGGTCGTCGTGCAGGGTCACACGTCGCCGCCGGAGCATCAGCTTCTTAGCTCGCAGGCTCAGTCATTGGTAATGACGCAGCCACTTCGAATTAGCTATTTTCCATTTACGGGCACAATCGTTTTCAGGAGGATTTTATGTCGATAACGAATATCGATGTCACGCTACGCGACGGAGGCTATCGAAATGGTTTCAGTTTCCCCGCTGGTTATGCGGTTGAACATGCCCGCCTAAGTGTGGAGGCCGGATTTGACTGGGTTGAAATCGCCTATAGAAATGGCTCGTTCAACCCTGCTACCAGCCAGGGAATTTCGGGACTCGGACCCAACGCATACATTAGTGAAATGGCCGACATTATCGGTCCTGAGCACACCGGATTGATCCTGCACCCATCAAACATCGATTCCACAGATTTACAGGAATGTTATGCGGCAGGGGCCCGCTTGGTACGTATCTGCTTACCGATTTCCGACCCGGATCGCGGCCTACGCTACGTGAGTGAAGCGAGGGACAGAGGCTTCACCGTCTGCGTTAACTTCACCCGTGCCAGCCGCCTTGATACGCGCTTACTTGTGGAGCTATCGAGCCGCAGCGCGGATGCGGGAGCGAATGCGATCTACCTTGCTGACTCTAATGGCAGTATGCAGCCGGGAGAGGTGTCCCGGAAGGTGACACTTGTCCGGGAAGTAAGCGGCATCGAGGTAGGTTTTCACGCTCACAACAACTTGGGTCTGGCACTTGCAAATTCTCTCGCAGCTGCCCAGGCAGGTGCTGAATGGATGGATTCCTCGGTCCTTGGGATGGGTAAGGGTTCAGGGAACCTGATCTCCGAACAGTGGATCGCTCACTTGGAAAGCCATCATGTCGACCCCGAACGCTTCAATCTAGGCGCGCTGCTGGATCTCTCCGCGCTCCTTCGGGATTCGGTTGAGGAATCTGGGCCTGTTTTGCCGCATACCGATCTGATACTGGGACGGTTTGATCTTTCGGTTGAACATCGCGACCGGGTGTCTGGTGACTGCCGGGCCCAAGTTCATGTGGCACGCGAGCTGGCCCGAGTGGCGGCTCAATGAGCCAGCGCACTGCCATTGTCTTTGGACCAGTTCAGCCCGCCTGGGACAATGGGGAATTTTTCGCTCCCATTACCGAGCGGCTGCGGTCCCAGGGCTTCACCGTGCAGTTGATCGATACCGTTGCCTTAGTCGAGGCCACCATGACAGTAGAGGAGCTCGCTGCACTGTGGTTCACTCGCCTCGGACACCTCGAGCATGTGGATCTGGTGTGTGGCAATGCTCTTGGTGGTGCTGTTGCCCAGGCCTATGCGACACATATGGATGCCTCAGTGCCAGTGCTGTCGGTGTCCGGCCCGGGCCGCAGCGATCAGCTTCTCTCGCAGCGTCTAGAGGAGATTGCGGATCTTGCCAATCGGGGTCTGATCGACGAGGCACTGGCCTTGCTACACCGCCGGGTCAGTGCATGCAACGCCAAGGCTGCGCAGCAGCCAAATTCGCCGGTCATACACCCATCCACAGCCAGAGTCTCTGCACGTAGCGAGGAATCCTCTGCGGCCAATACAGCGGTGTCTCCTGCGTCGATCCACCGAGGATCTACAGCCCCCGGGACGACAGGCCGCCGGACTGCTGCCCAACGTCTCACACTCGGGTTGCGGATGCTGTGCGATCTTGACCTGGCGGAGGCGCTTTCAAACTACCACGGGATGATCACCACGGTAGTTGGGGCCGACTCCCAGCTGGTGACCGCGAGGCATGTAGTCCCGGCACCGAGGTCCGAGACATTTGTCTTCGATAGGGCCGGGATGCGCCCGCATCATGACCGTCCGGAGATATTGGACTCAGTTGTAGCCACATTGATCAAAGAATTGGAGACTGTGTAATGGACATAGCTGTGCTTCCTGGCGACGGGATTGGACCTGAAGTTGTCGAGGCCGCATTGCCCGTAATAGGCAAGGTTGGGCTGGACTGGAACCTGCAGTTCGGCGACGTAGGGTGGCCGTTCTGGCTGTCGGACGGGGACCCCGTACCCGACGCCACATGGAAACTTCTCGAACGCACGGACAGCTGCCTGCTCGGGGCAATAACAAGCAAGCCGGCGCGTGAGGCCGAATCTGAGCTTCCGTTTGCTCTGCAGGGGCTCGACCGCAAATTCATCTCACCGGTAATCCAGCTGCGGCAACGGCTGGGTCTCTACGCGAACGTCCGCCCCGTGGCCGACATTCACGAAGGACGCTTCAATTTCGCTGTCATTCGGGAGAACACCGAGGGGCTCTATGCCGGATTCGACTACCACGGGTTAAGTAACCCCTTGTGGGAACTGGTCAAGGACCACCCCAACGCGGCCCAATCTGGTGCCGACAACAGCAGTGTCACGTTACGGCTCCAAACCCGCGCCGGCATCGACCGGCTGCTTCGATTCGGTTTCGAATACGCAGTCTCACAACATCATCAGCTGCTCACCCTCGCGGACAAACCGAACGTGCTGAGATCCAGCAGCAATTTTCTGAGGAGCCGACTCGAAATCATGGCCGAGGAGTACCCCGGTATTGAGACCGAGATCCTCAACGTAGACGCAGTGGCACTGTGGATGGTGCGCCGACCGGAGCGCTTCGGTGTGATCGTTGCCGAGAACATGTTCGGTGACATCCTTTCTGACCTCGGCGCCGGAGTGATGGGAGGGCTGGGACTAGCTTCTAGTGCAAACCTCGGCGACCACGGGAGCTATTTCGAGCCAGTACATGGCAGCGCACCGGGAATGGCCAAGCAGTCCAAGGCGAACCCACTCGCTATGATCCTCACCATCTCACAGCTCGCCGATCACCTAGGAAACGCCGAGGAAGCCGAACGTATCCGGAAAGCGGTACGCACCGTCGTTCGCGATGGTACAGCACTCACCTACGACCTTGGCGGCCGTTCAACTACCCGCGAAGCCGCTAACGCTGTCCTGGCGGTGCTCTGATGTCCGCCTCCACATCGCACACTACCCCGCCAGCCACTGTGAGTAATGAAGAGGCGTTGGCTCGATTGAAGGCCCTCGACACAGCCTCTCTATCCGATGCTATGGACAGTCTCGAGGTGCCGTGCGTACTCTCTGGTATTCAGGCTCAGGTTCCCGGCGCAACCGTCGCCGGCATCGCGTTCACAGTGACCTACCGCCCCATCAACCCGGCCGTGACCGGGTTTCGGAACGCAGCGAACTACATCGACGATGTACCTCCCGGCGCCGTCATCGTTGTCGACAATGGCGGATCGACCGAATGTACTACCTGGGGCGGCCTTCTGACCTCGGTCGCGAGACGACGTGAGATCGCTGGCACGGTCATTCACGGGTCTGCCCGGGACGTTCGGGAGATCCGTGAACACAACTACCCGCTATTCAGTACGGCGGTGCACATGGTCAGCGGTAAGAACCGTGTAGAGCTCGCCAGTACCGGCGAAGACGTCCTCATCGGGGCCGTCCGAGTGCAGGCCGGTGACTTTGTCGTGGCCGACGACAACGGGGCCATCGTTATTCCGCATAACAACGTCATCGAAGTAATCACACGGGCCGAACAAGTCGAACGTACCGAAGAACTCATATCTCTGGCGTCCGATTCTGGGCTTCGCCTCGATGAGGCACGCCGTCAGTTCCGTTACGACCGACCGTGGGACGGCCCGGACCGCCCCCAGTCATGATTTCGCCGAGTGGTGCACTCGCGAGTCGAATGATCGATGTCCACTATCACGCGGGCCCTGACATCACCAGGCGTCGTCACTCCGTAGTTCAGGCGGGTCGACACTACCTCGCCGCATCAGGATGGGTGGTTGTGAAGAGTCACCTGGATTCCACCGCGGCCGCAGCCTGGGAAGCTCGTCAAGAAGGGTTCCCAGTGTCCGGATCGGTTGTACTGAATGCTCTCGCTGGGGGTGTGGACCACCGAGTGGTGCAGCGAGCCGCGTTCGCCCACGGCGTTGACAGTCCTGCTCGACTAGTCGTCTATCTACCCACCCTCACCCCACACCCCCATGCGTCGGCGCTGACGGCCGAGCCATTTCATCCGCAGTTCTACCGGGAGAAATGGTCCCACGCCCGGGTAATGGATGACTCCGGCCACCTGCGACCGGAAGTACTCGATGTTCTGCGCTGCGCCCGTGACCTCGATCTTGTCGTAGCGACTGGGCATTGCCGACGCGATGAAGCACTCGCCATCGTCGATGCAGCCGCCGATATCGGTCTCGATCGGCTGCTACTGACTCATGCCACCCATCCTCTCTCCGGGTTTTCGGAATCGGATGTCGGGCTATTGTCCTCCGCCGGGCACGTCTGGGTGGAAATCACGGCACTGATGGTACTGATGGGTCATCGCCACCTCGATCACCTGGCAAGGCTGGTCGCCTCGCACCCACGGGTGCTACTGTCCTCCGACCTCGGACAGCCAACCCAACCCGACGTTCCAGAGGCCTGGGCAACGATCGACACCTGGTTAGGTGACCTCGGCATCGATAGGGAGGCCATGACCGTGTCCATCCCACACCAACTCCTCGCCGGGAGCTGACCACGCTAAATATTGTCGGCGAGATGGTCGATCAGCGTGGCGTACCGGGTGCCGGTGACCGCAGCAAAGGCCAGGGTCTCGGTGACCGGAGACTCGGCCAGTGGCCGCCACTGAACATCAGGAGAGCTCTGAAAGGAACTTCTTGGATATACGGCAACCGTATCCCGTAGGGCGTGGTTCAGGGCATGAATGGTCAGTTCCGGACGATGAATGTCCACGTTTTCCAGCATTGGATCCCAACCCCTATGCCGGAATGCCATGAGCAGCGCGCGGGAGTATTCCTGATCGTCAGAGGAATTGCCCCAAAGCAACCGCTGCCCTCGCAGATCGGCCCAACTCAAGGCATTGAATTCAGCTAGCGGGTGTCCAGCGGCCATCAAGACACCAAGTTCCTCCACGTTGAACGGAACCATGGTCAGACTCGGATCGGTCAGCGGAATCCGAACTATACCTATGTCAATGTCCCCTAAACGGAGCGAGGCGCCCTGACTGCTCGACGAAATGGATTTCAACTGAAAGCGTGGCATGTCACACCAGCTTCCCTCGGAGATGATCGATTTGCGGATCATCTCCGAGACATCCGAGATCGTCGGGTAGGAGATACCGGAACAGATCCCTATTGTTATCGTGTTGCGGTGCGGGGACGCCGCGACGATAGCCGCCCGAACCGCGTGCGGGATGTGCTCCACCCCTTTGAGAAAGGCCAGACCGGCCGATGTGACTTCTACACCGCGGGGTTTGCGCTCGAACAGACAGAAGCCAACCCGTTGCTCCAGGCGAATGATTTGTTGGCTGAGACTGGGCTGCGACACATTCAGCTCGGCCGCAGCGGCGGAAACAGAACCGCAGCGCACCACGGCCAGAAAATAGCGAATATGACGGATGTCAATGTCATCGAGTGTGCTGATAGGTTCCAGCAGCTCAGGAACCGCATAAGAAGTCGTCTCTTCAGACGTCGAGAAAGCAACCGACATATGATCTCCCGCTGTTGTTTCGTGCAACGGACAGAATTTTTAGCTGCCCGGTGGCCAGTGGGCCAGGCGCGACGGTGCACCATTCGACGTTTCAGGCCCGAAGGATTTCCCCCGGAGCTGAGGGACTCAACTTATCAGTAGTTCGTATTAAATCGTACGAGTTCGACTATTTTCGTAACGTGATATGTTCGATAATACTCGTACAAGATCTGAGGACGCATGAACAACATCGCGCACCAAACACATACGCCACAAAATCCCCAAACAGCCAAACCGACAACTCCCCACACCCGTGCCCCGAAGCGCCAGAACCTGGCGATGCTCCTCGCGGCTTCGCTCGTGACAGCGGTCTTCGCACTATCAAACTCGCCAACACCGCTCTATGTGCGATGGCAGGCTCAACTAGGGTTCTCCGCTGGCACCCTGACACTGGTTTTTGCGGCCTACATCGTCGGCCTGCTGTTGACCCTCCTGGTGGCTGGACAACTCGCCGACCAGATTGGTCGCAAGCCCGTACTTATCCCCGGCCTGGTGTTGGCAATTGTGGCCTGCGTTCTCTTCGCCACGGCCGAGACAGTTCTGGTACTTGGCATTGCTCGTTTCCTCACTGGCGTCTCCGTGGGCGTCATTGTGTCGGCCGGGATGGCCGCTGTGGTCGACCTGGCCGCCAATGAGCGCAAGAGGCAAGCATCGCTCGCAGCCTCCGTCGCCATGGTTCTAGGCGCCGGCCTCGGCCCATTGTTGGCCGGGATCTACGCGCAGCTGCTGCCCAATCCGGTCGTACCGCTCTTTGTCACCGAACTCATTGTGCTCACGGTGGCCCTGGTCATCGCGATCGTCTTGCCGTTGAAACAGCATCACACCACGCAACCAGCCACTAGAGACCGGCGCTGGCGACTACCTAGCGTGCCTCGGGAGTACCAGATTCACGTCTTGCTCGGCATTGCGGTATTCGCGCCCGGCATTACCGCAACCTCGTTCGTATTGTCACTGGGACCCTCGGTTCTGTCGACCCTGCTCGGCATCACGAGCCCCCTCATTGCCGGCGGCATGGCCTGCGCCATGTTCCTCGCCGCGACCGGTGTGCAATTTGCGGTTGCACGGTTCTCCATTCGCACGATCTTCCTGCTCGGAGCGTCGGCCACGATGCTGGCAATGGGCTCATTGATCCTCGCTGTTACGGCCTCGCTATCGGCAATCCTTGTCCTCTCAGCGGTCTTGGCCGGAATCGGCCAAGGGCTCGGGCAACTGGGCGGATTGACCCTTATCGGCACCCGAGTGCCCGGCGTCCACCGCGCCCAGGCAAACTCACTGCTAAACATCGGTGGCTACATCCCGGCCGGGATCATCCCAGTGGCCACCGGATTCCTCATCGACGGCATCGGTCTGGGGGCCGGCGCCACCGGGTTCGCCATGGTGCTTGTTGCGGCCGCCGCAGCAGCATTCATGTTCGTCGCCCGAGAACTACCCAAAGCCTAGGACCGAGCTATCCAGGCCACGACCAAATCGAGCAGCCCAGGGAAACGAGCGTTGAGGTCCGCGGTGCGCACCCGGCTACGCCGTTCCAATCCGTACTGGCGCTGCCGGATCAGGCCTGCCTCACGGAGGGCCTTGAAGTGGTGAGTGAGCGATGACTTCGGGCGATTGAACCCGAACCAGCTACAGGAGTGATCGTAGCTCTCGGACTCCAAGAGGAGTTTCTGGATAATGGTCAGCCGTAGCGGCTGCGATAGCGCACCGAAAATAGCTTCAAGACGAATGTCATCAAGTGACGGTTCCGGAAGCGGCTCAGGCAAGAACTCTGGCGCGTCAAAAGCATCCGCCCGGAAACTGGATATCGGTAACATGGATGCAGCCTACCAGAAGTTCGAAAAAACTCGGACAGCGCACTAGTGTATCTGGTGCACGCCCCACACCACTCACCCAGAAAGCACCATCATATGAACACCCTCGTGATCATTGCCCACCCCGACCTGTCAACCTCCACCATCAACGCGGCCTGGGTTGAGGCCCTGCGCGAGAGTGGCCAGGTCACCGTTCACGCCCTCTACGAGGAGTACCCCACCGGGCAGATTGACGTAGCCCGGGAGCAGCGACTACTGGAACAGCACGACCGCATCATTCTCCAGTTTCCGTTCCGGTGGTACAGCAGCCCTTCCCTGCTGAAGTTCTGGCTGGATGTCGTGCTGGAGCGCGGGTGGGCCTATGGGCCAGGCGGCACGGCTCTGCAACATAAAGAGCTCGGCGTGGCCGTCTCCACCTGGTCCACGCGGAGCGATTACGAAGTTCCCGGTCCCTACAACCGAACCCTCGACGAGCTCACCAGCCCCTTCGAGGTGACCGCCAAGCGGGTCGGCATGAGCTACCTCCCCGGGTTCTTCCTCACTGGCGTGGGCCGGGTAACCGCCGCAGGCCTCACCGAAAATTCCGCTCAGTACGTCCAGCACGTATTGGGGTTTGAGTAGGATCCGTGCTGCCATTGGCGCTAGGCGGGGTCTGGCTTGTCCTGAATGCATCTCTGGTCTATCGCACACGATCGTTTGCAATAGAGTGCCATTGCCATAGTTCGGCTACTCATCCGCTGCGGTTTCCGTGTTCGGGTCACGTAAGGGCCGCAGACTGAACCGTCCCGGCTTTGATGCCGCTATCTTCTGTGAGAAAGATAGTGACTATGCCTAAGCAATTTCTCCTTGAATCCCGTGTTCGTGCCGTGTCGATGACTATTGATCGTTTATGGGACCCATTTCGTGGACTCCTCGTCGACATCATGTGTTGGGTCTCTGAACGGTCGAAGAGTCTTGGGTGTATTGGTCGTTGAGAAGGTGTAACGGCCGAGTTCATTGACGTGGGCGTGCCCGAGGGGTGAGAGCCTGGCGATGTCTTCATCGCGAATCTGCCGCCCCTGTGTGCGCAGCTCGTCGATGGCCGCGTTGAGGTAGCGGGTGTTCCACAGTGCAATCGCGTTCACCACGAGGCCAAGTGCGCCAAGTTGATCTTCCTGGCCTTCTCGGTAGCGCTGGTGAAGTTGGCCTCGTTTGCCGCGGAAGACCTTCCGGGCCAGCCTGTGTCTAGATTCCTGAACCGTTGTCTGGGTATTGACGCCGCGCCTGTGGGTGTCATCAATGGGGTCGACCATGGCTAGAAGGTGAAGAGTCTTTGGTATCCGCCCATACTCGGCGAAGGCCTGGCCCAACGGGGTGGGCCTTCCGTCGCGTCCAAGCATTTTCAGCACGTCATAGGCCCGGACCTGGTGGGTCACGAGTGCTCCAACAACACGAAGCATGTCTGGCCAGTGAGTTTCGACCTTGCCCAGGTTGACCTTGTGCCGGGCGATATCATTGAGGGGACCATAATCGGAGACGGGTTCGGCCGGCCATTGTGCGCGCCAATATCTTGTGTCGCCGATGTCTGAGATCCGCGGAGAGAAGCGGTATCCGAGCATGCTGAACAGTCCGAAGACCATGTCGGAGTACGATGCCTCGTCCGTGGCGATGATGTCTGGTTTCGGGCCGCCGTCAAGATTCAGCAACACGTCGAGGATGTGAAGGCTATCTCTGGGTGTGCCGGTGACGATTTGCGCCCCGATCCCGACGACCTGGTCGTTGACCGCGTTCAGTCAGGTGATACCGCGTTTGTAGCCGAAGTACTTCGGTGACGGGCCAGAGCTTATCGTCCGGACCGGGACAACGAACCTGAGCCCATCGACGGAGGCCAGCAGCCCACCACCCCAGTGTTGGACGATCGACACTTTTCTCTGGGCTTCGATGAGGGCAGCGTTCGCGGCTGCATGCGTCTCGGCCCGCACATAGTTCTGATCAACATGAGAGAGCCTGGCGCGAGTCAAAGCCTCCCTGGCCGGGTCCGTGACCGGAACCAGACCGACGTTGCACCCTTCAGCGATCAGGAGAGCAGCTACCGACATTGCTAAGTCCCGCACCCGCGTACCGGCACCGGAGACATGGACATAGGCATCGAGAAAACCAGTCCAGGAATGGACTTCCAACAACAAATCTGGCAAGTCGATCCGTGGGAGCATCGCCGCAGTCACAGCCCGTAGTGCGAGCAGGCTCGCAGGGATATCGAGTGCATCGAGCCGCTCGACCGAGAGGCGCATCCTTCCTTCGGCGCCAGGAACAAGGCTGATCGATGAGTCGGTTCCTGCTTCATGAAGCCGGTCTGCTGTCTGACGCCAAGTTGCATCGAGTGCGTCCACCAGAGTAGAAAGGTGCGTTTTGACCGGAGTACCCAGGCCCAAACTGCCCAGAATCTTCGGCTTGGACTTGGCCCAGGCGGCGCCTTCAAGTAGCTGTGCCCGTGGATCACCCCAGCGATGTGAACACGTCGCAAAAACATCGCGTACCCGCAACGCTTTGTAGAGTTGCTCGAGTACACAAACAACGTAAGCATCTCGATCTACCGTCCCGGGCGGCAGATCAGGATTGCAAAGAACGGCTCTACGCCAGGCTTGCGGGACCAACGATGGATCGATTTCTTCTGGAAACAACGGTTTGATTCGGGTCCTACGCGCGGCCAGCTCCGGCAACACCTTGACCGCTTCCAAGACGGTCTCGCCGGCGGGGGCGGCCGCAAGTGAGGCTGTTGCTGCCAGTAACGTCAAGAACGGTCGAACCGTGCGGTACTTCTCCGCCAAAGCGACGCGAATAGCCGTCTCTGCGCTGCCGTCATCGTCAGGGACCAAGCCCGTCACGATCGTCAGGGACCAAGCCCGTCACGATCGTCACGGCGTCCAAAATCTGGGCTCTTGAGGCGACCTTGCCCAGAGAAGCCCGCACCACTCCCACATCCAGTTCGAGGTCGCTGGCGGCCACAGCATCCAGCACCAACAACAACTCCTGGTTAACCAATGCCAATAGTCGGGAGGCACGTTCCAATCGAGGCAACGATGCCAGCCGATTGCTATCGGCAGCCTTCCGTGAAGGATTAATCAACTTGGTGGACATCAACAATGCGAATAAATCAAGAACATCATCCACCGCCACCGCATCCAGATGCCGCACCAGAGCCAGAAGTGTTCCCGTACGCCGAGGCTCGGACAAACCCTGCAACGTCGCAGCCTTACTCGCCATCCCATACCTCGCCAGAGCAGCAATCCGGTTCGAGGGAACGCCAGAACAATCAGCATCCCTGGCACGCAGAGCTTCCAACTCCATGGCCCGACCCAAAGCAGACACCAACGCAGGACCCGTCACGCGGGTCGGTGATTGTTTCCATCTTTCCAGCTCCGAAAAACGGCTCCCTTCCGGCACTCTTAAGGACCTGAGTAAACGTCCCGGCAGCTGCGGGTCAACATTGTCGGCCGCGCCTGCCAGAAGCCCGCAGACCATGTCGGCAACATCAGCCCTGACCTTCAAGACCATCCGGCTCAGCACCGTAATACCCGGGAGTAACACCTGATGGCTTCGCAGCCACCCCACTGCATGATCAAACAACGCAGCCGGGCCCTCTGCATGAACCCAAGCACGATCCTCCAAATATCGACGAAAATCACTCATCGGTCCGTCATCATCAAGGGCAGAAAATCCATAAGCCTCCTGGATTTCCCAAGCATGCTCGAACGCCGTCATTGATCTTCGCTTGTAGTTCTTAACACACGAGGGATCACCAACCCCGATCTGCTCAGCCAAGTGCTCGACCACCGGCCACGGAACATCCAACGGATCCTCAAGAAACACCCCAAGAAAACGTACTGTCGTGATCTGCAAAGCGAATCCAAGCCTGTTGTTGTCCCCACGACGCTTAGCAATCAAAACCGGGTCTTCATCATCCAGAAAGAAGTACCGCTCCAAATCAGGCCTCGCCGGCACACCTTGAAAACGACCATACCCAGTCACCTGAGCCTCTGTCAGGAAATCTGAAGCCATACAACAGATCGTACAGACCCACAAAAGTGCTTAGCGCTAACGGCTGTTCAGTTCCTACTCAACCCCGGACTACGATCCTCGCCGCCTGGCCACGAGCCGGCGTGTTGACCGAACGGAGAAGCCGTGAACGCCGGAGACTTCACGATCACAAGCTGGCTGTCGAGACAAGCGCGGTGCATGTCGTGAGTCTTGGCTGACCAGCTCGGCCACCCGTAGGCTGGGTGCATGGAAACACACGTCAGCGATGCGGTCCGCGACGATCCGGTGTTGGCAGCGGATGAACGGTTTGTGTACGAACGCCGCTCGGTCCTGATCTACTGGATTGTCGCAGCTCTCGGCGCGGCGATGGTGTTGTTCGGTGCGTTCGGGTTTCGGATCATCGGCGCCTGGGCCGCGTCGGGCGGAGATGAGACCGGTCGCGTCGCCGTACCCGTCGTCGTTATGATCGTCGGCGCGTGGTTGCTGTTCGCTGGTCTCAATACCGTTCGAGCCGAACGAGCCCGTTGGATTGTGAGGGCGACAGGCGAGCGGCTGGTGTGCCGCCGCTGCCCGCAGCCTGGATCCGAGGTCGACGCGGACGCCCTCTGGAACCGGTTCGCGAAGGTTCGCCACCGCGGGACCCCACCGTATGTGCAAGGTGGGCTCCGCGGACCGATCAAGCTCAGAGGCTATCTGGACGACAAAGCGCAGAAGGTGTATTTCACCATCATCCGCACCGATCAGGACGGCACTCGCGCGTGGCCTCTCCTTGAGCTTGAGGGGGCCGAGGCAGTGCGTTTCGTTCCGCTGGATCGGAGCGGCGCCGATCCAGCCGGCATCAGTTTCTGATCCTAGGAATGGCCGGCCTTGGGCGACCACGACTCTCGCTTGGGGGTTTTGATACAGACGCCTGGACCGTGTCCATGTCTGGGGGATCATGTCGAAGTCAAGTGATGCATTGCTCGCGTGGGTTGAGAAGGCGGATGCCTTGCCCGACGGCGAGAAAACGGTTCCGGCCGATGCGAAAGACATCGCTGCCGGGTTCGCAGCGCTGAGCGCCGATGACCAAGCTCGGTTCCTGCACCTCCTCCACGAGCGATCGGTGGTGGCCCGTCTTGAGCTTGTCCGCGCTATCGCGAAGAAGACGGACCCCGACCTGCTGCGGTTCCTCTCACCCCTGGGATGGGAACACATCAACCTCACCGGCGATTTCACCGGCCACGCACCAACAAGATCAACCCCGGCAAATACAGGCCGCTACGGCGCCCGACAAAACCTAACGTCGGATATGTTATTTTTTCACAAGCCACCCCGAGTAGGTTTCGATACCCTGGGCCTGCAGACTTACCTCACCGCCGGTCCCAAAGAAACTCGTGTCTGGACCATCCACCGCGGAGACACGGCTCCTCGGGCTGCAGGCGTCATCCACACAGACTTCCAGCGCGGATTCATCAAGGCCGAGGTAGTATCCTTTGAGGATCTCATCGACGCCGGTTCCATGGCTGAGGCGAAGTCCCGCGGCAAGGTCCGCATCGAAGGCAAAGAATACGGAATGGCCGACGGCGACGTGGTGGAGTTCCGGTTTAACGTCTAACGTTATGGACGCTGCGACGACGCTCGAGACGTTGCGCGTTCCGCCCGGCAATCGCTGGGAGCCCTGAAGAGCGATCGAGTGCGGAAGACTGAAGTGTTGAACTACTTGAACACACCCCGTTGGGCAATGAAGCCCGCCATTCGAGCGATCTGGACCCGCACGGCCGAATCACCGATGTGGATCGCATCAGCAATTTCCAAGTATGTGAACGAACTTGATCGCGTCGCTGTACGCCAAGCGTCGCTCACCACATTTCATCGGTCAAAAGCTTAGCGTCGGATATTCCACTTTTTCACAAGCCACCGCACTCAGGACTACAAGCCGAGTGTGCACAGGAAGTGGCCGGGGCTGTATCTGCGCGGCGAGGGGGCGTAGCCAGGCAAGGAGTTGCCACAGCGCCGCCTCACCATGGGCCAGAATTAGGGCGGTCAAAAACACGGCCAGGATGTGGGCGGAGACCATGAGTGCGCCACCGAGGTCTTGGCCCATGTGGTGGGTGGCACCGGCAACGGCACCCAGTGAGCTGCAGTCCGGGACGACATTGGTGTGGTGGCCGTGGTGTGTGGCCATGCCCGAGGCTGTGCAGTGTCCGGTGACGCCGTGGAACAGGCTGAACACGCTATGCAGCAGGCCTTGACCTGCGCCCAGGGTCAGGGCCATGGCGGGCAGGGTGATGCGGCGACGGGATAGAAGTGTGACCGGGACCAGGATCAGTGCGGCCAGCAGAGCCAGGACGGCTAGCGGGGGCAGTGAGCCGCCTGCAGCTGGGTGGGCGGCGACGGCCAGGCCCAGAACTGCCGTGGTGACGAGCAGGGCACGCGGAAGACGCAGGGGTGCATGAGCTGCCATGATCCCGTCTTCCTGTGTGCCGGTGCTAGTACGTGGTGGGTGTTAGTTGTGGAGGGGTTCGCCGGTCAATTGGTGGTCGGCGTGGTTGATGGTTTCCCGGATCAACCGCACCAGGTGACCATCACGCAGGGAGTAGATCACGTTGCGGCCCTCTTTGCGGGTATCTACCAGGCCGCTATGGCGCAGCTTGGCCAGATGCTGGCTGGCCACGGTGCGGGGCACACCGGCAGCGGCGGTCAGTTCTGAAACAGTCTTGGGTCCATCGGAGAGTTGCCAGAGCAGGTGCAGGCGCGTCGGTTCGGCCAGCATCCGCAACGTCGCTGCTGCGGCGTCCAGGAGTTCGGGGCCGGGCTCGACTTCATGGACGAGCGAGGGGGATTCAGTGGCCGCGCTGCGCACGCTCTCCGGTTGACTGCTCAATGGTCACTTCCTCAGTTTCTACAGCTGGGGCATCCGTCAGGGAATGGCGGGGCCAGGACAGGAATGCACCTGCACTACCTATCATCGCAATAAAAGTCAGTGCCAGCGCAGCCGGCCCCAATCCAAAGGCGGCACCGATCCACCCGGCCAGCGGGTAGGTGATGATGTAGCAGGCGTGTGAGAGGGAAAACTGGGCCGTGAAAACGTACGGTGCGGTTTCCTCCGTGGAGGCATTGCGCAAAAGCCGGGAGGACGGCGTCAGGATCGTGGAATTGCCTGCACCGAGCAGGAACCACAACCCCAACAACCACCACCACTGCCCAGGCCCGGGCGGCAGGAACGTCAGGACGGTGGCCCCAGCCAACACAACAGGCAGCAAAGCGGCGCCGGTGAGCATGACCACCCGGTCACCGAAGCTATCCAAGAACTTGGGCGCGCAGAGTGCGACGATCATCGAGCCAACCCCGAAGCAGGCCAGTGCCAGGGCAAGATCGGTTGCGGGACGGTGCAGGGTTTCACGGACATAGACAACCGTGTTGACCAGCACCAAGGCGGTGGGGGCTGCGACCACAAGATTGAGGGCCAGCAAGGACCGAAGGCGCCGGTTCCGCCAGAAAATGCGGGTTCCCAGCGTGGTCCGGTGCCACAACGAGGTCTGCACCCCTGCAGCTTGCTCGGTTCTTGGCAACCGGGTGAACATCACCATCGAGGCGGAGAACAGGAATCCGACCACGGTCCCGAGGAACAGGTTGTTGTAACTGATCACCGTCAACAGCAAGGCCGCCAAGGCCGGGCTGACCAAGGCTTCCATGTCATAGGCCAACCGTGACAGGGACAATGCTCGCGTGTAGTCTCGCTCGTCCTTCAACACCTGGGGAATCAAGGATTGGAACGCCGGGGTGAACGTGGCGGAGGCGGACTGCAGCACGAAGATCAACACATAGATCTGCCATGTTTCGGTAATGAACGGCAGGCACAAGGCCATGCCCGCACGGAGCAGGTCGGCACCGATCAACACCGGCTTCTTCGGCAGCCTGGCCACCAGCGCATTGATGACCGGGGCGAATCCGACATAGGCGGCCATCTTCACCGTCAACGCCGTGCCCATCACGGCGCCGGCATCCTTGCCGGCCAGGTCAAACGCCAGCAAACCCAGCGCCACCGTCAACAACCCGGTGCCTACCAAGGCCACTACTTGGGCGGAAAACAGTCGCCGGTACGTCGTATTTTTCAGAACAGAAAGCATCACAGTAACCAATCGAGTGCATAGGTGCGTACTTATGCACTCATAGTAGCTCGTTTCCTGCCCCTCCAGACGCTGTTCCCATCCGGCATGCCCCTGGATGCTGCCCACGGCAGCGCCCAGTTTCACCCCTTGGCGACGTCAACGACTTTGAAGAACAGGAGAAGATAACCACGGCTCCACAAGCGCCGAACGAACCAATGACGCACTCTAAGACGCTAAAGACTGCGCCAAACGAGTACCGGATAACCCGGCCGATTTCTACTATGAGTGGCACACAGAGGGCAAGACCAAGACTCCGTATGCGATCCACTCCCCTGGGGATGAGATCCTGGCGTTCGCCGGCTTGTACACCTGGTGGCCGGACAAGTCCCTGCCAGAGGACCATGAGGACTACTGGACGCTGACGGCCACGATCCTGACACGCGCAGCGGTCGGAGAAGTGAGCCAGCTCCATGACCGCACCCCCGTGACGTTGCCACCCAGTTTCTGGGACGAATGGTTGGACGCTGACCAGGACGGGGACCAGACATTGATGGACGCCGCCGTGGCTGCGGCTACGCCAGTGGCCGAGGCCCTGCAGTTTCACCAGGTGGGCCCCCTCAAGGGTGACGGGCCCGAACTGGTGGAGCCTCTTAGCTCGTAAGCCTGGGTGGTTTCGTTCTTGGCCCCCTGTCCACAGGTGCACGGCAAAAGATATTCCTCCGGTCTTTTCCCGCACACAGGATGGACAGCGGGACCCAAAGGGCGGCTGCACACAACGCTCACATCATCTTGGGCGTGGAGGATCACCAGGGGTTTGCGAGAGATGTGTACAGCCTTACAACGTCCTTACGGTGGTCACTTCATGATTCCTTTCCTTGGCGTAACTACCTTGGTTTCTGAGACTTCCATTCGGCCCCACACGGAACATTAGCGCTGTACTCGTACGTTGATGATGCTCTGCCCTTCCGGCGCATTGCTGCGCAGCTGGGCGAAGCCCGCGGCGTAGTCCTTTGCCTCAACTTCAGTGGTGGCAAAGGTGTTGCCGTCGAGGGTTTCGACGGTGGCGATGATGATCATGGGCAATTTTTATCCTTCACGAGGCTTTGACGAGTAGGAGCTCGTCCCAGTGGGTGGTGTATCGCGGTGAGAGCATGTCGCGTTTCATGGACCAGTCTGGCCCTCCCCGGACGCCGGCACTTCCAAGGCCGATACTCCCCCGCCCGTACTTCTTGGACACGGATTCAAGCAGCGTGCCGATGCCGCGTTCCTCGTGCAGGTTCTCAAACAACTCCAGCGGTGATTGGTTACCGGTGGGGCGCAGGTCGGTGACCATGATCCCGGCCCGGACGTATTTCACACCTTCATAGATCCGTTCGCACAGGCTGTTGGCGGCCTTGTGGAGCAGTACGGGATCCGCGGTGGGCATCGGCAGCGGAACACACACCGAGGGATAGGAGATGTTGTCCTGGTTGTAGTGGGATGTTCCGGCAAAGGCGGTGAGCACCTTGGCTTGGAGGCCGTGCTTTGCCAGGCGGGCACTGGCTTGTTGGGCGTAGACGCTCATGACCTGTCCCATGTCCGCGGCCGTGGTCACGGGGGTTGAGAAGGAACGGGAGAAAATGAGTTGGTCCCGACCCACTCGTTCCTCTTCCATGGGAATGCAGGGAGTGCCCTGAAGCTCCAACACGGTACGCATCAACACAACCGAGAAGCGATCACGGATCATCACGGCGTTGGCGTTCTTCAAATCCAGAATGGTGTGGATGCCCATGGCATTCAACCGGCGAGTTAAGCGCGCGGCCACTCCCCACAGCTCCACCACCGAAAGCCTGGACATCAGCCCGTCCCGCACGCCTTCGGGGATGGATTCCCAGTGACACACACCACCGAAGTCAGAATTATTTTTAGCGAGACGGTTTGCAAGCTTGGCCAGGCCTTTCGTTCGCGCGATTCCGACGCATACGGGGACGCCGACGTGCCGGCGGACAGCATCCTTGATGGTGCGTCCAAGCTGGCGCATCTGCACCGGTGTGCCGTTCACACCCAGGAAGGCCTCATCTATCGAGTACACCTCGACCCACGCACTGTAGCGTCCCAACAGTTCCATGACCCTAGAGCTGATGTCACCGTAGAGCTCGTAGTTGCTGGAGAGTGCCACCAGCCCCCAGGCTTTGGCGCGGGGTGCGAGCTTGAACCAGGGCTCCCCCATGGGGATCCCCAGCGCTTTCGCCTCGGCGGTGCGGCTGACCACGCAGCCGTCATTGTTGGACAACACCACGACGGGGACGCCTTCAAGGGACGGGTTGAAGGCTCTCTCTGCGCTGGCGTAGAAGGAGTTCACATCGACGTGAGCAATGTAGTCACTGCCGGGCATCAGGGCCGGGCCTGAGGGGTCAGCGATGCGGATACGCATCGAAGCACCTGGCCTAGTGCCGGAGGTCGTGCAGGCAGGTCTCAGCCACTGCCCAAATCTGCAGGGCGGATTCGTCGGGCACTTGAATGTCCGGGTATTTGGGGTTCTCCGCATGGAGGACCACTCCCCCAGCTTTCAGCTGCAGGCGCTTGACGGTCAGCTCACCGTCCAGGATGGCAATCACGATTGACCCATCCCGAGGAGTCAGAGCCCGATTGACGATCAGCTCGTCACCATCACTGATACCGGCACCCTCCATGGAATCCCCACTCACCCTCACCACGAAGGTGCTGGTGACGTCCTTGATTAGGTGTTCGTTGAGGTTGATCCGGCCGTCGAAGTAGTCCTGTGCGGGCGATGGATACCCACATGCCACCGATTCGCCCACCATCAAAGGGTGTTGCGCCGCAACCGTAGAGGGCAACCCTACCGCAACAAAATTCGAAACATGAGCCATGACACACCATTTACTAGAACAAAAATCTTATAACGCTAGTGTAGGCCCGACCCCCGACATTGAAAATCAGCAGGATTGTGAATGATTACTAGCTTTACAGTCTTTACTGTCTTTGCCTGTAAAGCTAGTAATCATACCTTTCGGCCAGGGGGCAGTTTCTCATTGCTGGTCTTGAAAGGCTCTCCGTCGTTGTATTTCTTCTGCCGTTTGTTGGCCTCAGATAGGACCGCGTTTGCAATGAAATTTGACCATGTGCGGTCGCCTTCCAGCCCTCCTGTTGCCTTAAATGCAGCCTTTGCTCGACCAAGATCAGTTGGATCCATGTAGAACGTGACCTGCTGAGGTTTGGCCTCAGCGTCCCCTTTGGGAACTGTGGCCTGCGTTGGGCCCGAGGACTGAGCCACCGTTGCGGGTCGCTCCAACTTTGCCGGAGTGGATGCCTCTCGGGTTGTTGGTGCCGGCTGAGCCGTCCTGTTAGCTTTCACAAGGCTCTGAACGGGGGTTGGCCGCCGAGGAGGAAGACCAATCGGTTCTCGTACTGAATCGGTCATGATGCGTTCCTTTCCTCGGCCTTCAAAAGCCTGGCTACCAGTTCTTGCGTTATCTGGTGAAGATCTTCTGCGACATTGCCGGCGGAGCGAGGCTGGTTGGCAACACCCTGGGCCGTGCCATTGAGCACGTCATACCATTTAGGTCCGGCCTTGACCTGTTGCTCAAGCTCGTGGACCAAGACGCCCTTCTCGCGGGCTGCCTGAGCCGTTGCCTCTGCGTAGCGGACTGTGCCACTGAAAAGCACATCATGGGTACCAAAGGCCTCCGCAATCGCCTCCCTTGCGACGCGTTGGACATTTGTCGCTGAGGAAGTGGTGGCCGTGACGACGACGCCAAGCAGATCGAGGTCAGGGTTCACGTCAAGGACTGTATCCAAGCGCTTCGCTACACCAAGAAGACCTTCACGTCCGCCTTTATCAGTCTTCGTGGGAACAATGACGAATGCTGCGGCGCCCAGGGCCGCCACTTGCAGGGGTTCATTGCCCGGGGGGGCAGTCAATGAAAATTGCGTCGTAGTCGCGGGGTCTTGGTAGTAATGGAGACGGATTGAGCGCTAAGCCTGCATTGGCCCTTTGCCGGTGGGGCGCCTTCCGGTACTTTCTTTGTTGAGGTGGCCGTAGATCGTGGGGAGCGGGACCTGCAGCAGGGAGCGATTCGCTGAACAGTGTGATTCCCCTGCATCGTAGAGATGCTTTGGCGCCGCTGGCATGGTCGATGTAGATATTGTCAGGGAGACCCCCGCACGTATCAGGGCGTCTACCTGATGGTCCGGGTTCTGGGCTGCGGTGGAAACACGTCTGTGACTTGCGGCGGTATCTGGCTGCCATCTAGTGGCACTAAATGTCACGGCCAGCTGGGTCGGGGTCCGAGGTGGTCAGTTCGGCCATTGTCGCGTCGTCGAGTGTGACCTGACTTGCGGCGATGTTGTCGTAGAGGTGGCCGAGCTGGCGTCCGCGGTTGTGGACACATGCGAGAGCGATCTGGGCGGGCGTTATGCCGATCCACTCAGACGCCGCGAACAGGCGCGCTGCCCAATCCGTTCCCATGTCACCGTGACCCATTGGAGAGTGGGCCACGAGAGTAATGTCGTGCTGTTGGAGCAACGGCAGGATCGACTCGACCATACGTCCCGACAGCGACCATGCCTCTTGGACTGCTGCGAAGGGATGCGTCGCCTGAGCTCGTCGAATGTCCTCGGCGGTCACGTTCGACAAGCCCAATAATCGAATCTTCCCGGCCTGCCGAAGCTCCGCCATCGCGCCGATGGTCTCCTCGATCGGTGTATCGTCACTGCGATGGTGCAGGTAGTAGAGATCGATCGTTTCAACGCCTAATCGTCTGAGGCTTCCTTCGACCGGTCGTGGTCGCGGGGTCGATCCCGTCCGCAATGGATCGGAGGTTCACGCCGCGGTCGCGTAGCAGATTCACGGTGTTCAGGACATCGATCAACGATCGGCCCGCGCCGGTGTGGATTGGAGTCGATCCGAAGCTCTACTCAGCATCTTTGCCTCTATCGATTCGTAGTCACGACGTGGCGAGCATTGCGATGGCGACGGTGATGTAGAAGAGCGTCACGGACAGGATGAAGATTCGCTCCGCGATGCCAAAGACGTAGCGCCGAGCCTGTCGGATGACGAGGGCGGCCACGAGAACGATGAGCGACACCAGGGCAATCCACGACAGGGCGACCAGGGTGGTGCCCCAGGGTTGCGGGCTCGCATCCTGGAAGAGCCGGCCGAAGTTGCCCATGCAGGCGTAGCTGAGCGCAAACCACGCGATCGCGGCCAGCATGTGCAACCGCCCGATTGTAGTGGCATGTGTCCCCTCGACATCGGTGGGGAGAAACGGCAGCACGATGAAGATCGCGGCGAGAGCGAGCAGGCAGGCGACAACTCCCGTGAGATCCTTCCAGTCGGGGAACGCTACCAGCGTCGCGAGGGCGAGCACGCCCCAGAAGGCGGCGGTGATCCACGTCATCACACTGCTGAGGGTTCGCGTGCGTCCTACGGCGTAGTCGCTGACCGCGTGCTCGACGATGTTGTAGTCGCTGCGCACCAGATGCAGGGCGACGAACACCACCAGGCGCGCCACGCCGAGGACAAGTGCTGTGATGGCAAGACCAGTAATCATGATTCTTCTTTCCTTGAAGTCGGGATGGTGGGCCGCACGGTGCGGACCTCGTCGTGCAGAGCACGAATCGTCTCGGCGAGATGGTGCGGATCGAGCCCGATAGCCACCGCGTTGTCATCCAGGGACGACCCGAGCATCACGCTGCACCCGGCGAGTACCGTGGCGCCGGGCTCGGTGATACTCAGGCTCCGGACGTTGCCTGCACCGGATGGCGCTCCGTCCACGATCAGCCCAGCGGCAAGCAGCGAGCGGACGATTCCGCTGCCTGCGGCCTCCGTCACCCCGAGAGCCTTGGCCAGGTTCCGACCCGTGAGTCCTGGGTGCTCGGAGACGATGACGAGCGCGACGTACTTGTTGTAGCTCAGCCCCTTGGGCCGCAGCTTCCGCTCCGCCCACTTGTCGAGTGTGCGGACGAGGTCGTGCAATTCATACGCCAGATCCATATAAGTAACTTAATGACTTAAGGTACTTGAATGCAAGACACCCACGAATAGATCACGCCGCTCGCTCACTATCGAGAAAACGGGGGCCGTCCGCGGGTTCGCCAGTTGCGGTGTGGCTCATCATGCGTTTAGCCGGCTGAGGGGACTACCGACTCGTCGCGGACGCCGAGCCATTCCAACGGCCATCAAGGGGTCTTGGTAGTAATGGGGACGGATTGAGCGCTAAGCCTCCAGGGTCGCTTTGGCAGTGGGGCGCCGTCCGATGCTTGGCTTGTCGAGGTGCCCGTAGATGGTGGAGCGCGGGACCTGGAGGAGGTCGGCGATGCGTTGGACAGTATGGGTCCCTGCGTCGTAGAGCTGCTGGGCGTGGTGGGCCTGGTCGGGCGTCAGCTTCGGGCGTCTTCCCCCTGCTCGCCCGCGGGCGCGGGCGGCGGCGAGTCCGTCGCGGGTGTTGGCGACGATGAGTTCTCGTTGGAGTTCGGCCAGGACGGAGAGCATTCCGAACATCGCACGCCCTTCCGCGGTCGTGGTGTCGATGCCTTGCTCAAGGACACGTAATCCCACACCACGCTCCCGGAGGGCCGCACCGAGGGTCACCAGGTGGAGCACCGAGCGTCCGAGCCTGTCCAGGCGGGTGATGACCAGCTGGTCGCCGGCGCGGTTGGCCGAGGCGAGGGCCTTGTCGAGCTCGGGCCTGCTGGCCTTGGCACCGCTGGCATGGTCGAGGTAGATGTTTGTCGGGTCGACACCGGCGCGGGCCAGGGCATCCGTTTGGTGGTCAGGGTTTTGGTCCGCGGTGGAGACCCGCGCGTATCCGATCAACATGTGTCGATAATATCGGTGCTGCATGGTTTGACGACGTTGAATCTCGGCACGGGTTTTCGACATTGTTTCAGCGGCATGTTGTCGCCAGGTGTCGTTTTCAGAAGTCGTCTGCACAAATTTCAATACTCGTCTGCACAACTCCGGTGCGTCCGTATGTGGAACGCTTACCGGGACTGATTTCGGCTGCCTGCTGTCCATCGGCAATTGGAGCTAGTGGATCGTATGGTCCGGGTTGGCGGCATCGTAGTCGGCGCGGGAGGTCGCGATATCGTCGCGGTGTGCGAGAGACCAGTCTGCAAGTTGCTTCACCAGGTGGGTGAGGCTGGACCCGAGGTCGGTGAGTTCATAGCTGACTTGTGCCGGGACGGTCGGGAAAACGGTCCTGGTGACCAGCCCGTCACGTTCGAGTCGGCGGACCGTGAGGGTGAGCATTCGTTGAGAGATGCCGTCGATGGCGCGTTGCAGTTCCCTGAACCGCCGGATGCCTGAGGCGAGTTCGACAATCACCAGGACCGACCATTTGTCACCAACTCGGGTCAGCACGTCCCTAATGCCGCAGTCCGGATGGTCTTCCTTTCCGCAAGGTTCGAGCAGTGCGGTTACTTCCATGTGCCCCTGTGACATCAAAGTGCCTCCTTGTGCGTTCTCCAGTGGTTGCTGATGATGATCTTAGTTACTTTTCAGAACCACGGTAAGGAATGCTTCATGATCTTAGTTACCGGTGCTTCGGGCCAGCTTGGCAGTGCCATCGTCGAATCCCTGAAAGTGGCAGGCGTGCCTTTGATTTCGGGGACACGCAGTCCTGTTGTTGGGTCCAGTGATCGATATGTGGATTTTGACGACCCTGGCACCCTTGATTTCACTGGCGTTGAAACTTTAGTGCTCGTTTCTGCAGGCTATGCAGAGGATGACGTTGTCATTGCCCGCCATGAACGTGTTGTCACGGCCGCTCAGCGCGACGGGGTGCAGCACCTGATTTATACGAGTCTGGCCACCGCTGGTGACCATCTGGGCTTTGCGCTGGCACACCGTTGGACCGAGCGCCGTATCCAGGAAAGCGGCGTGCAGTGGACGATCCTACGCAATGGGATCTACGCCGATCTGTTCGGTGCTTTGATGGCACCGGATGACGGCGTCATCACCTCACCGCTGGGCAAGCATGGTGTGGCCGTTGTGACCCGGGGCGATCTGGCAGCGGCGGCCGCTATTGTGGCGAGTAACCCCAAGGAACACGCTGGAAGGATCTACGACCTGGTGGGATCCCACGCGGTCACGGCCGAGGAGGTTGCCCGGTACGCAGGACTTCCCTACAAGCCTGAATCCCTGGATGTACGACGAAAGACCCTAAATACCAGCGGCTTGCTGCCGTTTCAGCCAAGCATGCTGCTCTCGCTGTACTCATCCGCTGCACACGGATTCCTGAAAGGTACGGGCAGCGATCTGGAACAACTTCTTGGTCGGCCGCTGACGGACACGGTCCCGGTCGCGGCAGGAACACTGTAATAGCAACAAGAACAATTGAGGTGAGGAAGTCCGCACCAGCCGGACGATCCATGGAAAGTTCCTTGCCCGAAAGCGGAACGCTCTACGGGACGGCTCACGCGCTTGGATGGGTGCTCAGTGAAGGAGCATGCCCATAGGCGCAGGTCGTATCCCTGCCTTTCAACTAACGCGAAAAGTAGCTGCGTCAGGACGGGGCTTCTTTCTGCTCTGCCTGTCAATTTTATTGGCGGTCCTTCAGATTGATCCAGCCCGCCAAGGAAAGCAAAGAACCCCGCGGATGATCCACAGGGCTCTTGCCTCGGTTTCCAGCAATTGCTGGAGATCGGGTCTTTGAACACAGCCTCGTACCTGGGCGCATTCAACGTAGGTAGCTGGGATGCCCGACGCGGAAATGCTTCCTCCGCGAATCACGCAGTCCGCGTCCGATCCAGCTCATCGACCCTAGTATCAGCTTCCGGGCCTGCGGTGTCCGCTGGGGAATGCGGCGCGTCGCGCGATCACGATGAGCAGGGCGAGTGCCGCCAGCGCAGCCGCGGTCCATGCCAGGGTCGGGGTAGTGGTCGCGGCGAGCATGATTCCACCGACGACTCCGCCGCCGGCGACCGCGAGGTTGAACACGGTCACGAACACCGACTGTGCTGCATCGGTGTGATCACCCGCGCGGTCGGCTAGTGCGGTCTGCAGGAGAGCGGGTGCACCGCCGAAGCTGAACCCCCAGACGGCCACGGCCGCTCCAATGACGAGCACTCCGAGAGCGGGACCGGTGAGGGTGAGGCTCGCGATCGTCATTAAGACGAGCGCGCCGAGGGCAGCGGAGCGCAAGGCTCGGTCGATGATGACGCCGGTCGCTGTGATGCCGAGGAATGAGGCAACGCCGAAGATCGCAAGCCCGATTTCTAGGCGCAGCCCAGTTCCGTCGAGCAGCGGGGCGATGTAGGTGTAGAGGATGTTGTGGGCGAGCACCCACACCAGGCCGACGGCCAGTACGGCACGAATGCCCGGTAGCATCACGACGCGACTCAGCGGGGTGCGGATTGCCACTGCCTGGCCGGGAACATCGGGAACCGACGCGGCGATCCAGATCGTCAGCGCGACCGCGGCGACGGAGATCGCGACGAACACCCATCGCCAATCGACCAGCGATCCGGCCAGCGCACCAAGCGGCACCCCAGCAGCCAGCGCGATGGGCTGCCCGATCCCCATGGCGGTCAGCGCCCGCCCCTGCTGGGCGGGGTTCACCATCTGGCGAGCATACCCAGGTAGCACCCCCCATGTCAGGGCGGCTGCCGCTCCGGCGACGACGCGTGCGATGAGGATGAGCGGATACCACGGTGCGATCGCGGTGATGGTATTGAAAACCAGTAGCCCTGCCACTGCCGCCAGCAGCACCTTCTTGCGGCTCATTCGTCGTGTTGCGGCGACCAGCGGGATCGCAGCCACGACCGATCCGATCGCATAGAGGGTGACCAGCTGGCCTGCGGCGGACTCGGAGATGCCGAGGCCTGCGGCGAGCTGCGGGAGCAGGCCCGCAGGGATTGTCTCGGTGAAGATCGCTAGGAATCCGGCCGCCGAGAGTGCGAGCAATGCCGCCCAGGGCAGCCGGGGTGGAGAGACGACGACTGTCGTGTCGATGGCCGCGCTCACTTGTCGGTCTCGGAGAGGTCGCGGCGGCGCTGGAGGTAGGCGAGTGAGGCCCAGTCATCGCGTTCGTGCCCCGTATCGACAGCCTCAGTCAGCAGCTCGGAGAGTAGATCGGCCACGGGCAGTCGCAGTGCGGTCGATGCGGCCTGCGCGCGGGCGAGGTCGACGTCCTTACGTCCAAGTACTGGGGTGAACCCCGCGGGTGTGTACTTCTCTGCGGCGATGAGCCCGCCGTAGTTCTTGTAGACAGGGCCGGGTGTGATGGTCGACGTGAACAGCTCCACCACGGTGCTGGCATCGATGCCCCCACGCTCGGCGATGCTGACCGCCTCAGACATGGATTGGATCGCTGAGGCGATGAGCACCTGCCCGGCGACCTTGACTACGTTCGCTCGCTGCGGCTCGGTCCCGACCGGCCACGTGCGTGCGCTGATCGCGTCCAACAACGGCTGCACCCGCTCCACGAGCTCGGCCTCGCCGGCTGTGACGATGTTGAGGTTTCCCGCCTGGGCCACCGGCACACCGCCGAACATCGGTGCCGCGACATAACCGACGCGCTTTTCGGCATGCCGTGCGGCGGCCTCCTCGGCCAGGGCAGGGCTTATCGTGGCGAAATTCACGTGCACCGCTCCCGCAGGGGCTGCCGCGAGTGCCCCGCTGTCGAGGATCACCTCACGCACCGCCTGGTCGTCGGCCAGCACAGAGAACACGACCGGCGAGGAGACGAACACCTCTCGAGCATGAACTACGTCGACAGCGCCGGCTTCTAGCAGCGAAGCGAGCTTGGCGTGGTCGCGGTTCCATACCGCCACCCTGTACCCAGCATTAATGAGGTTGCGCGCGATCGCCGCGCCCATCCCTCCGGTACCGACCACGGTCACATCAACAACCATTTCCTCCACCTTCCCATTGGAACCTGTTCAAGCGGTTCCATCGTAGCATCGACTATCTAGGTGGAACCGTCTAAAGTGGTTCCATGGCCAAGGTTGAGGATGTGCGGAGCGGTGCGCACGTGGCTGAGGTTCCGGCTTTTCGGCTTGACAACGAACAGCTCGCGTTCCGCTTCACTGCTACCCTCAGTGACCGCAGTGGTCAGTCCGTGGAGCGGTTGCCAGACCGCGGACGTCTGGACGACTGGTTTGCGATGAACAACCTGCGACTCGGCGCAGATAACGCCACCGATTCAGATCTAACGCTGGCGCGACGGCTGCGCGAGGCCATCCACCGCGCTGGAGCTGATATCGCGGCAGGGTCCCCGACCAAGCACTCCGATATGACGCTCATCAATACGCTCGCCCAGGAAACGCAGACCTTCCCGGTGCTCAACGTGGACGGCATGCGTTGGGAGGCCGAGGGCGGCGATCAGGTACGTGCCAGTCTCGGACTCATCGCGCGTGACGCGATCATGGCCCTCGGAGGCGAGCGGCGAAGCCGAGTTAAGACCTGCGAGAACCCGGACTGCGGCGGGCTGTATGTCGATACGAGCCAAGCGCGCAACCGGCGCTGGTGCTCGATGAACATCTGTGGCAACCGCGCCAAGAAGGCTAAGTTTCGGCATGGTCGCGCCGAGCTCTGACGCTCGGCTGAGCAGGGCGCTCAGTTGCCGATCGTTGTCAGCGGTGGCTCGATCCGTATCGAGTACCTCGTCTGGATTGACTTCACCCACAGCCCCCGCCGACTCGGCCGCCGTCTACGTGCTCAGAATCGTGGGATCACCGCGCATCAGGGCCCCGTTTCTAAACGATGTCAAGTGCGCTTACACCGGCTTGGCAGGACGCGTTGGGCGCGGACTGGAAAACTGTTCACGACCGCTACCTGCACACCCTCGGCAACCTCACGCTCACCGGCTACAACCCCAGGTATTCCGACTGCCCGTTCCGCGAGAAGTGCGACATGGAAGGTGGATTCCGTGACAGCCCTGTGACTGTTGGCTTCCGTTGGCGGCTAAATCACAACTCAGATTGGCGGTTTTGGCCGTTCCACATGTGGGAACCTCCTGCGGGACAGATTCAGGTGAATCGTACTTCTTAGTCTTCTAGTGGTCGTTTCGCTTGCAACAGCAGCCCGACACAACCGGTGAAGCTGGTCGTATGAAGCTTCGCAGCCCTGGCAACCTCAGCGAACCCCCACTCACGATGGAGATCGATCGATGCCTGGTTGGATGGGTTGACGATGTACCAGGCCGAGTCCGCTCTTGCCCAGATCCAGTTCAATCTCACCTGGGTCAAGGCCCTGGCTATCCCGTGTCGCCTGAACTCGGGGAGCACTGTCACTCCGCCCAAGTAGTGCCCGCCAGGTGCCTGTCCATTGGCGTAAGACCAGAAGTGGGTCTTGCCCCACCCAACAATGTTGCCATCGGCGGAGGCGACAACAACCAGTCGGTTTTCGTCAAGAATTGCCGTGGCCATGGCCGCTATATCTGCTGGTGAGCGACCCGCTTTGGTGTCAATGTCACGTATCGCATGGATGTCACCACTCGTGGCCATCCTGACGTCAACGGGGCCATCTAACACTGCTTCATGTTGACGTCGGATGGGTAGGTATTCAGCAAATCCGCTACCTGTCATCCTTCAATTCACCCCTCATGCTCAGCCTTTTTCAAGTATTGCCGAAGCCCCAGTGCGGTCAACCACAAAAGGACACACGAAACGGCACCGCAGCCCCTTTGGGGAACGGCGGATTCTGCGGGACACATGCCAGGCTCGTTGGCCGGATGCTGAAATGTCACGCAACTGTTGGCCGACTTGCGGGCGGGATCCCTTTACGCAGAAGTTGGCTGCCAGGAAGATAAAGTTTCCACATGACTAGGATCTCCCCAATAACGCTCCGTGGAAAATACGTCACTCTCGAACCCCTGGTCGAGGACCACCACGACGGACTCGTCGAAGCGGCATCCGATGGCGAACTGTGGAATCTTTGGTACACCGCGGTACCGCGCCCCGAGGGAATGCGTGATGAGATTCAGCGTCGATTGGCCATGCAGGAAGATGGCTCGATGGTTCCGTTTACGACTCGTTTGAACGACCTTGCTACCGGTGATCCAGGCACGATCATTGGCATGACCACGTACTGCGACATCAACGCCGATCTGCCACGCCTGGAAATTGGTTACACCTGGAACGCAGCCAGTGCGCAGGGAACCGGAACGAATCCGGACAGCAAAAGGCTTCTGCTCGGTCATGCGTTTGAAACACTTAATTGCGTTGCCGTGGAGTTCAGTACGCATTGGATGAATATGCAGTCCCGCGAAGCGATTGCCCGATTGGGTGCGAAGCAGGACGGGGTGCTGCGTGCGACAAGTCGCATGGCCGATGGTTCGCTCCGAGATACCGTCATCTTCTCGATCGTTGCCTCGGAATGGCCACAGGTTCGAAGCGGCCTGGACTTGCGACTCGCGAAAAACGCTGATTCTCAACGTCCATTTGGAAGTAACCGGCTCGTAGACCGCCTGTCCGTAGCGGGAACCTCCCATGGGACAGTTTTGCGGCGTCGCATGGTGAAGATTTGGGCAGTGTCCATCGAACTCGTCCGACGCGTTGTCGATCTGGGTTGGCAAGATCTAGGGATTTGGAATCCATGGCACGGACAGGGGCGCTCGAGCTAGCCACCCCCCAGCAATAGTTAGGGGAGGATGGTCGGTATGTCGAGGAATGAGTTTGCAGTCTTTATCAACGGTAGTTACGGCGTTGGGAAATCTTCAGCCTTGGATCATGTCGCGGATCTCATGGCAGCTGCTAGGCGGCCGTTCAGTGTGATGGATGTCGACTGGTTCCATCGATCGTGGCCGCCTGCAGCCGAAGATCCTGCAAACGTTCTTACTGAAGCGAAGAATATGTCGGCGGTTTGGCAGAACTATCGCGCGACCGGGACCCGAAATCTGGTTGTATCTGGTGTCATCGCCTCAATAAGGGACCAGGCTAGGTATGCGGAAGCATTCGATCTGCGAATCCGCTCGGTCCGGCTGGTAGCTTCTGAGGAAGTTACTCGTATGCGTCTTGCTGCTCGATACAGCAACGACCAGGGCCTGAGTCTCGATTGGCATCTTGAGCGGTTCCAGGAGTTGAGCGAGAGCATAGCGCAAGCTGGGCTAGATGAGCTTGTCATCGATACGTCGTTATTGAGTCCGGCAGCAGTGGCAGAGAGCATTTGTGAGCACTTCGATCTAGTGGGCCAAGTCAGTTGAGATTCTGTCCGGTTGCTGGCCCTCGAGCATGGCCACGTCAACATTGCTGGCAAATGGTGCACGAGCTGGCTCAGTAGCGCGTCTCGTCCGGACCTGCCCGCATACGGAACCCTGAGCGGACGGTCGTGTAACGGTGTGGGCCACAACCAACGTTGGGGAGCTACGCGGCGCTGAGGGAATTTACGACTTCGGATGCGGCCCGTCCAGGCGTGAGTGCACTGGTATCGATGACATGTGCTTCCCTCCCCAACCAGCCGTGGAAGGCTTCGTCATAGGGAGTGAGGTAGTTGTATCGAAATACCGAGGGACCCATCATAGTGTCATCCTGGATCCGTTTCCTGAGGGTTTCCTGATCGGCGTGAAGCACGAAATGGCGCACCGGAATGCCGTAGGAAGCTAGGCCTTGGCTGATCTCCCGCCAATAGGGCTCGATCAAAACGGTCATCGGCATAACAAGTGTGCCTCCGGTGTAATCGAGGATGCGATGAGCCGTCTCGACGACGAGTGACCTCCACGGTGGCCAATTCTGGAAGTTGTCGGTCTCCGGTAGTCCCGGGTTGACATCCATCAGCGTCTCGCCGACCTTCTCGGCGTCGAACACACGTGAATCAGGGATCAGCTGCTGCACGAGGGCAGCCGTCGTCGTTTTTCCGACGCCATGAGTGCCGTTTAGCCAAACGATCATCGGCTCATACTAACGGACCTGCCGCTGTGCCCGGTGGGGAACGTCCTGCGGGCACCACAAATGCCGGGCCAGCCCGCGTCTCGACGGTCCGGAGAATCATCGTTCGGGTGAGGTGGCAGCTGGGCTTTTGACCCTCCGGTTGGAGGAGGGGCAATGATAGAAGTATGTTCACCATCGGCGAGTTCGCCCAGCTAACTAACATCACGGTCAAAGCCCTCCACCACTATGACGAGGTGGGATTGCTTCGGCCCGCAGAAATCGACCCTTCCAGCCGGTATCGAAGTTATGCAGCCGCTCAGCTAAGACCTGCACTGCTGATTCGAGCACTTCGTGATGTAGACGTTCCACTAAAAGAACTGGCCGACGTCGTGGATGAAGAGACTGCCACTGTCGCGCTCGAACGACACCACGCCAATCAACAAGCAGTGCGGGAGGCCCAAGACCGCGCACACGAGCGGGCAAGCGCCGTTATCCGGACGCTTGGAGCGAAGGCACAAGTGCAGGTCCGTGAGGCTCGGGCACAACCATTTATTGGGGCAGTCATACGAATCGACGATTCCGATGAGAATGGCGACTCCGAAATGAACGATGAGTTCGGTGCGCTGTATGCCGCGGCAAACGAGCTAGGCGTGCAGCCGACTGGTGAATTGTGGACGACCCTCCGATCCGGTGAACGCGAGTCGATTGATATGGTGTTGTGTCTGGCCGTCGGTGGACCGCTAGGCAAAGATTCTGTTGATTCTATTTACGAGCTCGGCGAGCTTCCGCACCGGCGCGAGATTGTCACGGCCTGGCTGGGTGATCAATCAGAACTTGTCGAGGGTGTCCTGCACCCAGCGGTAATGAAAATCTTTGAAGAGCTCGAAAGAAGCGGGCTGAGTACGAAGCTGGACAATGTCCGGCAGGTCAACAAACCTGATGGCGGTGTTGAAGTAGCCACCACCTTGAAAGCGCTTAGCAGCCCGTAGAACGAACCCTCCGCGGGACACCGCTGAGGGTTTGTTCATGTTTGGCTGCAAGCCGGGTTTGGGTCGTGTCTGATCGAAGGATTCGGGGGATGTTCATCACGAACGTGGAACCGGACGCGTTCAAGAACGCCTCGAACCGGGCCCTGAGCACTGTGATCAATGCGGCCGCAGCAACGAAAGGCTCCGCGGCACCCGGATCCGATCCTTTCGCCTTAGTCAGCACCGCGGCGAGCTATCTCACCCACTACGCGAACATCAGACTGCGGTGGGCCTGCAGAGACCGCCTTTCTACGATTAGCCGACGAAACCCGTCGCTGGGACTCTCCGTCCGGCGGTCGCCAGCCCATTCCGGCATGCCGGCGATGAAACTGCGCAAGGCCGACAGTGCGGAATCGAGTAGCTCTAAGTGCTAGAAGGCGGTGTTCTGTGATAGTCATATGGTGCACCTGGCTGATCAGACCGGCGGAGATCGCCGAGATACAGAAGAAGCTCATAGATATTTCCTGGTCCAGGTCGAGGCCACCGGAGCTGCGGCTATCCACTCCGGTGGCCTCATAGCGACGATCGCCAATGTCGCCGCATCTGCGAGGTTTGGGCGCAAAGTGTGCTGTCAACTGCCGTTTCGGGTGTCGTTGAGTGGTCCGTGGTTGAGATGGATGTCGCTGAAGACGGCCTCGCAGTGTTCCCCGAACGGCGCCTGGCTGAGGAAACCGATGTACGTAGGCGTGTGTGCGGGCGTTGGGAGGTTGAACAGCCGGACGAAGTTCCACCGCTTGCCATCGAGCGACGAGTGGAAGGCCCAGGCGTTGTTGCCGAGGGAGGCGAGGCGCAGGTAGACGCTGGTGTCGGTTACGAGGTGTGAGTTCACGTCGTCCGAGTACGTGTTGGTGACGACGCTGACGACCATAGTGTCGCCATCGGGTGAGTTCTCGAAGCAGAGCTTCGCCCAATGGTCTTTATCCGCCCAGATCGACAGGGCGCCGGCATCAAAGGTGGTTCGGTCGCTGGCTACGGTCACTTTGGCCGAGAGAGTGAAGGGCGTCGGTGGTGCGACGAACGCCAGGCTCGCTGCTGCGTGCTGCTGCTCGCCTCCGGTCGCGTCGTTGGTCCAATCGACCCCGCCCGCGCTCCGCATAGTGAGTGTTTGGGTGGATTGGTCGATCGTGGCTTCACCCTCGAGGGGGATCCACGAAAGGGGCGGCAGGGTGTCGAGTGAGAGGTGAGGGTTCGGCATGGTTCGTGCTTTCTTTTCCGTTGATGGGTGGAGCGTCGGTCACAGAGTATGCGATCGCAGCCTTGCTGATGTTCAGGGACCGGCGTCGTATTACTGGATTCTTCCAGCGCAACGCATAGTTTCAGTTGCGGACGCCCCATAAGCCGAACCTTGATCGGAACACTCAATCCAGTGTTCACTCATTGCAGCGCAACGCTGCTGCCATCAACCACCAACGCCTGGCCGTCTCGAAGCGCCCAGTACTGTTTGCCATCTTGAGCGTAAGCGGCAGCCACCTGAGTCAGGATCTCGCGTTCCGGGTGATCCGAGGTTCCGAGATGCGGCACAAAGGGGCGGTCGAGAATATTGAGGCCGTCGTACTTGACTGCTCCATATTGGAGCAAAGCATCGTCCGTTGAATCGCACTCTTCGAGACCCAACAGGCTCGGGGCGAGGACGCAACCCCCAGCACTGAAACCGGCGTAGACCAAGGAATCGGCCCTGAGGTGATCCACAATGATCGCGTCGGCTCCTGATCGGGCCATCGCAGCCCGGAGCGTGAAGACGTTGCCGCCCCGGACCCAGACAAAGTCCGGTTGACCAAACTTCACGGAAAGACTCTCGGCATCGTACAACCGCAGGTCGAGCTCATGTGCAGTGAGTCCAATGCCCGCGAGATTCGTGAGCTGGCGTTCAGTTTCTACTCGCCGCGTCTCAGGGTCAGCACCATCAAGAGCGTTCATGATGATCCACCCGTTCCTTTTACCCCGAACCAGGCTCGTGAAAGTTTCGGGACGGTCACCAAGCTGGTATGAAGACAGATAGAGGCGCATGGTGCCATTGTCCATACTTATACGCCGAGAGTCATTTTCCAATGAAGTGTGTACGTCCGCATCTGCCCGATGGGGAACCCTCTGTGAGGCAGTGGGTTCGGTGAATGAGTTGTCGGCAGGTGGGCCGGGCGTTGAAGTGTTGAGTGGCGGGCCTCAGTGTTGTGGAGTTCGTGGCGCTACTTGCCGGGCCCCACTTTCGGATAGATCGCAAGGAGAAACGCGAGTGTGGCGGTTCCCGCGGTGATCCAGAAGACGATGTTGGGGCCGGCACCGTCGTAGATTTGTCCGCCAGTGAATGAGCCTAGGGCGATGCTGGCGTTGAAGATGCTGACCCAGAGTGCGGCGACGGCTTCCCGGTGTGCGGGTTCTGCTTGGGCAGTCCAGGCTTGAGTGCTGACCGATATGCCTCCGTAGAACAATCCCCAGGCAGCCATGAGCAGGGCGGCTGCGATTGTGCTGGTTGCCAGGGATGGGAAAAGTGCGAGCGTAGCAGCGATTCCCAGGCTAAGGATGGTGACCACAGCCTTTGGGGTCTTGGCTGCTGTTGGCCCGGCAATGAAATTTCCGATGATACCGAGAATGCCGTAGATCAAGAGCATCGTGCCAATGAGGGACGCGTTCAGGCCGGCGAAGGATTCCAACGCCGGACGAACATAGGTGTAGGCGGCAAAGTGAGCCGTGACGATGAACGCGGTGATCGCAAGACCGACGCGTACTCCTGGATTCCGGTAAGCTGCCGAGAGACTGCTCAGTGGAACGCCGGCGCCAGGGGGCATTTTCGGTAAAACGACGATCATTGCCAGAGTGATCATGGTCGCGGCTGCGGCGAGAACCCAGAAGGCGGCGTTCCATCCAAAAGCGGCGCCAATGTAGGCGCCGGCAGGTACACCGAGAACTGAGGCTACGGCGATTCCGCTAAAGATGATGGTGGTCCCCAGCCCGACGGATCGAGGCTTGACCAGCTTGGGGGCCAAGCTGGCTGCGAGAGCCCAGACCCCGCCCATGCTCATTCCGAGGAGAATGCGTGCGGCAGCCATGACGGCGAAATTCGGTGAAACCGCTGTCAGGGAATTCGCAACAGCAACGAGGAACATCAGGACAACGAGTGTCGTTCGTCTGTCGATGCGGCTGGTGAGGACTGGGACAAAGGGGGCGGTAGCAGCCGCCACCAAACCGGTGATCGTCAGCGAAAGCCCGATTGTTCCTTCACTTTGCGCCAGTGTGACTCCGATAGGTGTCAGGAGACCCACGGGCATCATCTCGGCGGCAACGACGATGAACGTAGCCAGTGCCACGAGGAGAACCGCGCCCCACCGGTTTTCGCTGTGCTGCTCGGACGGCGTTGACGAGCGGGCGTGCATTGAACTGAGCGGCGGTGATTCTGGCACGGAAGTGGAATTAGACATACTCCTAGCAAAACGTGCGAAGCGGGTCGGATCAACGGCGAATCGATCATGGACCTATTAGGCAGATTAATCGATGAGGTATATTTGGTTTGATCGATAGTTGATGAGAAGGGTGGACTGAGACGTGTCGGAGCTTCCCATGCGTGAGATCGAATGCTTTCTTGTTCTCTCTGAGGAACTGCATTTTGGCCGTACTGCGGAGCGGATGTTCATTTCGCAGAGCCGGGTGAGCCAGCTGACCAGCGCCTTGGAGCGTCGCATCGGTGCGCCTCTGGTGGCACGTACCAGTCGCCGGGTGCAACTCACCGAATTCGGGGCTGAGTTTCTGGCCGCCTTGGCTCCTACCTATCGCGCATTGGCCGGAGTGGTGGAGGAAACACGAATGCGGGCACGGAATCTACCGACTCCGATACGGGTGGGGTTCCAGGGCGCAATATACGATTCGATTGCGAAGGCAATCTCCCAGTTCGAGTCGCAACATCCCCGGGCCCTGGTTCATATAAAGGAGCTGCCACTGGGTGATCCGTTCAGTGATGTGCTGGCTGGTCGTGTCGATGCGGCGGTGGTTCTGCTCCCTGTCGAAGAACCCGAACTGGTGGTAGGGCTCGTTTTCTCTCAACAGACCCAGACATTGGCTGTTTCTGTTGACCACCCCTTTGGGAAGTTGGAAAAGGTCACTGCTGAAGATTTGGCACAGGTCAGCCTTGTGCCTATCACCGGTCCTGCGCCTCAGTACTGGCGAAAGGTACACTCGCCAAAAGTGACCCCGGGAGGAATCAGGATTCCAACGCGAGGCGGGGCAAATACGGTTCAGGAAGGCCTGTCCCAGGTTGCGTCCAGCCGAAGTGGCCTCATCTTGTGCGCCGCGACGGCAGCATACAATCAACGCTCTGATGTACGGTTCGTGCCGGTGAATGGCTTGCCCAGTTCTGCATTAGGGCTCGTGTGGCGGGTCGATCACGAAAGCCCACACATTCGACTCTTCGCTGAAGCCGTCGAAGAAGCACTCAACGGCACCAGTGAGTCACAGTTTCGCGAATCGATACGCACCGGGTAGGCGGCTTCCGCGCCGGTTGCAGCCTACCCGCAAGCCGAACCCTCTGCGGGACGTTCGTTTACGTCCATCAACAGGGTTGACTTAACCCTGTTGGATGAATGCAAGGGTCGGGTTTCCGGGAGTGACATACTGTGGCTATGAATTCAGTGCCGACCTTCGCTCAGGGGCTTCGATTGCCTCAGGATGTTTCTGGAACGGATAGACGGGGTGTCCCTGATCTAAAAACGTTCACTGATGATGTTGAGGGATATATCCGCCTTCATCAAGAAGCGTTGCGGAACAATGATTTCGCCCAACGCGCGTATGCCTGCTGGGGGCTGGTGGCCGGCGGCCCAGCTTCGGTGGACTGGATCAAAGGTGCGCTCATTGGTCCTGACGACGATGTTCTCGCTGACGCTGCAGGTGTCTTACGTTGGATTGGACCGCCCCCGGAATGGCTGCCGGAACTTAGGACTTTGGCTGAAGCACTTCCGGACGGAGAGCCGGCCGATGCGCTCTTCGAGCTGTTGACGGAGATCGAAGGCCCTGGACCATCGGATCCGAAATCTAGCGACTCGGAATCGCTTTACGGTGGCGCGTACCTGCCGTTCACGGAACCCATCTGGTTCATCAATGCCTCATTCGACCGAGTCGCTACGGCTACTAGGGAATGGCTGGACGTGCTCGGGAACCGCACCTATACACACTTGGACGAGCCGCTCCCGACTATGTTCGGCCGTTTTGAAACGGGGGCCAGTGGATGGCTGAGACACTTGTTGGTGGCTACGGCTGCTGATCAGTGGACGGCCGTTTTTAGCCAAGACGGAGATGTTGGGACAGCCACTGTCGTCGGACACCGGCTGAATTGCCTGCATTTCCGAAGTTCTCATGATCGTCATATCACCAGCAACAAGGAAATCGTCAGCTATGGGGACACCTCGCTATGGATCAAGTCAGGGAAAGACGCCCTCCGTTCCATCCAAGCCAGCTACCAGTCCCGATGGCAGTGGGATGTCGGTGGCGATCCCTTACCGTTCGAGAATCTTGAGAGTTACACTGCAAAGAAAATTAGAGAAAGATTCCCACTGAGCCGTTTGAACGACTATTGTCGAGCCCTTGGCGTAGATCGAAATAACGCCGATTTCTACACCTCCGAGGGGCTGCTCATCGAAGAAGATACCAGTGCCTGGGATACCTGCCCTTGATGACAGGGGCCGAATGGCGAATCGCTAACACCTAAGCCCACCTGCCCTGCGACATGAGCGTCACGGCTCGAATGAATCCAGTACACCCAGCCATGGCGTGCAGCGCATGCACTCGTCAGTCGCCGAAAAACGAACGGCCTGTGGGACAGTCCCATGTTGGAGTGCCAATCCCGTCCAATTTGGCATGGGTCAATGCCGGCCAAGTCCAACGGTCTAGGTGGTCGAATGGCATTCTGGCCCTGCTTTCCTGCGCGGAATCGGACCGAGCCTGCCTCTGTTCGAGATCAACATGGCAACCTTAGGAATGTAAACGAGTATTTGTATCGAAACTTGGGGATTAGATGAACGGCATATCCAACCAGCAGCTCGAAGTTTGTCGTCGTGTCGGTGCAGAACCCTTGGCTAGTCCTGTGCACTTGAAAGTCGGAATTTCCCGGAATGTGGAAGACGGCGTGGCGCCGATCAATGGCCTGCGGCATGCTCCGGTGGGTGATACGACGGGCTGGTATATCTGGGCAGGGGAGGACCTGTCGGAGGACAGTGATTTCTTTGTTTCCTTGCATGTCTCCCACTTGGCAAAGTGGTGCCCGCAAGTCATTGACTACCTGGCGCTGCCGCCGGGTTCGCGGTTTCTGCTTGCGCCTGGCTACGAGGACATTTGGTTCGATGCAGCGATCGTTCACGATTGACCCAATGATCCGGCGCCGATCGGCAGAGCACCTGTTGCTCCGAGACGTTAGAGGTGTGCGGACGGGTGCCCGACAGAGGGAACCTTCACCGGTCATGGAGGTTTGCCAAATCATCCCTGGGTGGGGCGCTTAGTTCCTCATCGACTGACAGAGTTGAAGAATGAATTCACGCTCGGTTGCTGTCACTGCCATCTTGCTTCTATTTGCCGCACCAAGTCTCTCCGGGTGCTCCCTGTTCGATCCACAGGTGGACCTCACTCTGCACGACGTCGTGAACGCCGAGTACGACGCTCCCGATGTCACGACACAGGCGGAAGGCATAACAGACACGGCGTGTGTATCCCCGCGTAATTGCGTTGAGGCGTACAGCACTGCAGAAGCAGACTATTTCCGGTTTGATACCCGAAAGCGTGCTGACGAGTATGGATCTTCAGTGAAAGACGGGTTCGTCGTCAACTACATCGTCATGGACTTCGAGGGTAAGAATGCCTCAGTGGAGATGCAGCTGTGGGCGATGCAGGCTCTGGCTGGCATGTGGAACGACTACGAGGGGGACTTCCCGGACCGTGGCTAGCATTCTCGTTATGGGAACGGTCTGCGGGACACTGCAGATCTATCAGATTGCTTCTCTGCCGATGTTAGGTGGTGGCTGTGTTCCGTCGTGGGGTTGGCCACTGGGCGGTGAGATGGTGCCTGTAGAGTCTGGTTTAGTGGACTCGCCTTCGGCTGGGGCTCTCACTTCAGATGATGCAGAGGGGAAGTTGCTTTGAACGCTCTTTTCGTAGAAAGATTTAGCATTCCATACCCAGTGGGGGTTTCCGATCCTATCCTTGTCGATGAGGATCATGTGAGGATTGTCTTAAGGGGTGTGGCTGCAACGCTTGATGAGATTAGCTTCCAAGTGGAAGTAGTCGTTGCTAGCAGCGGTGAGGACTGGAGGAACCAAGGCGAGGCCCTTAGTGCTGGTAGGCCCTTCAATATGCCGTTTAGAACTCCAGATCCTGATGCATTGACGGTGCGATGCAGGTGGCGTTTGAAAGGTAGCCTCGAAGACTTTGACGATACCGACGTCTTTCCCGAGCATCATGCCGGTCCCCATACTTCTGGATCATGGAGTGGTGGACCTGAGGATAAGGTGTGGCGCGGTTTGCAGCTGTTAAAGTATCCAGTTCCTGTCCCGGGTATTGAGTCCTTTACGATCGAGCTTTCCTGGCACCTCCTAAAGGTGGAGCCAGTGCAGCGCGTCATTAGCGCCCTTGCGCTAGAGGACAGTATTGACTTCGCAACGAAATCGTCACCGAACCATCCAATGAGTCTCTGACTTTTTCATCCAGTGCAGAAGCCCGCCATGATCGTCTTGGCTCGATGAGGCGAGTGAAAAGTCGTCGAAGCCATGGCAAACGATCGAATAAATTCCGTGACGCGCTGGCATATCAGGACCGTTTATGACGTCGCACGAGGGAACCCTCACTGGGACACCAAGCGCGATTGACTGGAGGCTTCGGCAAACGATAACTATAAAGTGGTGACAAGTTGCCTTTACAGACAAGTTACCTTTACTATCAATCATGGGTACACAGCGCATTGTCCTAACCTCAGGATTCCTGGTCCTGATCATTGTCGTCACGTCCGTTTGCGGCGCGTTGGGCCTCATCACCAACCAGGAACCGGGCTGGTCCGGTGCGACTGCCGGTGCCATCACCGGTGCACTGACCGCGCTGGCCGTACTCCTCGTCCACGGGATTCGCCTCGCATTTTCCCGCACGCCGGAAGCTACGGGCCCCACCCACCATCCGGAATCCCTGGAATGGCACCGCCTCCGGGAAGCGGCCTCCGCGGCCTTTGCCGACATCCTCATCGTGCTCGCACTGGTGACAGTGGGAAGCTTCTCGGTCCTACGCACCATCGATATGAGAATCATCCTCGTGGCGCTACTCCTGACGGCACTCGGCGACTGCGCACTTCGGCTACTGGCACTTCGCCGCAAGGGCTTCTGATGCGGAACCGGCTGCCACAGCTCCGCGCCGACAAAGCCCTGTCCCAAGCCTCATTGGCTTCCGCCTTGGGCGTTTCCCGGCAGACCATCGTTTCCATTGAACGCGGACATTTTTCACCGAGCCTGCCGCTGGCTTTCAGGATCGCCGCCCTGTTTGATTGCACGATCGAGGATATTTTCACACCCGACCCGGACTGAACCACAAACCACCACACAAGGGAAAACCATCATGAACACTGCTTGGATACTTGTTGCTGTAGGCCTTCTCGTCGCCCTGATGACGTTTCTGGCTGCCACTGGCGTTCTCAAACCAAACGGACTGATCGGGATTCGTACCCCGTCCACCAAACTAAGTCCCGAGGCGTGGAGAAGGGGCCATGCCGCGGCGGCCCGCGTTACTGTTCCTCTCGGCCTTGTGGTCTCGGCGTTTGGGCTCTGCCTGGCGCTGGGGTGGCCGGAATTCCTGGTCCGTCTTGGCCAGCCAGCGGCCCTGGCGGGCATTGTTGTCATTGCCGTTGGAACGCTCATCAGCGGCCGCATCGCCGAGACTGCCGCCAAGAAGGTGAACACCGCGGGTTGATGAGAGACCACGGTGCTGGTTTCAGGTTCTGCCGCAAAACTCACCGAGGGCAAATACCAAGACCGCAGGGGGAACGCTCACTGGGACGGCGAGGCCAGGTTGTTGCTCTTAACTGAAACTGGGTCAGCAGTTGTGCTCCACTGCAGTGCTTCGAATCATGAAACTGATTGACTGAGAGTGCCCAACGTAGTCGAGTATGAAAAACAGAGGTAACAGGTGTTTGTTAGGTACCAAGCGCGCGTTCCCAACCGCCGGGGGATTCACACCGGAGTGTTTGGGCTTGCCAATGGGCTCGCCCTTGAAGGAAAGCTCAGCGACACAGAACGGGCTGCGTGGAGGGCTGGAAATGACTGGTTCAATCTGGCCTACCCTGATCCATCTAAGTCGAATCCCGGTGTTTATGATCCTCAGGTGAACCCGCAGGCGGCGGCTTGGTTCAAGGACACTGCAAAGCATTTACTTGAACGCATCGAACCGTACTTGGAAATGCTCATCAGACATGACGTGCAGGTTGTGAGACTCGTCAATGATGACCCCGGCCAGGTCATCTACGAAGATGAGGTGCAGGTTGTTGTTGTTCCGCACAAAGCCTCGAACTGATTGTCATATCCCATAGCCAGCTTCCCAGCCCGTAACCGGAACCCTCTGCGGGCGATGCTTGAAAGCGAAATTTTAACCGCATGCATCTTCTGTGATCTACCGACTGGACGTATCGCTGTCGGTTCAAGATGCGGCTGATTCTATGTTCAAATTTTTGCTTTCGCCATGCATAGGACTATGTATCCGATGGCTGCCACCAGTATGAGCCCTGCACTGACGAGGACTGGCCCCGTGGCACCGGCTGCCGATGAGTAGGAAAATCCGCCGAGTACTGGGCCAGCAGTAGCCCCCACGTTGAGCGAAGCAGTGGCGAACGATCCAGACATGTTGGGCGCGGCAGCGGCTGCCCGGATCGAAGCAGCGATGAGTGTGCTTCCTACCGCAAATGACAGTGCACCCTGCGCCAGCACCAAGAGAACGAGCGCAACCGGAATGGTTGAGAGGCCCGCCAATGCTACCCAGCCAAGTAGCAACCCTGCCCCGCCAACGATGAGTATGCGTGACCCGTGGCGATCCCCGAAGCGGCCCGCCATCCAAACGCCCATGAACGATCCGATCCCGAACACGCCAAGAACGACGGGAACGAACCCAGCCTGAAGGTTGGCAATATCGGTGACCAGGGGTGCCAAATAAGTAAAGGCGCAGAAGGTTGCAGCGTTCACAAGTGCACAGAGTGCCAGGGGCGCAAGTAGCACCCGCCGACGCAACACGCGAAGCTCTGTCATGAGTGAGACGGCGTTTGCAGCATTGCTAGCTGCCCGGGCCGGGGTTCCGAGAACAACTGCAATCAACGCGGGCACTGAGATGATTGCTACGCCCCAGAGCGCAGCGCGCCAGTCATAGAGAGCGCCGACAGTGGCACCTGCCGGCACACCGGCGATCAATGCTAGGGTCGTGCCTCCAAGGATGACCGCGAGAGCTCGGGCGGTTCGATCTGCCGGAACGAGTGCCGAAACCGTGGAAAGAGTCACGGCCAGAAACCCAGCGTTCGTGAAAGCGGCGATGATGCGTGTGGCCAGGAGAATGCTGAAACTCTCGGTGAGGGCTCCAACAACGTGCATGGCAATGAATGCGAACAAGAAACTGGAGAGGGCCAGGCGTGGCGGCCAGCTTCGGCTGACGGCAGCCATCAAGGGGGCGCCAACCACCATTCCGACAGCGAAAGCTGAGGTCAGCAGCCCTGCCTGGGGGATGGCGATCCCGAGATCGGATGCGATGTCCGGCAACAGACCAGCGAGCATGAACTCGGAGGTGCCTTGTGAGAAAACGGCAGCGGCGAGGAGAAAGATGAGAAAAGGCATTATGAGTCCTTCGAAGTGAATGGCGGTCAGGAATAGACCGGCACATCAGTGCTCAAGGACCCACAGGAGGGTTCACCAAAATTTGCGTCGCGTGGGACGCTATGGAGTGTTTGGAGCTACTGGCGTACCGGCAGCTCGACCTTGGATGCTTCGGGAGAACTCATTTCACCACTATACAATCAACCGACTCAAGCTTAAATCTATGCCTCAATTCCTCTGAGCCGTCCCCCGAGTGGGTTGTTCCAGGCATGCATCTTCAGTTGTCCCGTAAGCCGGTCCCTCACCGGGGCGTGTGCAGACGACTTCTGAAATTTTTGAAACAGCGTTGTTCCGCAGCAGTCAGATTCCCGTATAGGGTGCCCGACTTAGTGCCCGTTGATGGGGGGCTAAACGCTACACTCAAAACCATGACCGGACTCCTGATTGGATACGCGCGCGTATCCACCAACGACCAAGACCTCACCGCCCAAAAAAACGCCTTGCTTGTCCTCGGGGTGTCACAGGAGAAAACTTTCACCGACCAGGGCCTCACCGGTGCCAACAGGGCTCGGCCTGGGCTTGGGCAAGCGCTAGCAGCCTGCCGAGGCGGGGATACCCTCGTTGTAACCAAGCTCGACCGACTGGCCAGGTCGCTGCGCGATGCAAAGGACATCGTTGATGAACTCACCCGTCGCGAGGTCAAGCTCAGCATCGGCGGCTCCGTCCACGACCCCACCGATCCCGTGGGCAGGCTCCTTTTCAATGTTCTGGCCATGGTGGCCGAATTTGAGGCAGACCTGATCCGTGCACGAACCCGTGAGGGAATGGCTGTCGCCAAAGCAAAGGGCAACCTACGCGGAAAGCAGCCCAAGCTCTCCAAGGCGCAGGAGGCTCACCTGTTCTCCGTTCACCAGGCAGGAACACACACGACCGTTGAGATTGCCGAACTCTTTGGCGTAGCCCGCTCCACTGTCTACCGCGCCATCAAACGTGCAGGCGCCGCAACGTAACTTTTCGCGAGATTTTCCGTACTGATTATCGTCAGCACCGTTCGGGAAGCGTCATCGGCGAAATATCGAGTTCATCACGATTCCCCTCCTCAACCTTCGGGTACCGGGTATCGGAAGTACGTTCTGGACACTTTCTACAAGGGATCCGCCGCGCCATGAGGCCTCAGGCGGAGCAGGACTAAAGATATGGGTCGTTTTCGGTGGTTCGTCGTGGCCCTATAGGAACAACCCCAGGACCACCGCATGTGTCGTTATGGACCTGCGAGACTGGCTTGCATGGAGACAGTCAGGATCTCGATAGCCCTATCGACTTCCAAATATTGTTCCAAGCCCCTTGAATTGTTTACGGTACTCATTTGGCTGATCCATGCCTGGAAAACCAACTGAACGTTCTCCATTTCAGGTTTGAGGGCTATATCAAGCAACAACACTTCTGCGTGTGCAGTGCGCCAGTTGGTAAACCATTGTTTGGCGTATTGCCGGTCCTGTTGAGATAGCTTGCCGTTGAGGAGATTTTGGAGATTCCGACGCGCGTCCATAATGAAATCAAGTGCCTCGCCGGTCAGCTTCAAGGCGTGGACAAAGGCCAATCGCTTGCTATCAAACACCAGCTCCTTAGAGCGGGCAGAGGTTTCTCGATCAAAGCGTTCCTCTTCAAAGTTCAAGCGTGTTTTCTCTTGCTTGGCCGAGGACCGATTGCCGACAATCTGTGCACCAATCGAACCGCCAGCACCACCAATTGCACCGATGAGACCAGCCAGAAGTGTCGCCAAATTTGCATCTATCATGACCGAATCATAACCAGGTGCGGCGACCAATAATTCCTATTGTGGGCCGGTGAAACCGGAGTCAACAGACGCGGTGCCTAACGCTCTTGGTGGATGAGCCGGGTAAGTCGGGCGAGAGGGGTAAAGAGGTAGGTGCTTCTCCGCATCTTCGAAAGCGGAAACCCATGTTTTAGCATGAGCTGCCTTTTGGCTGGCCCCATACAGATCAAGAATGCCGAAGACGATCAGCGTAACGACAATTGCAACCGTAGAAGTTAGCTGCACATCAACGGCAATCTTCAATGAATCCGCAAGTTTGAGGGTGGTTGGTATCAGAAGTGCCATAGCCAAGGCCAGCACCGGGAGTGTGGCGACGGAGTAATAGTGGGCCGAGAAACGAGCAGCCTGCAGTAACACGTACCGTTTTCCCGCCGGTAGTCGCCTGTATTCTTCGGCGTCTTCAAAACTGGCCAGGCGGCGCGTGATGTGGGAGTGGTCCCACCAGCTTGCAGCCCTTTTTCTCTTGCTCAAAAGGTCAGCAAGCTCGCTGAGTGTGCGCCGGTCAGGATGGATCATCATTAGCAACCGCGAGATTAATGCGTGCATTAAAACAGGCCCTCTGGGGGTTTTCTCCTAGGGCAGCGGTAGTAGCTTGGCCTTGTGCCCGTTGTCGGGGCTGCAGCTCTTGAAGGGACAGTAGGCCGAGAGCAGCAGTCATGTTCAGGCCGTTGCCGACATGACTGCTGCTCTCGTGAGTAGGTAGATCTCCCGTGGACTCTCGGGATGATGGGCGTGAAGACTTGAAATCCGGGCCAACTGAAGAGCAAGGCAATGCGGAAGTGAACGACACCATTTGGCTTCACTAAATTGCACATATCACTCCGGAAAAGTAAAGATTTTCGGAAATCTTAATCTAAGATTATTTTATTACCAATTCGATCAAGCAGAACACCGGACTCAGTTGTGTAAATCGCCGAAGTCATGGTCATCGCCGACGTGTCGGACGAGAATGCCAGTGCCAGTTTTGTGCCATTATCGGAGCCAATTTCAACTATAGTCGCCGATGCTGAGAAACTAGGGAAATTAAGTGTTCCGCTTACCGCATCACGCGGTGCGGAATATGCAAAAAAGGAACCATTTGGTGTAGATATATTGCACACCTCAGTTCCGGGCGGAGGGGCAACGACATCGACACACAGTTCTTCTTTATCGGTGGAAATCGAGATTTTTATATCCTTATTGTCCTCAATAACCCAAATGCTTGCTTCGCCGACATTCGAAACCTTTTTGTAGCCAGAGTCTTCGAATCGAGCATTTCCATGTAGTGGGGTACAAGAAGCTAAAGATATTGCACACAAAAAAGCTAAGAAATATGATGCTGACTTTAAAAGAAGAGTCTTTGATTTTCGAATCGAGTTAATTCGATTAAATTCTTGTAATTCATTCATTGAGGTCAACAGTTTGTACTAGCGGAATAGGCGCCGGCGGTCCAACTACCACCTGTTGTAGTGAAACCTACTCCCACAGAAGAAGCGCCCAGAGCCAGGCTAGATATCCCTGTACTACTCCAAGTGTGCGCATACTTTACAAAAGCTTGCACCCCGCATCTGGAATGGACAGTTTCTACTGAGACAGTAGCGCTGGTTGCATCGTAGCCATTATTTAATGTGGCCGCAGGGTCGTAATAGTCATGGTCCTGGTATTTGTAAATTGCTCCAAATTGATTTACTTCCGCCGGATTGGGGAGCACGTCTCCTCTTTGCCATCCGTGAACAGCAGTAATCGTAAGAGGGTGACTCAGGGCTACCCCAAGGGCCTCTTCGCCACCCATGGCGCAAGGGGCGGCTTCGAATCTACAAAAGATGGAGGTGTCGGGGTACCATTTGTTGACCTGCCATTCCCAATTGTATTGACCTTGGAAAATATCAATTCCTCTCGCAGAATCGTAAATTGAGAATACGAAAATATCTACGTCGGCTGCTGTGGAATTGGGTACAGCTGCCGTGGAATTTGCCTCATTTACTGAGGTTGGAGCCGCCGATGATGGCATAGCGGTAGTCGGGGCAGGTACCGTGATCGTCTGGGATGTAAGGATAGGATCCTCAGCGGGCAATTGGAGGCCAAAGCTTGCCAGATCAGACCGGATTTCGTTCCAGCCCAATCCTGCTGCTCGGCCAGCATCAATCCTCATGTTCATGGCAGAAAGACGGTCATTTCTTTCATCATAGGTGCCGCTTCCGCCATCTGGAACCTGCGGTGCTGCCATCGAAATCTCTTTAGATTCAATTCCTGGTGACTCGGCGCTGGCTGCTGTCGCCGATGTTGATGATGAGAACGCGAGTCCAAGACTTATGATTACTGCTACAGATTTTGAATAAGCAATCGATTTTCTTTTTAGATAATTTATCTTTCGATTTTTCAAAATTTCCCCCTGGTGGCGTTTAAGTTCTAGGACTCGAATTTAGACATATGACTCTACGTCGTCAAGATTCTACGGATGAGATTCGTAGCTAAATTAGTTTTTCAGTGATTCAATCAGTTTGAGGCGCTCTCGAGTTATTCTCAAATTTCATCCAATGTCGATACCCTATACCATGCTGGTTGAACTATTGCATATGTTACGTAGACAATCTATTGTGAGATTTCGATACTACGTGACTTTTTTCCATATATGTCGTCTAGCGAATCTGAGGTGCACGTTAGAAGAGGCCCTCTGGGGGTTCTTCGCAGGGCAGCGGTAGCAGCTTGGCCTTGTGCCCGTCGTCAGGGCTGCAGCTCTTGAAGGGACCGTCGGCCGAGAGCAGCACGGACATGTGGTGGTCCGCGTGGTCACGCCACCACACGCTCATCCCAGTTGCACCTTCCAACCGTAGAAACTCCCAAGCCCGCCATAGCGCTTCAAGCCCCTTATTCAGAACAGCATCCCCCTCTCGTTGCTCCCTACCATGAGGGGTCAGGGAGCACTGGAACACGAGTTCATCGGTTCGTTCCCGCAACACCTTCCAAAACGTCATCAACGCCTTGTCGTTATCATTCACCGTTTCCCGCACCACAGGAACAACGTCACGCGCCAACAATACCGAGAGAGAACTAGCGAAAGGCTCCACATAATAGGAATGCTCGGGCAGGCGCGCAGCAATCTCGGCGGCGAGTTTCTGTTTGCCTCCGAAGTACGGAAAGGCGGACGCATACTCAGCCCTTGCCCTTCACCGTCGATAACTTCTCAGCCTTGGTACGCATCCCTGTCCGCAACACACCCTTAGGGAGCCCGGACCATGACCGTCCACCGTTGTGCTTGCGCTGCAGGCGACGCAACTCACGCAGGGTCGCAGCCACGAGAAGGTCATTGACGGAAGAATAGCCCTCCAACGCGCCGGTAGCTTGAAACGCTGCCCGCACCTGGTCTGCCGTCTCTTCTGGCACGAGGAAGCTAAAGCTAGGTGATTTGCGGGGCTTCACAGTCATGGGTGTTCCTCGATAAGATAGTGGTGGTGGCTACACGTACGAGCGCAGCCACCACCAATCATGGCAGTTAGAACGGTGGTTCGGACTGGTCCGGGCCACTCCCCCACCCACCATTGCTCGGCTCCTAAGGAATGGCCCATGGGTCGTTGGCGGTGGCCGGCGAGGATGGTGCATACCCTCCCCCGCCTTGGGCGCCGGCCCCGGCAGCTTGGTAACCCGCATATCCCTGCCCACCAGCGGACGGCGATACTGCCGGTGCCGCTTGTCCGCCTTGGTTACTTGAGCGTTGGGTGCGGTTGACCTTCGCGTTGGCGTACCGCAATGAGGGGCCAATTTCATCGACTTCAAGCTCCATCACGGTGCGCTTCTCGCCTTCCTTAGTGTCATAGCTCCGGGACTTCAACCGTCCCGAAACGATCACGCGGGTGCCCTTGGTCAGGGACTCGGCCACGTTCTCGGCCGCTTCACGCCAGATCGATGCCCGAAGGAACAGTGTTTCTCCGTCTTTCCACTCGTTCGATTGACTATCAAAGGTTCTCGGTGTGGAGGCAATGGTGAAGTTCGCGACCGCTGAACCGCTCGGCGTGAATCGGAGTTCGGGGTCTGAGGTTAGGTTTCCAATGACAGTAATGGTGGTTTCGCCAGCCATGAGAGCACTCTCTTTCTTTGACACAGTGCCTGCGCCCCAAGTCGGGGACACAGGATGGTGTGGGAACTTAGGCGATCGCGGCGGGTTCGTGGCTTGCGGCGATCTCTCGTGACTGTGTTGCCAGGTGGTGGACTTCGTAGTCAAAGTCCCCATTCTCGTCTTCAAAGGACATCGCAGCGAGAGCCTTGAGGTGGTTGATATTCGCCTGGACCAGCTTGTCCAGGCGTAGCCCTGACCAGTGATCCTCGGGATCGGAGCCATTGACAATCACCGGTGCCTGGGAATAGCCCAGCTCCTCGGTAATGAACACCATCGCTTCGCGAACCTCAGTAACGTCTACCGTGCCGTACAGGATGCCCTTGCGGTCGAAGTAGTCCTTTGTTTTCTCGCAGTTCGGGCAGTCAGGCTTGGTGTAGATAGTGAAAGAAATCATTGGTTTCAGCTCCCGCGTTTCGTATTAAATATTGGTTATGTTCGGCTGTTGCTATGTCTCAATTCTAATATTTATTCACGTGAATAAATAGGTGTTTTTACCTCATTCTGCAAGGAACTTGGGTCAAGATTATGTACCAAAGTACGTGTTTTTGGCCTGCATGGCGCCCGGTGTCCGTGGCATCAAAACGGGCAGCAGAATTCGGGAAATCGACTTGCGTATGATGACCACCCCGCAAGAATGGTTCCTGTGCCTGGGTAGCGTGGACCACTCCCCGGCTGGGGTGGCGGGATTCTATCGATTGAAGCAACACCAATTTTCAAGGTGATTCGACATGTGTCTTCGTTCTTCGTCGCCAGGGGGCGTCCGTTTTCTTGCTTCAATCCGGCAAGGGAATAGTCTCAATTCTTCCGCCCGAGCCTGCGGCATCCATAAGGAAGTCGGCTACCGCTGGGTGCATGAAAGTTATCTGCAGCGGCCCAAAGAAGGAACCAGTCCCGCGCAGGCAACGCCGTCCAATGGATTCACCACTGCCAGGCTCCCTGCATGGGAAGCGGCGGTCGGTGAGGTTACGGGCCGCCACCATCTGAAAGTCAACGTCGAAGTTGAATCCGTGTTCTGGGAGGTCTTTGATCGTGGACAAAGTCCTACCCAGTCAGCTGTGGTGGCCGTAGCTGGCCGTTCCATTGCGTATCGGTGGATCCAAGCTCGGTTCCATCAGTTCCAGAGTCAAAAGATCACCTTGAAGCGATGCCAGAGGCTTCTGCGGCTAAGGGTTCGAATCGCACCGCAACGCCGCCCTCGTAAAGTCACGGTGCCACCCCGTCGGCTCCGCCAGATCATCAAAGATTGGCCCCTCTGGAGCCGGTACGGCCACTTCTATGCCAGTGAGAATATCATTCCGATAAGGGACCACTCTGGTGTCGAATAGCAGTTTGGGTGGGACCGGCTAGGTCAAGGGCTCAACAAAACCGGGGGCCCCCCCAGCCGCGGCGATTAGCGGTCCGACTGCAAGCAGAAATGCGGTGGATTCCACGGTCATTGCTTCATGGAAGCGCATGTCCGGAGCCTGCCCGAGTGCGTCACTGGACGGCAAGGGGAAGGGCCACAGCTGATCGCTCGTGAGGCCGGCTAGAATACGGGCGCCAATCTCTACAAGTTCGTCGGATAGCTCGAATGCCATGAGGTTGCCTTTCAGTTTTCTTTCGTGACTTGGGAGTAAAGATTTTGGGAGGGATTCAAACGGTCCTTGAAATCAAAGTTCCTGGTAATTCCAATAGCGTTCCGAGCAATTCTCGTTTAGTGATTGCAGCAGCATTAGCAATACTTATCTACTTCGTTTCACCACTCGGGAAGCTGAACGAACTGCAGTCCAATGCTGACATAGGACGCTGGCAGGGGCACTAAATGCTTCGCCGGCCACGACACGGTGTGGGACTGGTGGGTTCGGACTCGTCAAGTGAGCCGACCACAGTCAAGATGGCCTCACCGATCAATTTCGCAGTGTCTGGGGGCAGCGCCAGAGTCTGCCCCCGGACGGAAAGGCGCACAATCGGTAGGTTGAAGAGTCGCTTCACCGATTGCGTTTCAATGGTGAAAAAGTCTTCACTGTAGGGAAGCTGTATCTGCTTGTTCACTGTCGTCTCATCGTGTTGTCGATGGGCTGGCCTGATTCCTTGAAAAATACTGTCATAGATCTTGGCTCTACTGCAGAAGATGGAAATGCCAAACTGAACCTAGGCAAGGTGGTGGAAATGATCGCGTCACATTCACTGCGGAGAGTTCCGAGTCCAGGGGCGGTCAACTTCGCTTGAAGAGCGCTGATAATAAAGCCAGATTGATGAATGTCACGTTCTGCCACCAAGTAAGTGAATGCGTACGTTAGTGCACCATGGGGGCCAAGAACGCGCCCGTTACGATGTTCCCTAGGCGGCTCAGTGGAGTAGCGCAAGGCCTCCATATGCTCATTGGTGAAAGAAAGTGGGTGCAGACATACATTTGCCAAGGTTTTGGAAGTCGCGTTCAAGATCCATGTTGTAAAAGTAAGGATTTCGCCTGCATTGGCCACGGCTTTATCGACCGAGTGGATGAAATGGATGCCTTGAACTTCGTCACTGGAACCAGTTTGAGAAAAGGTTGCCAAGGGGCATTGCGTCGGATCCTCTTGAGAGCTATGGCTCAGCACTTAGCTAATCTCCTACTGGTTGACGGCTGACCTGCAGCGAATTCAATTTGCGCTGAATCTCGTGGATGGTGGCGAATCGTTATGGTCACCTCAACTCTTCTTCGATGGATTCTTGACACGGTTAGGCCCGTAGTCTTGGACAAGTCTGCGCCGTGTCGGGATGAGTTCGCTCTGCTCTATATCAATCGTGGGGCGTTCGGGGCCCCAATAAGCGCATCACTGCGCCCTGCCGCACTGTCATAGGGGAAAGTTTCGTCGGTTCCATTGGCCGAACCGTCAGTATTTGGCTAGTTTTCCAGCTAGAAGACGAGTGGACAGCTCGACGTACTTGCGGTGGGGCCCGACTATTTCTTGAACTGGGGCCGGTGCTGCCCCGGAGCAAAGCTGCTCGTCGTGGACTTAGCACACGACATCTATGGAAATCGACTAGTAATCGAAAATAAATATCAGAAAATTTCTGTCGATGGCATCTTTTAGTAGCGAACATTGTGCAGTGACTAGCGGAATTTTTCATTATGAAAAAATGATCGTTTCCACAAAATGTTTCTACTTCCATTAACTATAGTCGTGTTCACGTCTGAGAAGTTGAATTCCGCTACTCAATATATGCCATTGACATAGATTGAGTAGTTACTGCCACGACAGAGGCGCTTACGCTGGCGGACTAAGATCTCATGGGTTTGCGAAGGAACCGACCAGGTACTCGCGCACTGAAGGAGGTCCCCCAGCTGTCGATGAGTAGATGATTGAGTATGGAACAAGTCGAATACTCAGTCAGGGGTCGATGGTAATTGGGTCAGAAATTCATTGATGACGCGAATTGCGGACCGGCACCATCGTGAGACTTACCTAGTTTCACGGCAGTGGGCTGAGCTGGTTGCAATTTTCGTCTGGACTCGACGGCTATTCTGCCGGTTGCCACTCGGTGTCAAGATCGCTTCGGCTTGCGAGTCCCAATTTGCGCAGAGTTCGAAACATGTGATTCTCAACGGTTCGCACGCTGAGGAAGAGGCGGGTGGCTATTTCCCGGTTGCTTAGCCCGGCTCGGGCTAAAAGCGCGACTTCGTGCTCTCGTTCGCTGAGACTACTGTCTATAGGCAGTTCTCTCTTGTCGGCAGAGAGCGTTTTAGCTATTTCTCCAAATAATGCGATGCGTTCGTCCAAGGTCAGTGATAGTTTTCCGCTGCCGAGACGTGACGCTTCGATCGCTTTGATCGCCGTTGCTGCCAAGCCGGGTGGTATTGGAACAGTTGCAGCTTCAAGTGCGATTTTGATTGGTAGTTCTTGTACCCTTGCACAGGCGATATGTATGTTTAGGATCATTTCAAAGTGGGGCGCATCCGTCTTGTCTAAGATCTCTTGAACAACCGCCGCTTGACGTGGCTTTAGGCGACCTTGATAGGCGGTCCAGTAGGTGAAGGCCGTCGCCAAGTGGCCCTTCGCAACGGCTGCCGTGCCAGATGACCAGAGCAGTTCATCAGCTTCAACGCTATCGCCCTCCGCGTGCATAATCGCTGCTTTGGCCAGGTTGATGAGCGTTCCTAGGACAGGCCTGAAAAGGACTGGGTATTTTTCGAGATCCCGGAGCAGAGTCCGGGCGAGTTCGGTCTGACCATTTTGGGCTTGAATAACTGCGCCCAAGGCCAAGACGCGAGAATAGTTAAAGTTGAAGGGGCCGGGATTTCCAAGCCTGATCGAGGTGCTTATGGCCCGCCATGCTGTCGCTGTTTTCCCTTGGGTGAATAGTGCCTCCGCGAGCCCCAGTGCATGTATTCGGATTCCATTGCTATCCAGCTGGTCGTATGCCTGTTCAAGATGACGCCTAGACCAGCGTTCCGCGTCATTTAGGCGTCCAAGCATGATCAGGGCATCGCTGCGGATATAGTCCAGTGCTTGGGCAGTCTGCTTTCTTGAGTGATCCACAGGTTGCGCGTCGATGACTTCCAGGGCTTCCTCGGGTAGGCCCATTTCTAACTTGAGGTATGTTTTTAGAAGCGTCGACCATTCCAACGGAAAGTCACCTTGAACGCCGAATACGAGGTCTTTCACTAGGCCAGGACTAAGCGGCCGTTCATCATTGGTGAGGCAAACGAGAACCCAGAGTTTTTCCGTGATCTCGGCGTGCTTCCCGATGTCTTTGCGAGCCCTAGCGAGGAAATCCTCGATTTGCGTGGCGCTCTGCCCTGTCCAGACGCGCCATTGAAACTCATATACCTTAAACTGGGAGCACACATCCATGGAGTCATTTTCGCCGAATTTGGTTCCATGGAATATTTCTTCCAGTCGTTGGGCAACCGGGCTCCCCAGAAGAGTTTCCAGATACTGGCATGCGTTGTCGACACTTGGATCTTCATGCCAAGTGGCTCGTTTGGATGCTTGTTGGACAGCGACACGCTCGTTGAGCAGTCCGGTAAGTTCTGCAGACCATTTCCAGTATCCATCGACATCCGAGCGCTGTTGGGAACGCAGACGCTCTAGGATGTCATCTGTGTACTCTGGTGGAAGTACGAATTCCTCCCCGAAGACATGTTGCACATGGGTCCTGAGCGTATGCCGGCGCGGCTCTGTGAGTCTGTCACGCAAGGCGCGAGAAAGCGCTGGAGGTGACACGCTGACATAGTCATCGGAAGTCCGACCTCGGTGCCATGCGATTCTTTCCAGAGTGCTCAGTTCCTGCAACGTTTCGCTGTCCACGAGTTTTGTCACGTCACTGGATCGCAGGGATCCAGTCCACGACAATAGCTCCAACGCTTCAAATGCCGGATGGCTAATTCGGCTTGTCAAACTGTGCGCAATGGCAGCGTGAGGGGAGTCTTCTATGGATCCAATCTCAGTCCACAGCCCGTTGCGGATGGCCAGAGCCCGACTCCACTGACCTGCATCAATGAGCGCGCCGGCAGTTTTGGGATTTCCAGCGGACTGGGTCACTATGGACGCGATCAAAGCAGCATCTGGTACCCCGCCGAGGCGTTCGGTAATCAGTCCTGCCACCCCCCAATATCCCAACGGCGCGATCACGACCTCAGCAGGTGCCCTGATACCCAAGAGTGCCAATGCAGGTTGACCCGTCTCGTTCGCTGACCTGCCCAGCCCTCGCCCACTGGAGGCTATTAATACGGTGTCCGTATTTGCCAGGATGCGTTCCACTAACACCACCGACGCTACGTCAAGGCAATCGATATCATCAATAAGCAATAGATTGCTAAGTCCCCGTAGTTCCTGACTGAATCTTCGGGTGATGCTGGCAAGGTCCGCACGTTGTGGCCGGTCTCTATAAAAGAGCTCATGAGACAGGAAAGGAGCAAGCGGTGCGGCGGGCTGCACTCTAATTCCAGAAACAGTCACTACATTGATGTTTCGGTCACGTGACTCTTGGGCCAATTTGCCCAGTACGGTCGACTTCCCAGATCCTTCGTCCCCGACGACAAGGACGTCTCTGCCCAGGTTGACCCAATCCGTAGCAGCAACGATTGCGGGATCCAAATTGCTACTCATCTGAGCGCCAGCCACTTCTGCCCACTCCAGGGCTTGGTCCAGTGGAGCTCGATCATTCACGAATAGATTCATTATGCTCTCTGGACGTAGTTCGACGGTAAGGGCACCCCGAAGGTAATGCTTTTTTGTTCGCAGACGGGTTGGACATTCCAGCATGGGCCCGCGGCGAGAAGCGGGCCAAGAATGCAAGAAGTTAGACTAAACGGCCCCGCCTAGGACGGTTCATGCGACTTGCCCGAGGCTGTCAGCGGCCCTGCGACGTGGGCAGCCGAGGCGAGAACCGTTTCTCTTACTGTCAGGCCTGATGCGGCTGCTCGCCTTTAGGTTTCTGTGGTGGGAGCAGTCTGAGTCAAGTAGCACCGTTCGCACTGGATCTTTCGCGCACCGTGGGAATCGGAGTGTTTGACCCAGTGGTCCTTACGCTTGATTGCTTCTTCGCAATCATCGCACCAGCGTCGTTGGCGCCGAATTGCCAGCAGCAGCCAGCCGAATAGTCCGGTTAGGACCGCGATGCCCAGCAATGCCAAAAGTCCCGCGCTACCTGTTATGGGCAATTTTGGGAGTACTGGAGTAGATGTGTCCCCAGTCAACTTAACATCAACGTCGAAGTTCAACACGGTGGAAGCTGCTCCCAATGCCCTGGACGTTTCCACATTCTTTGCCATTTCGAAGCCGATGGAAACAGCAACCTGTTCACCCCTAAGTAAGGAGATTTCGGCTACGTTCACTGTGCCTTTGGGAACAAGAACAGAAAACTGTTCTTGCCCAGTTACCCCTTTGACATTCCAAAAAAGTGTCACATCCTCGGCCAGACCGGGGTTCAGTGCGCCAGCAGGGACTATTTCAGCAAAGTCGATTTCGACTGTGAGAACACCCTGGGAAGGTCCATCGTTCACGATGTTCAGAGAACGCACCACATGATCACCGGGTGAGACAGTCCGGTCGCCGATGAATGAGCCCTCGGCGCGAGCATATTCGCCCCCGGACCAGTCGAGGTTTATCGCAGGCCCATCCCACATAGCCTTTATGGCCGTGGCCTCAACATTTACCGCGTCGATGAACTCCCCCGTTCCTCGAATGCCTGGTTGTCCAGCATCCTTGTCCGAATCCAATTCACTCGTTACCCTGTTGACGGTTTGACTGCCGGTGAACGGCAGAGCATTCGCGGCCACCAAACCGACCGCGCAGCCGATAAGTAAGAAGCTTGCGACAATCCAAACTAAGGCCCGCCCCCGCCCGGACAATCCGTGCCGCGAATCGAGATAGAGGGTTTCGGTTTGCCTGACCGAATCTCTGGGAATTGGCTGACGGCGCACGCTCAGGCCTCGAATCGGTTGGTAATGAGAGGGACAGGGAGGCCCTCGTTTAGGGTGGACGGGTGGGGTGCGTTTGGAACATGCACCGGGAAGTCCAAGAGTGTGACGGATTCACTGTAGATGGTGGCCAATGCGCCTCGTTGGTGAGCGAAGGCCAGTTCACGCTCCCGAAGCTCAAGGTCACGTTCCCGAACGGCAAGTTCACGCTCCCGTAGATCACGTTCGCCCTCATTGGCGCCCCAATCCGCGTCCTCACCAGTACCGGCGGTAACATCGGGTGTACCTTTGAACGGATCCCTGGCAGCTACGTCTGCTGGGGAACCTGCAGTAGTGCGTGGAACTGTCATGACGGTGGTGCGGGGGGACCGGATGGCGCCCCATAGTCCCCAGGCGATGACGATCGCGGCGCCGGTGAACAGAAGAATTTGGGTGTTTTCTCCGGCCCATTGCCGCACCCAGCCGAGCTGGGGCACGCCAAACATGAATTGCCCTCGTACTTGGGCGGGGGAGACGGGTGCATCGACGGATGAGTTGCTGTCACCTTGGGTGACGAGGCGGCAGTGCGTACCGTCGTCGAATGTGCCGATGGTCTTGCCCACAACGCGGTGGGTGATCAAGGTGGGTTCATTCGGTTTGGGAAAAAAGGTCACGATGGAGCCCACGGACACGTCCGCGCAGACCCCTGCTTCGTCGAGGCCCTTCACCACCACGATGTCCCCAGGGGAAAATGTAGGCTCCATTGAGCCGGAGAGCACAGTCAGTGAATCACCGCCCAGCATGCGGGGCACCACAACGAGCGCGAGGAGAGCACCGACGGCAAGGACAGCTAGGGCTGTTGAGAAGGCGCGCCCAGCGATGCGCCACGGCGACTCGAACCAGAGGCCCCGCGAATTGCGGCGTGCGCCCTGCTGTGCGATGCGACGGATATCCATGGCTCTCTTCCTTCTCACTCGTGCGCGGGGAGCGCATCCTCATACTGGTCTCTGGCGGTGTTGCGGACGGTGGGGGCGTGCCCGCAGTCTTGCGGTGGGCACGCCCCCAGGGGCGCGTGTCCTTGGGTGTTAGTTGAACTGAACGCCGGTGTCGCGTACCTGCTCCAGGGACACGGTGAGGTCCGCCAGTGTGTCGGCCAGCTTTACGTCCGTCCGGTCAGAGACTGTGCCATCGGTAGCCTGGTAGCGGAAGTCACCGTTGGCGTCGTTGTAGAACGATGCGTAGATGACCACGTTGAGGTCGGCCGTTGTCTTCGGCATGCCGAAGACTGCGCTCTGCGCGGCAACACCAGTGACGACCGTGGCTGTGTCACCGAGGATGCCGTTGCTTGCGTCTTCCAGTCCTGCGTCCTGGCCGGTGCCAGGAGCTGAGAGGTATAGCAATGGAGCGTCAGCATCGGCCGGCAGGGCTGTCTCACTCACCAGTAGTTGATCGCCGTAGTAGACCTCGTAGCTGTAGCTGATGCCAGAAATAGCGGAAGTGACTTGATCTAGGCCGTCTACTCCCAGGCGTGCCACGAGGTTGTCGCCGTCAAGGGTGGCCGTGGCCTCGAAGGATGCTGCCAGCTTGTCACCGGGGGCAATGCGCCAGGTATTGACATCATCGACCAAGTGGCCCAGCTGCGATCCGTCACTGGCACCGACAGTGTCCACCGCATCTTTGCGGTCATTGGACACATCCCAGAATGAGGTCTCGGCAAGCTGGGTAATGTTCAAGTCACCGGCGGTGATCGTTCCGCCAGAGAAAGTGTCCTGAGCTGACCACAAAGCGAATGTTGATCCGCCGGCAACCAACACGACGGCACCCGCAGCCGCCCAAATGAGGCCCTTGCGGCGCTTGTTCTCAGTCACAACAATGATCTGATCGTGGTTAGGCATGGAAGCCATAATAAAACTCCTAATTTTTTGGGGATGGTGGTGTTGCCAAAGGTTGGGGCGCGTGCCCTTGGGTGTTAGTTGAACTGAACGCCGGTGTCGCGTACCTGCTCCAGGGACACGGTGAGGTCCGCCAGTGTGTCGGCCAGCTTTACGTCCGTCCGGTCAGAGACTGTGCCATCGGTAGCCTGGTAGCGGAAGTCACCGTTGGCGTCGTTGTAGAACGATGCGTAGATGACCACGTTGAGGTCGGCCGTTGTCTTCGGCATGCCGAAGACTGCGCTCTGCGCGGCAACACCAGTGACGACCGTGGCTGTGTCACCGAGGATGCCGTTGCTTGCGTCTTCCAGTCCTGCGTCCTGGCCGGTGCCAGGAGCTGAGAGGTATAGCAATGGAGCGTCAGCATCGGCCGGCAGGGCTGTCTCACTCACCAGTAGTTGATCGCCGTAGTAGACCTCGTAGCTGTAGCTGATGCCAGAAATAGCGGAAGTGACTTGATCTAGGCCGTCTACTCCCAGGCGTGCCACGAGGTTGTCGCCGTCAAGGGTGGCCGTGGCCTCGAAGGATGCTGCCAGCTTGTCACCGGGGGCAATGCGCCAGGTATTGACATCATCGACCAAGTGGCCCAGCTGCGATCCGTCACTGGCACCGACAGTGTCCACCGCATCTTTGCGGTCATTGGACACATCCCAGAATGAGGTCTCGGCAAGCTGGGTAATGTTCAAGTCACCGGCGGTGATCGTTCCGCCAGAGAAAGTGTCCTGAGCTGACCACAAAGCGAATGTTGATCCGCCGGCAACCAACACGACGGCACCCGCAGCCGCCCAAATGAGGCCCTTGCGGCGCTTGTTCTCAGTCACAACAATGATCTGATCGTGGTTAGGCATGGAAGCCATAATAAAACTCCTAATTAGATGTGGGCGCCAAAAACTTGGAGCGCTCGGGGTTGGTTATCTTCGCCATTCTGGGCCGAAGTTTTGGTCTGTGTAGGTCAGTCGCGCGCGTTAACCGCGGGATTGGCGTTGGTGATGATCGGATCGAGGGCAATCACGATGTCCGGTTCCCCTGAAGGATCGGGGTACACATCGGCGAACCATTCCGAGCTCGCCTTGGCCAAGGTACTGTCTTCGGCCGTTCCCTCGGCAAGACCGAGATTGCGGTAGGTTCCGAGCATGTCCAGTGACGGTGGGAACCCGACGGGTGCGTGCCAGCTGGCCATCGCACCATTGGTACTGCCGTCCTCGGCAGTGCCGGTGACTTGGACATCATTGACGTACAAGCCGTCCAGCTCCGCATTCCACTGCAGGGACACACACCATTCTTGCTCGCTAACCCGGCCATCTTGTGCGGTTCCCGGCGCCTGCAGCTGAACTCCGTCAGCCTCAAAGAGATAGACGTTGCGCGCTTCTTCCCCCTCAACAGGGTTCGGTGTTGCCGGTACCGCCGAGCAGTCTCCGCCTGCTGCGGCGCGGTAGATCTTGAGGGTTGATCCCTTCAATACTGTGTCGGCCATGGCGTGACCGGAGCTGAGATCGTGGCTAGTACCTGAAGAATTCTGTTCACGCACCGAGACTGTGTAGTCCACGCCCGCGATTCCCAGTGCGGAGCCGCTGGCCGTGAATCGCCAAATCACAGGTGCAGGGTCAACCGCTTCCTGCCCCAATACTTCGATGACAGTGGACCCGGGTAGAGCCAGTGTCACTGCGGTACCGCCATCGGAAAAGACCGGCACAGCACCCTCGTGCCCGGTTTGAGCTGCGAACCGTACGGAACCTGTTGAGATCTCTGGGGCCGAGATCGATACGGATGTGCTCCACAACGCGTTGGCGATGCCGAAGCCTCCCGCGGCCAGCCCTAGCGCCATTGCGCCAACGATCGTGCCCCGTGCCCATGTCTTCATGATCCCCTCCTCGCACTGGCGGATGCTTCCCCGCCGCGAACCTGATCTAAGCCGACTTTGATGCCGTCCACCGTCCAAGAACCCAGATCAAGAAGCGGTTCCTGCTCCGTCCAGCGGTAGTCGCCGTGAACGTTGACCGTGACCACCACCGTCCAATCCGTGCTGACTCCCTCGTTGCTGCCGATCAATCCGGGCAGCGTAACCGGCTCCCCGAGCTCGGCTCCTCCGGTTGCCGGGGCGAGCTGCTCGCCCTGCGCGTTCTCGACCCGGTAACTTGCTGTGATGAGTCCTGAGGAAAGCTCTTGCGAAGCCGCACTCCCAACATCAACCAAGAGTGCCGCATTCAGGTTCTCCCCCTGCAGAGTTGTGGTGATGGGTACCACGAATTCGATGACATCACCCGGCATTGAAACGAACGGTTCCGATGCGGTGTCCAGGCTCCCGTAGGCCGGGGCGGTGACCCCCGGAGTGATCTGGTGCCAGGTTCCGGTGCCGCGCTCAAGGTTCAAATCTCCAGCCGTGACGTGACCGCCGGAGAAGCCGGTCTGTGCCTGCCACAAAGCCCAGGTGGCCCCACCGATCAGCAGGGCAGACACGGCCACGGTCGATGCACCTACGATGAACTGGCGTCGTCGGCCCGTGGCACGTGCGGCAACTCGTGTTGCTGCCGGGCTCACTTCCCGCCTCCCACTGTCGTGTCGCCCGGAATCAACGCGCCACAGGCGGACAGCATGGAACTCTGCCCTATGGGCAGGGCCCCGATTGACCCGATCACGCCGTTCGTACCCAGCCTGGTGTCGGAGTCGGTGACTGCGACGTCAGTCAGGGCCGTGGCCCAGTCGTCCGAGGAAATGTTCTTCACCGTGTAAACGAAACAGACCGATTGGCCGTCTGTGAGACGGGTGCCCGACAGTGCCTCGTCGCCCGTGGCCATGATCCGCTCGGGCGTGGAGCTGTCACTCACCTCCACGAACGCCCGCTTGGTAATCTGGATCGAGGGGTCGGTGGAGAAGAGCTTGACCTGCACCGACCTCACCACCAGGCCGTCGTAGTTGACGTCATCGGAGGAGAGCGCGTGGGAGACCACAGCTTTGGTGTTCGCCGGGACGTCACCTGCCGAGGCGGTTGCCCTGACCTTGCCCGAGGTGGTCTCTCCTGCACCGATCACAGAATCGCCTGTGGAGAGCTTCACTCCGATCTGCACGCCAGCAGTGTCCACAGTCGAGGCGAAACGCAACTCTGAACTCGGCGACGGTGCGCCGGCACCCAGCTGGAAGAAGAAATCCTTGCCGCTCGGTTCGCCCTTGACCAGGGTAAAGGAGTCAGGTTTCACCGACACGGGGTTGGAGAAGGTGACATTGTTGTCCGTACTTGTCGCGGAGGCGCGGTTGGTCAGACCTCCTGAGCCTATGACCTTTCCAGCAGCAACAGTGGCCGTGACGACGGCGGAGTCATCCACACGGGCGACCACATCAAATTCGCGATTGGCGCTCCCCTCGATGGGAGTCACTGAGACTGAGCGGGGATTCAGGCGGGCAGCATCTATGGTTGCAGCTGTGCCCACGGCACTCACACCGACAACGGCAGCCGTCACTGATTCCGGGTTCAGAGGCAGCGAAGAGACAATCTTGTAGTGTAAATCGCGCGCCACGGTGGGGTCGTTCTGATCAGCAGCTTGGTTGATGGTGAGCTCCGGGCGACAGTTTCCGCTGAAACCAACGAGACGGGAATACTGCGAGGACTGCTTGGAGCCGTGTGCAATCGTCTGTACACGCAGGTAACCGCTGGCAGCACCGGTGTCTTCGTTTACGATCGTGACGTTGTGGCTGCCACCAACCTCCGTGGTCGGAAACGACTGCGGGCCAACCGGCAAGTTGAGGGCAAGCTTCGCGCCTGTGCCAGTGACAGCCTCGGCGCGGCCTAGGTAGACTTCCGCTGTACGATCTGCGGTCCAATAGACATCCAGATCTACAGTGCTGGCCGGGAGGGGAGCTGTGGTCGGTGCCAACACATCCAGCGTGGCCACACAGGTGCTGGTCTCCGGAGACAGCGAGCTGACTGTTGGAATGGTTTGGGCGGGCATGGCACCTGCGAGAACCTGCGCGTTCGCCGCAGGGAACCAAGTGTTTACCAGACCATTGGCGTTGAAGTCGTTATCGAGAAGGAGCGAGGTGCGGTCGCGGGTTTCCTCCGCTGTTCCCGGACGGGTCTGGCTTGCGCTGCGGGCGCCGAAGGTATTCTTCTGGACCTTCACGTCCCCTGTGTTGATCAGGTAGACCGAGGTAAAGGAGTAGCCGTCAAAATAGTTATCCTCGATGCTAAGCTCACCCGCACTCCCGCTCGTCGTGTTGCCGTTCCACGCTACGGCGTACGTCTGGCCCGACGTGGCGCGCACGAACTCATTGCCGGAGATGCGGTTGCTGCCAGCAAGAGGACCATAAGGCAAAGTGATGAATGCATTGTTCGCGCCTGTTCCAGAGCCCTGCATGTTAATGAAGCTGTTGTTGGAGATGTTGATGTTGGAGGCGCGCACGCTCGTGGCAGCGGTGCCGCGGCTGAAGGCGAGGCCGTCACGGGAGGTCAAGTTGGAAACGGATGAGTTGGTGAACGTGAAGCCGTTCAGCACCGAGCTCTGGCTGCGCGGATAGAACTGGATGATGTCGGTCTGACATCCTGACCCGTTGGACGAGTTACAGGTGGTGCCGGTCGGATAGGTGATCTTGACGTTGTCGATTGTGACGTTCTCGATCGGGGTGTTGTTCTGTGCGTTGAAGAGGAATAGAGCCGTCAGGTTGGCATAGTAGTAGAAGCCTTGAAGGCGGTAGTTCTGCACCGTAATGTTCTTGGCTCCCTCACGCAACACCATAAACCGCTCCGGGAAATAGTTCGTGTCAGTCGAGGTTGCGCCGCCGTCGAGCAGGAATCCGTTGGCGTTTGGCCCGGCCACGATCGAGGTCTCGCCCGAAAGAATGTGCGACATGTTCAAGAAGCTAATGTCTGGACCATTGACGTGGAACACGGCCGCGATGGTGTCCGTACTGGCCGTTATTGTCACCTGGTTCTTGAAGTCGATGGTGACCGGTGCAGTGACCACGAAGTGGGCACCGGTATCCCCGACAGTCGTCAAGGTTGTCGTGGACATCCAAGTGCTGGTAGTGGCGACCGGGTTGATGTTACCCGCGAAACCGTCCGCGACCGTGATCAAGATCGAATCCTTCGACAGATTCAGCGCGTTGGATTCCTCCAAGGCAGCACGCAGCGTGCAGGTCCCAGCCGCCGTGGCACAAGCCCCATCCCCAACTTTGGCATCACGAGCATTAACGGACGCATCCAAGGAATTGACAGTAAAAGTGTGAGTGACTGCCTGCGCACTCGTGGCAACGACAATCGGTGCAACCAGCGCTATCGCCGCAGTAAAGACAAGAAGCCGAAGACGCCTAAAACCACGTACACGACGGCGTGAGAGCGCCCGGCCCCCAACGTTCTTACGATGGCCCATATGTTACATCCCCGATAATCCGCTTGATCTGCTTGGCTGACATTCCAAGTGAATCAAACAGATTTCCCGCGATAGCTACCGGTGAGTAGCTCCGTACAAATACTGAGTACTGCCACCCACCACAGTGAGTAGTAAGGGGAAATTCCTTGAGTAGTCACGATGATGAGACTGGCGGATACCCGAAGAATCAGGTGAACAGGGGGGTCTTGGTAGTAATGGGGCGAAATTACATGATAAGCCACTGATGCTGTTCTGTTGGGTAGGTTTGGTTCATGCCAGTCTAGTTTCTGAGTGATGAGCAAGGGGAGGCGTTCGGGCGGTTCCTGGGCGGGTATTTCTGGAAACGGGGAACGGACACTGGAAGGCACCGAGCGACCGACCGGCGCCACAGGGCGGACCGCACGAGCGATGCATCGACTGGGCACGGGGTGCGAAGGGGATCGCGTGAATTGGCGGATGAAAATCAGATTCTTTCGCTCTTTTGGGTTTAAATCCAATTGGTAGCGTAACTCTGCTCGCTCGGATAGGCTAGCGAGATGAATATTAAAAAGGCAGTATTGGCGACAGCAATTGCGGCAGCATGCCTTACCGGAGGGATTGTGGGCGCGGCTCCTGCTCAAGCCGCGAAGTCCTATTATCAGATCAAGTACTATCCTTCACTAGATCAATGCAAAGCCGCCTACGTCAGCCATTCGAATGCCGGATATGACACCCGCGCGGGCTGCGCCTACAAGCTAAAGCCTGCATACAACGGTGGCCCAACCTCTTACGGTTTCGGAATCATGCATTAATGATTCATTTTGAACCGAAAACCTTAGCAATGCAGCGGTCCCTCGATGAACCTTCAATGTCGTCTCCACTCTGATGAGTTGAGGTCCTTGGAGGGGTGGCATTTAGCTGATATCAACCCACCAGCTGGCCCGTCAGCAGGCTCTTGAGTGGCTTATCGTGTAATTCCGTTCCATTGCTACCAAGTCCACAAGATGCCGGGGATGCCTCTGAGAAGGAATTGGCATAAGAATCCGCGCGGTATTGGACGGGCCCGGTACTAGTGTCCCTGGACCGCGATTTCCCCCAAAGGACACAGCCTTGATGCCCTCGGATTTCTGGCCCATCAAGGCTGTGTACCGGAGTCGCTCGGAGGCATGTTTTCTAGAAACCGCGGTGAGTCCGGTGCTTGTAGGATCGTCACGAACGATCCTGCATTAAAAGGTGAGCGCCCCGGAGAGACATGGTCTCAATCCGGGGCGCTCGTTCAATTTTTTACGGGAAATTGAACTAACCAAACAGGCATGTTGCTAGGGGTTCGCTGTGGGGTTTCTCCCCCAGCAACACTCTCTGTTCGCCAAGGTCCAGCATAGCTTGAATGAATGGGCGCGAGTTTCGAACACTGCCGTCCACTCACGCTACTTTTCCGCTCGATGGTCCCCGATCCGCTGCACGAGCTCGTGTGAAGGTGGGTCTATTCACTCAAGCGATACGCGTGGAATGCCCTTAGGGGCCCACAATGTCACAGAGTCCATAGACACCCTTCTTCTGGTCCATGGCGATCTTGTTCATCTGCTCGTAGTCATCGACTTGATCAGGGGTCGATTCTCCCCTGGGAAACCATGCCGCCGCGTTGCCGGTATCGACCATCCGCGATCCGACGTTCTCACCGCTCTCTACAACACCATCCTCACGCTCACCTAGGCCCTCCTCAAGGTCCCCAAGCCGCAAGCGGATCGAGGCTGTGCATGTTCACCGGTAACCGGTGGCGACCTCTAATAGTGTCGGTGACCTGGTGAATGTGTGCAGGCGGTCAGCTGGGTCCCGGCGTCCATCTGTGTGCGGCAAAAGACTGAAGGGCTTTATCTTTTGCCGTGCACCTGTGGGCGCGGGGAAAAAGAAGTTTCACACCAGCTCAAACCAGCACCTATGAAGCGCCTAGGGCCGAAGGTCGTAGGCGCTTCTCGCGTCACTCTCGGTGACGTCCAAGGCGTCAGCAATGGCTGCCCATGGCTCACCTTGGTTACGTGCCAGGGCCACGGCGGCGGCTAGCTCGCGCTGTGCGCGACGCAGATTGTCCGCATGGCCTTCTACAAGAATGAGCGGGTTGTCAATCGCCCAGCCTCGCCCCATCATGTCCTCATCGGTAACCGTTTCAAAGCACTCCCCCAACAGCTGGTATTCGTACATGGCCTTGGCCATTTCGTCTGGGCTTAGCCTGTCGAAGTCGTTCGTGTCCGACGGCCCGGCATAGGGAATATCGCGCATGATTTCCTATCGGATGCTGAACGGTAGAACGGGTTGGACGGTCAGCGTTGCGTTGGATTCGTTGACGTCTGCCACATAGGCGATTGCCTCGGAGATGATGGCGGAATCCGCCAGGTTCTTCACCTGGCTAATAGCGCCGGGGACTTCTACGCATTGCAGGGACCACCACGTATCGATTCTTTCCGCTGTCACTGTGTACCGTGTCATCACTGCCTCTTTCTGAGATTGTCTCTAGGGCGTGGCTCATTCGTCTTTTCTTTGCCGTCTATGAACTGAAGTGAGGAAGCGAAACGGTTTCGTTGGTCATGATGTGCATACCCGTGTCTGTCACGTCCCACGTGCGATGGAAGGCGTCCAACTGCTCGCGTGTTCCGCTTAGCTTGACGAAGACGATTGAATGGCCGTCCCGTGGATCTTCAATCGACTCGGCGCTCTCAATCACTCGCGCGTGATCTGGGAAAATCTCTTTGATGCGCTGCGTTAGTTCCTGGCCCATGACGCTCCGTTGCCGCGTAGATCCTCGATCACGGCTTTAGTTTTTGCCGCTGCGCTCATGGTTTCTTCTTTGGCCTTGAGCGTGTCCAGCCGGGCCGCCGACCATGCTTCGGCGGCGGCGGGTGGAAGATCAAATTTCACATTGACCGTCACCTGATCTTCTGGGACGTCAAGGACGACAGCGGCCAAACTCTCGGCGTATTCTTGCACCTCGCTGGCCTTCTTCGTGGCCGTGACTTGGTTAAGTTCGGGGATGGTGATCGTCCACCATTTTCCCTCTTTTACTGCTGTTACTTCTAAAACTCGTGCGGCGTTCATGCCTGCTCCTTCTTTCTGAGAATGTCTAAAACAATGGCGATGCGTGCAACTTCGCGCCGGTAGTCCTGACCTCGGCATCCGGGGTGTCGTGCTCCCACACCTCCGGCTCAACGTCCGTGCCTTGGTCATACGCCTTCAACGCCCGTGCGGCCTCGTCCACGCTAAACCAGTCCGGTTCCGCCATGCCTTAGCCCTCCCCCGTCGGGGTGGGAACCCCTTGAGTGTCTGCGGAGACCATCTACGAGTCCTTGTATGTCCAGGCGGGGGTGCCTTGAACCGGGATCTGGCCGCGTGTTTACACACCGGGCGGGCGGTGCGCAGGGATGGATTTTCAGACGGCTGATCCAGTTCCGTTGGATTGCTCGAGGCACCTACCTACCAATCCGGAGGCGTGTTCTCCGGAATCTACTACGCCAAGGCGTAGAGCGTCACGACCCCCGCCGCCACGACAAGAAGCCCAAGGCCGATGTACGTGGCGAATTGTCTGCGCTTCCGGGATGCCAGCTCGCGAACGTGGCGCTCCCGGTGATCATATTTTTTCCCCATACGCCCCACAATAGGCGCAGACGTGTGTTATTCGGACGAGGTTACGCTTATCGCAAGCTCCGATCCGATCGAGAAATCGAAATGACCGGTAAGTTCCTACGCCTGGGGGCTGCAGTTCAATTTCGGGTATGGGGCGTATTCATCGTCGCCGCCGACTGGGAAGACCGGGGCCTAGACCGCGATATCATTCTCAAAGAGCAGCTCTGTGCCCACATCTGCAAAGGATAAATAGACAGTGAGCGTACCACTGTTGTCGAACTTGGCGACTTCAGGAGTGCCGCCAAAGAAGGCGGCTACCGCCGCGTTTTCCGGAGAAGTGCGGCCGCAAAGATTTCAATGCAGCCCGTCGCGTCGGTGACAATTCCAGGAGCGGCCTCGGGCACGGTCAGCCTAGTAGAGATGCCCTCCGGCGGGTCCCGTCATCCACACTCTGGAGGACGTCCGTGAGCATGATGGTGATCAATCGCAGCGCATTCGTCGCATCGAACTCGAAGTGGAGCATCCGTCGGTTGACGCGGAAGAGGTTGTAAGCCTCCCCAGAACGGATTCGGTTGGCGAAGAAGACGTTGATCTCCTCACGGGTGGCGGTGAGTGAGAGTCCGTCGATGAGCGCGTCCGGGATGGGGTAGGGAGCGTTCTTCTTATCGCCCGCAGGCTTGATGAAGATAGACGTTGCGACGCCGTCTTTGAAGAGCTGGGTCACGCCCGATGTCGCGAAGATGAGGTATTCGGCAGGTGTATCGCCATAGTTTTTCTTATCCACCTTGGGCTCGCCGCCCAAGAAGGCGGCTACCGCCGCGTTTTCCGGAGAAGTGCGGCTGGTGCCGAGTGCGGCCGCGAAGATCTCAATGTCGCCCGTCGCGTCGGTGACGATTTCGGGCAAGGATACCGGCGCCGCCTCAGGCAGGGTCAGCCCAGTAGGGACGCCGTCTGGTGAGTCATCAACATCAGCACCGTCACCCTGCGCGACGCCGACGGCAGTCAGCTTGTTGTTCTCGAAGTCGAGCCTGATATAGCCGTAGTCGGTGAGGTACAGGTCGAAGTCTTGGCTGGCGCGTCTGGGTGCTCCGAGGGCCGCGACGACGGTCTTGCGGTCGCTGCGCACTTGGACGCCGTCGATCAGGTCGCCGAGCTGCCAGTACTGCTCGTGCTCGTCGGTACGTGTCGTGTAGATGAGCGCGGAGACGAGTTTGTCTCTCTGATAGAGGAGCGTCGTTCCGGCGTCCGGGAACGCGATGTGGGTGCTCGGTACGCCGTTGACAACGACGTCTTCTCGTTCCATCCGTGGCCCGACGAGTGCGATGACGGCGAGGCCCCGGGGCGAGGTCAGGCTGTGCCTAAGGGCATCGAGGAATGTCGCGATATCGCCGGAGATGGTCGTCATTTCTGTTCCTTCGTGGATACTCGATCGATTCCGGGCACGGGGTTACAGCGGCCCGTTCGCCAGGATCTCGCTGTCGCGGATGACGACGCGCACTCGGTCGCCGTCTATGATGGCCGAGACTCCGACGGGAAGTGGCAGCGCTCGTGCGACCGCTGCCCGAAGCTGTAGCACTCGCCATGCGGGCAGGCGGACGAGTTCGTCGGGTTGCCACGACTTCGCGCGGTCCGCCGGCGGGAAGGGCTCGATGAACCAGCCGCTGTCGCCCGGGGTGGTCGAGCTGATACGCGACATCGACAGCATGGATTCGGCCTCCCACTCCCTGACGCAGATGACGGCATCGTCGAACCCCACGTCCTCGGGTTGCACCTCAGCGGCGGTGATTATGCTCGACTGACCGACAGTGAGCGCTATAGCCGCCGTGATGACGTCCGAACGGTCCGTCCGCGGGTTTCTGGCGTAGTCGGGCGACGTGACAACGAAACCGCCGTCTCTCTCGGAAAGGTAGAGCGGCCCCCAGCCGAGCCAGAGCTCGTAACCATCGAACCAGTCAGCGCGCAGGCGCTCGAACTCGCCGAGCAGCCCATCGATCATCGGCTGCAGCTCTGCTGCAGCCGTCGCCGTCAGCCGTGTTCCCGCGACATCGCGTGTGATCGTTTTCATCTCAGATGCCGTCATAAAGTCGTTGCTCCTGGTAGTTCCTCGATGCATTCGGCAGTGTGTTAACGGCCAAGCGAGCCAGATGTAGTGACGAGACGCGAATTGGGTTTCTACCCGTCGTTTTCGATGGTCGAGGCTTTGTGACACGATATTGCTCGTTTTATGTAGCGAGCCCGGATCAAGGAAACTGTTTCGTGGCGGAAGGCCACTTTAGGGCTGTGTCGATGGGGTTTTTACGCCAGTTGTCGCTTGTAATCGAAACTCCAGTCGCCGTTAGGGAACTGGTGGCAGGGCAAGGTGAGATAACCTTTCTTGGCGTATTGATCCTTCCAGTAATAGCAAGCGTTGGAAGAGACTTTGGCGTAGGCGGTGAACCCTGCCGGAGTTGCGGAGGAAGCGGGGGCGACAGCCACGCTCAGGCCGAGCAGAATGCCACAAGCCAAGATGATTGAAAAGAGGCGCTGCCTGAAAGATGCATTTTTCATGCGGAACTCCTTGTTGACGTTTAAGAAAGGGAAAGTCCAATAGGGTCTCCCTGCGAGTCTAAGGAAACCAGGCGAGACCCGCTATGGGTAGCAGTGCCCATAGCGGTAGTAGGCAGAGTCATAGGGGCGCAGCAATGGATTTGCCTTCCCGCGTGGATGCTCGGTGATGTCCGCCTCCCACAGTTCGTCCGCCAACTCATCGATCACCGGTCAAGATTCTTCTGGGCGGGGTTTGCCCTGGCCGAGATGCTTCGCTGCTCGTTCGGGGTCTCTACTTCATTCTCAATTCCCGTTAATATCTTCGAATATTTGTCAAATCAACACTTCCCAGTGGCGACTACATGACTGACCGCAGTGAGACCAGTTGCTGGTTTATTGCCTCCATGATTGCCCGGCCCCAAGTCGCGGCATCTGCGACTCTTGCGCCCCCGAATGATGCGTACTTCCAAGGGCAGGTTCCGGATCCAAGGCTGGAAACCCTACTGTGCTTCGTAGACAATCCCTACTAACGGATGTCCCGGTGCCTATAAGTCAATCATTTTCGGTCGACGTAATAACTTTTAACGACAAAAAGACGTGCCTCATAAAGCGGCTACACTTTAGCGACGCAAAATATGGTTGGATTCAAGCGCACGACATGAGGTGCCTAAGGGTGACAGATTAACGGGGCATTGGGCGCGAACTTCATTTGGGAACTCGCTGGCGAAGCGACGACGGGCCGCATCATGCTCTACATTGGTCCGGCGCACGCGCAGACCGACAGGGAGCTTGAAATTCTCGTCCATGAGTACCCTGGCACCAGTCCTGAGGCGGAGATCTGCCACGCCATGGAGCCAAGCCCGATATTCCGACGACTGCGAGAGGAGAACCAAAAATGACTGAAACAATGATTGACTACGAGGCGCTCATAGAACGCCTACACGGTGACGAACCCATCACCGGCGTAGGGGAAACCTTGCGCGGACACGCAGCGGCAGCCGCCGGACATGCCATGTTGTTGGGTGAGTATGGCAGCGACAAGGCCAAGCGTGGCCCCTCCCCTACCGTGCGCGGACGCATTGCCGAGCACGAATATGCCGCCCTGGAACAGCTCGAAGTACGCACCGGCGAAAGCGAAAGCGCCCTAGTGCGTGTAGCCGTGCACATGCTCCTGCAGATGCACCAAGTAGCCAGCTGATCATGTGCAGCAATCTGCCGTAGATCGGTTTAGGTCCATTGTCCTTAAGGGTCCTGGTCCAGATGCACACTGGCTGTTCCTTGGGGCCGTTGCTGACGATGGTTATGGCCGCTATTTCCTGCGTCAGAACGGGTGCGACACTTCTGCGCGTCCGCACCGCTACGCGTATGAGCTGGCCATAGGTGTTCGCTTGGGTGAGGGTGAGGTGTTGCGGCATATGTGCAATATCCCGATCTGTGTCCGCCCGGACCCGGGACACTTGATAGCCGGCATGCAGCGGGAGAACGTGCTTGACCGCGTGTGGGATGGCCGTCACGCCAACGGCGCCACCTGGCGGTGGCGAGGTGTGGGGCGGGAGATCTTTGCCGCCCGTTCATGTGCCTTGCGGGACGCTGCCTTGGAACACGGTTGGGGCTTGGAGATTCTGGGTCCGTTGATGAGCGGGGCAGATCCTGACGCGCCTCCATTGTTCTAGCCCAGTAAGCCCTCGGGAAGCCATGCTTGACGATTCCTTTTTCCCTTAATCCTGCCCAGCGCGCGCAGGAACTCGTCACCGTTTTGAACCTCGGCGGTCTCTGGCGGATAGGCGCACAGTTCCCCTGCACGGGGCCAGTCCATCAGTACCGCGAAGACACGATCACGCACGATGGTTGTTTTCATGGGACGGTCCTGCTCTGCTGCACTTTCACGGGCCGCAAGCCGCCATTGGTTACTGGTTGCCGTCAGGTCCGCCTCATCGATGAACGAGTATCCGCGAGACGCCAGCTGCCGGCCGATCTCGGCCCGCAGGTCAGAAATAACTGATTCTCGATCGATTTCCAAAATATTCATGAAAAAAGAGCCTACAGAACACTCCGAAACGATCACGTTTAGGATGTCATAACAAGCACTGTGTCCCGTGCATCGTAGGCTTGGAACCGTAGCCCTGCCAGGCGACCGCTATGACCCCGGCAGGGCCTTTTTCTTGCCCTCACGGGGGTGCAAATCCGAGGCGAGCTTCCATTGTATTTCAGGGCGGCCTGGTACTCGCAGGCTCGCACCAGGCTAAAGAGCGTCCGTTGCGCGACCAAGTGTCGGACGGATGATCCCGGTGGTGGGCAGGCGTGCGGGTGCCGTCTCGGCAAGGGAGCGGGCGTTTCCCGCTTTTGCCTCGGACTGGTCAACTGCGGGGAGTTGTCCCCATTGCGGGTCCTGAATAGACAATGCAATACTTTGCAAGTCTAGGTAAATCCATTCAATGGGGGAATTGTGCGTATCAATTATGTAGTGAAGATCAGCGGCCTTGCGGCGGCCGGATTGCTGGCCCTGACCGCCTGCAGCGGCGCAACAGCTGACTCGACGACGGGTGGTTCCGAATCATCGTCGGCCTCTTCACCGTCGACGTCCTCATCTGCGTCCGCTCCTGCCTCGGCATCCGCTTCAGCCTCGGCGGGAGCAGATACTTCCTCAGGTGCTTATAAGGTTGCCGCCTGGGCGCTGCCCATCACTGACACGGGCGACAAACTCGGCACTTTGAAGGGCGAGAGTTTTAGCGTAGACATCTACCAGGTAGCCACGGATGTCGCGTCTAAGGACAGCATGTTCGTGGACAAGGAAACTAATGAAAACCTGCTCAAGAAGGGCGAGCCTGTGGTGTACCTGAACTACGTGGTCACCAACACCTCATCGGCGGAGGTGCCTCTGAGCCACTCATTGATCACGCCAAAGGCCGAATACACGGACTGGAAATACCTTGGCGGCATGCCGTCAGACTCCAGCAGTGACGGGTTCAAGAAGCATGGGCTGAGCAGCTCCGGCGTGAAGTTGAAGGAAAAGGACCCATTCATCCTGAAGCCAGGTGAGTCCTTCAACATCGCTGAGAACTTTGCCTATACCGCCGGTAAGGAAACGCAGATCACGGCGACCATGACACCGCAAGACGCAACCGGAGATCTTGATCATGACAAGAAGGAAAAAGCGGAAACAACCGTCACACTGAAATAACTTGTGTCACCCTTGCCCCTGCCAGCTCTAGTGCTGGCAGGGGCAACCACAACTTCATTGCGATGCTGCCCTTTCCTAACGGTTATTCGCTAGCTCCGGATCAGCCAATAACCGTTAGAGAAAATGACGGATGGGCCGCTTGTGCGTGCTCGGAATATGAGGTCGATCGCACCGCGCTTCCTCGTAATGAGCGGAGTCGCAAGAGTAATTTCCAAACTTTAGATCGGCGAATCAGTGGAAAATTTTGGGCAAGATCCCCAGCACCAGCGCCCAGTGGGCGCGCCCGTAGACCCGGAGGCCCCTTCCCGTCTGGCTTCCCACGACATTGACATAGCGCCCGCCGGGGTCAAGATTGACGGCGTCCCGGTTGGCGAAATGACGGTTGCTAGGTTTACGCACTTCCTTGGTCAGCCTCGCGTGGTTGAGCCAGCTTTAAAAGAGTCCGATGCTCACGGAAACTTACCAAAGACTCGGGTGATTTGGGACACCTCGGGTGTGATGGTCTGGGTGAATGGTTCAGCGCAGGTAACAGAGATCTCAGTTCGGCTGGCAGAAGATCCGGAATGGGAGTCCCGCGTCAAATGGGACTTCGCTGAGCACAGCCCGCGTGGAGTCTTCAGTGGAGTTTTTACCGTGGCAGGCAAGTCCCCCCTTGATGGGATCCCTGAGGAGAAACTGCGCGCCGCGTACCTGTTCTTAAAAAGAAGAACAGGGAACTGGAATGTGAGTTTCGCACTCACCGACGCCGTACAGCGGCTACCTGGGGCCACGGATTGGCGCGATCGAGTGGCAAAGACTGAGGCCGCTGGAACCGTCCCGCCCCTCCTCACAAGCCTCGCCCCATTCCGTGAAGTGACAATGTACTTCAAGCCAATACCTAAACCCAGCGGCAAGTGGAAGATTCCCGCCGCAACCGAACCAGTCCTGACCTTGCCAAAACTACCCTTCCGGCTGGCAGTCATCCAGGAACTGATGTTCGAGCAGGATGAGTTGAAACCTCGATTCGACGTGAATGATTTCGCCGCAGACCAGGGTGCCCGCTCCTTCGATCCGCATACTTTTTACGATTCGCCAATTCCTGCTGTTCGCACCTGGTTCCGTAGGATCCCTATTCCCGCTCGCCTCGCTGAGAGGGTGCAGAAACTCACCTTCGACGGTGGAAACGACATCTATCTTCAACTCATACCGCAATGGGACGGCGAGGATGAGCAGTTCTTCATCACGACACTATCGGACGAGGAACTTGATCAATTTCCGAACCTTCGTACGGTTGAAGATCCCGCTGAGTTCCTCAGCCCCTCAGTAAGACGAAAGCTCGAATCCCGCGGCATCGTGGTCGACGGCCTAAATGACTGAATACTATTGGGCGCAGGGCGGTCGACCTCGCCGGGACGGACCTAGACTTTGACGGCGCTGACGGGGCTACCAATGGAACCGTTCCGCTGTGCCTGATAGTTCGGCTGGGTCCTCAAAAAACTGGGACTACAGGGAACTCCAAGCCAAAGACGTCGGAATCCTCCACCCAAGCTGCCCACGGGGGCAAAGCCGTTGAAGAAATCATATTTGGACCGCAATACAACCGAACTTTCGAGCATTTTTTATGCCTAGAGTTGCCCGTGAAGAGCACCAAAAGGCGCCCGTCGAATCCACGACTTTGTCGATCAAAGGAATACACCACCGATCCACCTCAAGAAAATGGAGCCGGGATGCATTTGATGAGGTCCAGCCCGGTCAAGGTTCCTCCTGGGGTACTGGGTACTTTCAGAGCAACGGTGGCCCGGGCGGCTTGATCCTCTAAGCCCGAATTTCCGTATCGGTGCTCCTCAGACCCAACTTCCTGCATTGTCACGTCATGATTCTTTGCAAAGATACTCCTTAATAGATGAAGGGAGCATTCGATGTTGGGGGTGTTCCCGCAGTTCAGGGCAGCAGCTTCTCCTATTTCTGAGGGGCAGCTGTTTGACACGTCTCCATTGACCGAAAGTGAAATTATGGCCCAGTCTCAAAGCATGTTCGCAAACAGTCGAACCCTTCGGTTCGCAGCCATCTTCCTGGTAGCACCCGCGCTGGCATTGGGGGCTGCTCATCCGCACCAGCAGACAAGCCAGCTGAATCACAGAATGCCACCGCGCCTTCCACAACCGTGCAGGCTCCAGCAGACGCTGCCAGCCTGGCTAAAACAGTCCAAGAGGCTGCCAGCAAGATCACTACCGTTTCCTTCACTTCGGAGGTGTCGGCGGCAGGGCAATCCATCTCCGGGAAGGGCCAGCAGAAGATGTCCGGCGGGAAGTTGGAGGCAGCCAATATCTCCCAAACTATGGGTGAAATAGGGCAGATAGAGATGATCCTTGTTGACAGTAAGGTCTACCTCAAGCTCCCCGCAGCCATGAAGGCGACCACGGATGGCAAGCCCTGGGTTGAAGTTAGCGAGGCGAGTAGCGACCCCACGATAGCCGCGATGTGGACGAGCCTGAAGCCGACACTGGAAACATCACCCGTCGATACCTACTCAAACTTCATCCAGGCTACATCGTCCGTAACTCACGTCGGCGCGGAGGTAGTGGACGGGGTTAAAACCAACCACTACATCGTTGACGTTGACCCCAGCAAACTTCCTGCAGGCAGCCAAGAGAAAACACAGCTCGAAGCCGCCGGCCTCACGTCAATCCCCACCGAAATGTGGATTGACGAGTCCGGGCGCCCTGTCAAGCTCACGCAGAAGTTGGCGGTCCAGGGACAGGCTCTTTCCACCACCATGACGTTCAGCGACTACGGCTCTCCTGCCGACATCTCAGCACCGCCCGCAGGGGAAATCAGCACCAGCTAGAACGCTTCGCACAGGCGCGCACACAGAATTGAACTGCTCCCCGAAAGTTGGACTGATTAATTCAGTTCCTTACTTTCGGGGAGTTTTTCTATGCCGCAACAAAGTTCCATGCCAGCCGACCAGCGGGTGGCTGCTGTCGATCTGTTCGAGGAGGGTTTCGGGCACAAGTCAGTATCGGCGAGACTGGGTGTAGGTGCCCATGCTGTTCGCGGGCTTGAACGCCGGTACCGGATCTGGGGCATGGAAGCATTAATCGATAAGACGACTAAGAAGAGGTATTCCTTCGAGTTCAAGCTAGCGATTGTCCACCAGTTCCTCGAGGGCGAAGGGACTTTGACTGAGCTGGCCCAGATGCATCAGCTCAGTGCTACGACGCTTCTGCGCAGATTGGGCAAGACCTATCGGGAGGAGGGTGCGGAGGGCTTGGGTCCCAAACCTATGGGCCGCCCCGCGTCCCATATACCCATAACCCGCCACCAGTTAAGAGAAACGAGACGGAAAAGCTGCGTGGTGAGATTCAGCGACTTCAGGCAGAGAACGCTTACCTAAAAAAGTTCGGGCCTTGAGGAACCAAGCACGGCGCTGAAGGCCACCATCGTGCTCGACCTCAAGGCCTATCACCCGCTCAAGCTTCTCTTAGAAGTAGCCCAGCTGCCCCGCTCCGCATTCTTCTACCACCAAACCGCCCGCCGTCGCCCTGACCCACAGGCGGAGCTTCGGGAACGAATCACTGAGATCCTTACACAGGCCCGGATACGCTACGGGCACAGGCGCGTTCACGTTGTCTTGGTGCGCCAAGGCTGGCATGTGGCGAAGAAGACCGTGCTGAAACTGATGCGCGCTGAGAAGCTCATTTGTAAGGTCCTCAGCCGGCGGCGGTACATCTATTGCAAAGGCCAGGTTGGTAAGATCGCTGAAAATCATCTCAAACGGGAGTTCAGTGCTCCAGCGCCGAATACCAAGTGGGTGACTGACGCCAGTTTGGCTGTGAGCGTTCGAATGATGCTGCTGGTATCGAGACCCGATAGTTCCGTCCGCTCGCTGGTGATGGCGGTACGTCTGATTGGCGATTGTTGATCACGCAACTTCATTATGCGGGCTCGTAGTTCCGGAACCCGGTAGAGGAAATCTTTCGATACGCCAGCGGCGGCGGCGACACCTTCAAACGTCACTGGTGCTTGAGCGCGCAGGACGGCCTTGAGACCCTTTTCGGCCCGCAGTATGGCGGCGTCGTGTTTCGCGCGGGCCGCGTGGCGCAGGTTTTCTGGGTTGCCCCTCATGCGGACCACCCAGGTTGTCGGGTTGGTCGAGTGTTCTGGTCCCCTGCTGTGCGGACACTCACCGCTGGGGCAGCGACGGCTACATCGGTCGTTGTAGCGTCGTTCTCGAGAGTATTGATGATGCTGGTCAGTGCTTGTTGCTCCCGGCGCCGCAGGGTCAGCCAGACATGGTTTTTGACCATTGCTTCGCCGGTTCGGTGTCGGTGCGCTTCCTGGCGTTTGTCGATTAGCGAGTCCAGGGAGACGAGTTCGCTTTTGTGGATGTCCAGAAATCGTTCGTCAGTAACGAAGGGGTTGCAGGTCAGGCAGGCGTTGCCCTTCTCGCAGGTTTTCGCTGGGGGCAGGGTGCACCAGCCGTTGGGGAGGACCCTGTCAGTGCGGGAGTCCAAGAGGATCAGGTCATAGAGGTCCTCCGCGTTGACCGATACTGGGGTTGCTTCGCTGGTGATCTCCTTGTATTTGAGGAATTCCGCTTTCGCCGTGAAGTCCAATGTTTGGGCGTAATGCATAGTCATTTCCGGTGTCGTGTGTCCCAGATAGAGCTGTACTATATGCAGCGGGACGCCGCCGTTGAGCAGACTGATTGCCTTGGTGTGGCGGAAGCGATGTGTCTTGCGCAGATTCAGGGGGCGGCCGGCGTCATCCGTTAGGTGAGAACGGTCAACAAGTTTTTCCAGTTGTTTCCTCAAGACGTGGGTGAGGTACAGATTCTGGCTACGGAGGTTGTTGTAGGTGCGCACGAATAGGTCTGGAGGGTCCAGAGTGGTGCCTGTTTTCGCTAAACGCGCCTTCAGCCAGAGCTGCTGCTCTACAACGAGGTCGACAACTTCCTGGTCGACGAAGATCGTGTCCGGCTCACCAATGACACACTCCAAGACGTTAAAGACAGCGACGCACGAGTACCGGATAAGCCAGCCGATTTCTACTACGAGTGGCACACAGAGGGCAAGACCAAGACCCGTATGCAATCCACTCCCCTGGTGATGAGATTCTGGCGTTCGCTGGTCTGTATATTTGGTGGCCGGACAAGTCCCTACCCGAGGACCATGAGGACTACTGGACCTTGACGGCCGCGATCCTGACACGCGCAGCGGTCGGACAGGTGAGCCAGCTCCATGACCGCACACCGGTGACCCTGCCGCCGAGCCTTTGGGACGAATGGCTGGATGCCGGCCAGGACGGGAACCAGACGTTAATTGACGCTGCTGTTGCTGCAGCTACGCCGGTCGCTGAGTCCCTGGAATTTCACCAAGTCGGCCAGCTGAAGGGCGACGGGCCTGAGCTGATGGCACCTGTCGAGATCAACCACCCATGATTTTCCCCAGACGGCTGGAGCTTGGGCCGAGGGAGCGCTCTTCTCCAACGATGCCATTCAGTGGACGAAGCGGGGATGGCGCAAGCTGATTCTCGGTGAGAGCCTCAAAGACTCCATGGCACTGGATCTGGCCCGGAAAATCCAAAAAACCATTCGCCAAGTGCAGTCAGAAGCGATTGCGGTCTCGGCTGATAGCGGTCGCCACTCCCCTGCCACCTTGCTGAATGGATCAGATTCTCCTGAGGTTACGCCAGGTCGAAACCGACCACGGATCGCCATCCGCACGAACAAGCCTGCCGCGGCCACGAAGCGGTCCTTGACGAAAATTGGAACAGTATCCGGCGCTAAGGGCTCGCCGATGTGCCGAGGCCTGAGAATATGGACTACGCCGCCGCCTGTTTTGTCTTGTAAGCCATGGGTGGCGGATTCTGGCGGTCATTGCAACAGGAGGGGTTCGATCAGTTCGATCGGTTTCTTGAACTCTAGTCGTTTGCGTGGTCTGTCGTTGAGTTCGGCGGCGACCCAGTCAAGATCCTGGGCACTGTGGATGCTCAAATCAGTGCCTTTGGGGAAATACTGACGTAAGGGTCCATTGAGTTCTCGTTGATGCCACGCTGCCAGGGCGAATGCGGGTCGCAAAAGTAGATCTCGATCCCGATATCCATCTTCACCGTTTTCCAGTCCTGCATTTCGATGCCCTGGTCCCACATCAGCGAATGCCGCAGCGCTTGGGGGAGTGTGTTGGTCTTCGCGGTCAACGCTTCACGCATCTGCGCGGCTTTGTAGCCATCGGGTAGGTCAACGAGCATCGTGTAGTTGGTAGTCCGCTGCACGAGTGTCCCAATAGCGCTCTGGTTACCTTTGCCAATAACGAGGTCCCCTTCCCAGTGCCCTGGCACGGCACGGTCCTCTACTGCAGGCGGACGCTGGGAAATGTTGATCATTCCCGGGATCCGGTTCTTACGCTGCCCGGCCTTACGAGACGGAATGGTCGGGGAACTGGACCCGAATCGTCCTGCGATTTGTTCCGGTGAATACTTCTTGGCAAGATCACCTTCCACTACTGTACGCAGGGCCATGTTCGTGTGGAGTTTGGCAGGTTTCGGCCGGCTGGCACGCTCGTAGGCGAGCATATGGGCGGACGTTGCCCGATAGGCGGTGCCGGGTTTCGTGTTGCGGTTCAACTCGCGGGATACCGTCGACGCCGAACGGCCAATAACCTCCCCGATCACTCTCAAGGACTGACCTTGGGCGCGGAGAATCGCTGTCTCTTCACGCTGGATGAACGTCAGGCACCGGCCCTTCAAATTCCTGCCACGGCGAGGTGGGACGCCACCGGCAGCGGCCAAGACAGTGCGCCCCGTACGCCTACTGGTACTGATCTGAATCACAGCATCAGTGATGAAATCACCAGCCCGCATCCCTACCCAAAACACCTGCAATAAATCCGGCCGGAAAAGGATCAAATACTCCGCCATAACAACACTCATTCACTAAGTGTTGCAATCACCGCAAGAACCCAAGGAACCTGATACGACCCGCCCGGCCAGGCCCACCGACTGGTCATTGACCATGTTCAGCCACGTCACGCCGCGGCGCCGACCGAAGTATTTCGGGTTCGGGCGGGCATCGGCGCTGCGTACCGGGACGACGAACGGATCCCGTCGACCGCGGCGACAAGCCCGCCACCCCATGCCTGAGCCAGCGCCACATCAGCCTGGCCGGTGATCAACGGTGCGTTGGCGGCGGCGTAGTTCTCCGCCCGCAGGTAGTTCTGGTTCACATGGCTAATCCTGCTGCGGGTCAGTGCCTGAGCCCCGGAGATGACCGGAGTGAACCCGACATTGAGCGCGTGCGCTGTCAACGCTGCAGCGATCGTGACGTGTAGGTCATCCAGCCTTGTCTCACCGCCGGATGCGGCGGTGAATGCCTTGAGGAAACCGGGTTCCCAGGCCATTACCTCCAGGATTTGCTCACCGACATCGACCTGCGGAATCATCGCCTCGCAGCGATTACGGAGATCGGTCAAACTCGCAGGATCCATGATCGCCGGGTCCTTTTCCGTGTGCAGACGCCCCTCATCATCGATGCGGACACCGCCTTTGCTGTCCAACCCTTCGCCCACGTGGCGCCAAGCCGCGTCGAGGTCGCCCGCCCGGCCAATAGCTCGGAAGGGTCCACCGGAAGCTGGAGGTCATTGAGGACAGGACCGCGGGCGGCGTCCCAGGCCGGGACGGTCAATAGTTGGGCCCGGGGATCGGCCCATCGGGTCGAGGCCGCGGCGTAAATGTCGCGGCGTTTGAGATGCCGGTGGAACTGCTCCAGCACACAGAACACGTATCCTGCCCGGTCGACGGGTTCCTTCGGGCCGGTCGGGCCGGTCGGGCCGGAACACCAGCGGCCGCCACCACCCTGCCGGTACCAGGTCCACAGCTACCTGCCGTGCGTCAAGGAATCCGGCTGGTACACGCTTGGTCGCCTTGGTCGCGAGTAGCTCAGGCAATGCCTGCATTGCCTCCAACACCGGCGCGGACTCGGACATAGCCCCGAACGAGACTACCTCAGTGAGCAGAGGAAGGAATCCCCGCACCGCAGCGAATCGAGTCACCAGTGTCGCCCGCCAGTCCCCGTTTGGGTCGGCGTCTGGCGGGGGGATGACGTCAGCTAAATTGGTCACCGCTGTACGGAGTTCGGCACGCGAGACCACGCTTTCGATCGCGTCCCACAGCAACTCGACAGTGATTTCCTCACCCCACTCAGTGGCAGCCAGCATCACCTCCACCGCGGCAGCGCACTTTGCAGCGTCCTTGGACAGTCGCGGGGAGCGTCGCAACTTCTCTGCCTTGGACTCCCGCTCTGCCCGGGCGAGCAGCTCGGTGGTCATCAAAACATCAAACATCTCCAGAGTGTCATCGGTGGCTTTGGCCTCCAAATACACCACAGTGGCAAGCATGGTGGCGAGTTTTCGAGAACGTCGATGACGACGCAACGCCGTAGCAGTACCCGACATGCCCCATCTGGCCAGTTCCACCACCCGCCGATTTTGCACCGCCTCCAGACCCAACACCCGTTACCTTTTTAGTAGCCCCTTAAAGAGTAAGAATTGGGGTTGTTGGCCTGTCGGTCTCGGCATGATTATTACCCCCAGTCATCAATGATCCGGGGGTGCTGTCACCGAGATCCGATAGGCGCCAGGGGATCGCTAATGGGGACCGGACCAGCACAACGAAACACCGTGTAGGTCAGCCGTAACGTGGATGCCGAGCCTTGCCGCCGTAGGACATGCCAACGAGATTTTCACAGGACTATTTCTGGGAGGTTTGCGTTGATCAAGAACCACGAGGACGTCGATATCTTCATTGGGGTTGACGTCGGCAAAAGCAATCACCACGCGGTCGCTATCGACCGTACAGGTAAGAAACTTCTCGACCGGGCACTGCCCCAGGACGAGGCGAAACTTCGCGCCATCATCAAGGCCGTCGCTGGTAAGGGCACGATGTTGTTGGTTGTTGATCAGCCCTCGACCATTGGTGCCCTGCCGGTCGCTGTGGCCCAAGCAGAGGGCATCATGGTCGGTTACATTCCGGGGCTAGCGATGCGCCGTATAGCGGATCTGCACCCGGGCGAAGCCAAGACGGATCTGCACCCGGGCGAAGCCAAGACCGACGCTAGGGATGCGGCGATTATTGCTGAAGCAGCAAGATCCCTGCCGCACACCCTTCGTTCGATCGTGGTCGCCGATGAGCAGGCCGCAGAGCTGTCGATGTTGTGCGGTTTTGATGACGACCTAGCAAAGCAGGCCACCGCCACCTCGAACCGGATCCGGGGGGCTGCTGACCCAGATCCACCCAGCCCAAGAACGGGTCATCGGCAAGCACTTGGATCACCCGGCCATGGCCGAATTACTGATCAAGTACCCGTCGCCGGACAAGCTCCGCAGGGCAGGCCTAAACCGAGTCACAACGCTGATGTCCCGCCACGCACCGCGGGCCGGGAAAGGTTGGGCTACCGAGATCTTCACCGCCCTCGATGAGCAGACCGTGGTCGTTGCCGGCACCCACGCCGCAGGCATCGTCTTGCCTCAACTCGCCACCATGCTCAAACAGCTACGCACCTCCCGCCAAGAGATCCTCACCAAAGTCGAATCCCTCGTGGAGGCCCACCCTCTTCACCAGGTCCTGACCTCCATGCCGGCGGTCGGGGTCAGGACCGAAGCCCGCATCATCACCGAAGTCGCCCGCAAAGAATTCCAAAGTGCCGGCCACCTCGCGTCCTATGCTGGCCTCGCCCCGGTGACCTGGCGCTCCGGGACCTCGATCCGCGGCGATCACCCCTCCAAGAAGGGCAACAAGTCCCTCAAACGGGCCTTCTTCCTCTCCGCCTTCGCAGCGTTGAAGGACCCGCTCTCACGGGCCTACTACGACAGAAAACGCGCCGAGGGAAAACGACACAACCAAGCCCTCATCGCCCTCGCACGCAGGCGCTGCGACGTCCTCTTCGCTATGCTCCGCGACGGCACCTTCTACGAAACACCAACCCCGAAAACCATCTGATCACCACCAATCAGCCGCTGGCGGACGCACACCGCCAGCCATCAACTCCTGCCCACAATCAGTGGCTCGAAAAACTTGAAGAAAATCCTTCCAAACCCTTGACGAAAAACATAGGGACACCCCCCCAACCCGGCCAACTCAGCCACCCGATCCAAGGGCTTGACCATGTTCCGCCCGGACGGCGGCCGAGGTGCTTTCCGCAACCGTTCCAGATCCGAAACCCGACCACCCTCGGGAACCTCAAGTAGGCGCTCTACCAGCCGGGCTTGCTCTGCCGTCAGCATCGAAGCCATCACGTCCCACAACCGCTGCATGGCCGCGTCCCGGACCTGTGCGATCAACCGCGCAAGAATTGTGACCCCGGGCAGCAGGACTCGCCGTTCTCGAAGCCACACCACCGCTCCGTCGAACAGAGCCTTTGGGCCATCCCCGGTGTTCCCCGCCCGATCATCCACCCACTTCACCATTTGAGCCTCGACAGCCGGAAAGTCGCGGTACCCGTACTCGCCAGCGATCTCCCACTGGTGCTCCAGCCGGGTCTTCTCCCGCTCCCCGTAGGCCTTCAGGCATGACGGGTAAGCCACTCCCAACTGCCCGGCGACGAAATCAATCATCTCAGTCGAAACGTCTAGCGGATCTGCCAGGAACGACCCCTTCAGCCGAACCGTGCCCAATTGCAAGCTGAACCCCAGCCGGTTATGGTCACCACGCCGCTTGTTGACCAGCGCTTTATCGCTGTCATCGAGGAAGAAGAACCGCTCCAACTCCGCCAGAGACGGCGGCACTATGAAGCGACTGTAGGCCGCAGCCTGGACATCAGTGAGAAACTCAACCGGCATAACCCCAACATAGACCCAAGACCGGACCAACATCACAGAACGGAAGAACTGTTACAGGCTTTCCCGGCGCCGCTGAATTCACACTCATGTCAACAACCCAGGACCGTTAGCGCCGGATACTGTTCCATTGTTCGTCAAGGGCCGAAGCGGACATGGACTGTCCAGCCCCATGCGGGAATCAACTTGTAGAGTGCCCACGACCAGCCATACGAAGCCGAGATTTAATTTCCTCGCGATGGCGATGACACGGTTGAGTTCATTTCCTTTCGACCCCAGAGATAGGACGTATGATCGTAACGATCATTCAATCGTTCGGAATAGGAAGTGCTCATGGCTGGCAGTGTTGAAAAACGACGCGCGGCAATACTTGCGATCATCGAACGTGATGGCACTCAGCTGGTAGTCGACCTGGCGGAAAGGTTCAACGTCTCCGCTGTGACACTACGACGTGATGTGGAGGAGCTATCGGCCCAGGGCATGGTGCACCGCACCCACGGTTCCGTGTCCTTACCCAAGGTTCCCGGGTCTGCCGCCCATGATGGGCCGTTCACTATCGGCATGGTTGTTCCCCACAGCAACTACTACTTCGACGGGGTCATCCACGGTGCCACCACGGCAGCTGGTGCTGCCGGCGCCCAGCTCGTTCTCGGGGTTTCGGACTACGACAACTCGACCGAGATTCAGCAGGTAGCCCGCCTGACGGCCAGAGGAGTCGATGGACTCATCATCGCCCCTACGCCCGACTTCCATACGGGGGAACTGAGCATCGACCAACAGAAGTGGCTTGTGTCGCTGCCTGTCCCCATGGTTTTGGTCGAGCGGCCGGTGGCTTCATCTGGGGTTGCCACGGTCCTCGATTCCGTCAGTTCCTCGCATGCAGCAGGCGCGGCACTGGCCGTTCGTCACTTGGCGGAACTCGGGCACGAGAAGATTGCCTGTGTGGCCATTGCCGGGCCGAACACGCCTCGCATCTTGGAAGGGTACCTGGGAGCTGTTGAATCGACTGGCCTGACCTCAATGGGCATCATTGGTGAAGGAACCCCTGGTTCTGATGATGCGGCGGCAGAGCTCATCAGGGTTGTGAAGGAGGGCGTCACGGCGGTGTTCGTTCACAATGACCAACTGGCCGTGAAATGCATGATGTGGCTCGAAGACGCTGGCATCAGCATCCCCGGCGATGTCTCCTTGGCCGGCTACGACGATGTAATTGCCGCCCTGGCCCCCGTGCAGATCACTGCCGTCGCCCCATGGAAGAGGGAGGTGGGCCATCGCGCGGTTCAAAGATTGTTGAGCCGTCTCCGATGGGGCTCCCTGGGGGGAAGTTTCGCAAGGCTGGCCACCGACACCATGGCGACCGAGCACATCGATCTCATCCCACGGCTGCGCGTTCGTCAATCCACGGCCACACCCCGCAAGGCAGGGCCCCTCGTCCCTAGATCGCTGTCCCCCGCCGCGACGGCGGAGCCCGCAGGAACCTTTTCAATCTAGGCGTCCGTCTCTTTTGTGGGGCCCGTACTGCAGGCGCGGAGCGAAAAGACAACGACGGCCAGGGGCGGCCTCCAGGCGCATAATGGAAGCATGAAAAACTCGCCAGTCATCGTCGGCTTGCCCATCTCTGATCGCCGCAAATCGTTCGACTTCTACGGCGTCGGACTTGGTCTGCTTCCCATTGGTGAAATTGCGGAGGACGGCTTGCCAGAACCTTTGCAGTTCCAGCTCAATGACGGGCTCCGTCTTATGCTCATCCCCACGGAAGGTTTTGGGTGGGTTGTGGGGAACCGAGACGTTGCGCAAGGCGGCCACAGCGAATGCGTCATCAGCATCACTGTCGGCAGTGAATCCGGTGTCGACGAGCTTGTGAAGAAGGCCCTGCAAGCTGGCGGTGAAATTGTTTCCGAGCCTGGGCAAAAGCCGTGGGGTTACGTGGGAGCCTTTGCTGATCTAGATGGCCATGTCTGGCAGGTAACAGCAGACTGGCTACCCTAGATGGTCGTTGACTGAATCGAAACAAGCCCTCCAACCATGCCCCAGTACGAAGAGCCCCTTGTCGAGACCCCAGGACTCAAGTCTCGGGGTCTCGACAAACCCGACCACCGCGCGCTAGCGCTTCAGTGTAATGGTTTTCTGGTGGCCGTGGTTGCCTGCCAGACTGAACTCGAGCGTCAACGGCTTCGTGGAGACCACGGTGACGCCCGGATCGGCGGCGGCGATTCCGGACCACTCCTTCCCCGTCACGGGCACCGTCAGGCGTATGGACGCCTGCGTGCGCGAAGGGTCGGCCACGGTGATGGAAAGTTTCCGCCCGTCCTCGTGCACGGCAACGGAGCAGGGGCCGGATGCGGTAAAACCCTTGGCCGAGGATGCGGCGTAGAAATTACCCAGGGTCAGGGAATCGCCGGGCACGCTGAGCAGCTGGGAATCCTTGGTGTTGACCAGCACTGTGACCCTCGGCTTGGCCTGGTTCTTGAAGGTGTCCGAGTGGTCGGCCGCCGGCAGGACCATGTAGGCGTACCCCTGGTTGACGGGATCGGTGCCGTGCGAGGCGGTGATGGTGACATAGTCCTGGGTCACGGGCGCGTCCTTTCCGCCGGTGTCGGCACCGGAGTTGATGGCACGCCAGTTTCCGGTGCGGCGGACGACGGACACGGTGGCCTCTCCCGTGCCGTTTTCCGAGGGCAGGAGGACAAATCCCGCATAGCCCTCCACATGGACCGACCCGGACGCCGTGCGGCTTGCCCCGACGGCCAGCCGGACGTTGGTATGGTCAATGCGCACATCCGGCGTCTGCCCCGTGGCGTAAGAGCGGTTTTCCAGGGTGGTCAGGACCTCCGCTCCTCCCGTGCCGGTAATGCCCGCTCCGAGGCACACGAGGGTGTCGTCAAGGAAGAACCAGGACTTCTTCGCGGCCAGCGACTTGTTGTAGTTCAGGTGGTCCATGCCCACCACACCCCAGCGGGCATCCACGCTCAACCCGCCGGCGAACGGTTGGAAGGCGCCCGGGATGCCGGTACCGGCCCCGGAGGAACCGGTGGGCCGCGGCGTGAGGTTCACGGTGGTTCCGGGCAGGCGGTACGGGTCCACCGTGGGCCAGAAGTCGCTGCTGAACTGGGATCTGTCCGTGCGGTTGTAGATATATGTCATGCCGTCGCCCTGGTACCAGCCGAAGTTGTTCTCGTCGTTGCCCCATTCGTAGCGGCCCACCCTGTTAGAGGACGTGCTGACGGTTGAACCCCACGCCGGGCGGTGGTGGACCAGGCGGTCCTGATCGGCAAACATCCGCGTGTACACGGGCGCGGGAGCTGCAACGACGGCGGCATTGTTCAAGACGTCCAGGGCCAGCAGCGAGCGGGCCAAGCGCTGGGTGGGATGCCCCACCATGGCCTGGTCGGTGCAGCGTTGCAGCCAGCCCTTGGCCAATGCCAGGAAGCGCGAGGTGTACGGTTCCCCGGCACCGGGAGCCATCAGCAGGACGGCCCCAATCAACGCGAAGCCGTCCACGTAGTCCGGCTCGGCCTGGCGGGAGACGGCGCGGCCGCGAATGGTGTCCATGATCCGGCCATCCCACACGAACGGGGCAAAGGTGTTCTCCACGGCATCCAGGAGCGTTTCGCGCGCCGGGTCTGTGACCTCCCAGCTGCTGCCGCCCACCATGTTGATGATTTCGGCGACACCGGCCATCGCCACCACACCGTACGTTCCCGCATAGGGCAGCTGCCCGTGCTGGATGAACGAGCCGTCGGCATAGAAGCCGTCGCCGGAAGTCACCAGCTTGAACAGGCTGTTCTTGCCCCCGCCGGCAACGTCGCTCAACGCATCCCGACCCATCGCAACGTCTCCGGCGTTGGCGTCGAGGATGCCGCGCATGGCGCAGGCCAGGGACTTGTCCACCCGGTTGGCACCGGTCTCGGCCAGGCTGGTGGCCCGACCGCGCCAGCCGGGGTTGGGGGCAAACCAGCGGGCCGCGGCGAGCAGCGAGGTGCGCAAGGGGGCCGGCACGACGTCGTACATCAGCGTCAGGATGTCGACCACCTTGCGGGGGTTGCCGATTTCCCAGAACCACCAGTTTCCGGCTGCCTTCATGCCGGGCTTGTACGCGGTGTCCGAGAGCAGCTGCAGACCGGAGATGATGTCTGCGGCCAGCTGCGGGTCCCCGGCCTGGGCTGTACCGGGGACGGCGTACCCCATGGCCAGGTCGAAGAGGCGGTTGAAGTGAAGGGCCATGTTGCTGGTAGCGTTCGCGCTTTGGCCGATGCCGGTGAGCGGGATGTCGGCCCAGAGGCTGGTGCGGCCCGCGGAGGTGTCCATGGACTCCCACGTGGCGGAGGTTTTGGCCACAATCTGTGCCAGTTGTGCGCTGAGCTCGGGGACGGCTGAGGCGTCGATGCCTCCGGTCAATATGGCCCGGCGGCGCACAATCAGCTCCGTCATTGAGGCCGGGGTGGCCGCGAAACCGGTGCCCGCGGCCGAGCTGAGGAGGGCGCCGGCCACTGCCGCCGAACCGGCCGCGCGGAAGAGGGTGCGCCTGGAAATATCTGAAATAGCCATTACTTTGTGCCTTTCACTTCGAGGATGGTGCATCGGAAACTTCTAGGCCGTGATGTGCAGCGTCCCTTGTTGGACCAGGTGCCGCAGGGGGCGGCCGGCCAGCGCGCGCTCTATTTCATGGACCGCCGAGTCGCCCAGGCGGAACATCTCGTTGCCCTGGGAGCCGGCAATGTGTGGGGTCAGGGTCAGGTTGGGTGCGTCGAACCACGGCGAACCCGCCGGCAGCACGTCGGGTTCGGTGACATCGACGACGGCGTGCAGGCGGCGGGAGTGCAGTTCCGCCAACAAGGCTCGGTCATCCACCAGACTGCCGCGTGCCGTGTTGATCAGCGTGGCGCCGTCGGGCATCAGTGACAAGGCCCGGGCGTCGATCATGTGCCGGGTTTCGGGCAATTCGGGGGCGTGCAGGCTGACCACGTCGCTATGGGACAGTAGGTGGTCGAAGTCCACGTTCTCGACGCCGGGGACCGTGTGGATGGGGTCGTAGAGCAGCACGTTGATGTCAAAGGGTGCCAGCAGCTCGATGACGCGTCGGCCGATCCGGGATGCGCTGATGATTCCGACGGTGATTCCGTAGTTGCCCCACTGGCGCGGACTGTCGGCAAAGGGCCGGTAGCGGCCGGTGGCCCGGTATTCGGCGTCTATTTCAAACACCCGTTTTCCGGCCAACAGGATGGCGGCCAGCGTAAACTCGGCCACCGGGAGGGCATTGGTGTCCGCGCCGGAGCTGACCTTCACGCCCCGGGCGAAGAGTTCATCCGTGGCAAAGCCCTTGACGGTGCCCGCGGTATAGACGACGGTGTGGAGCATGGGCATGCGAGCCAAGAGGTCGGCGTCGAGCACGGGGCAGCCCCAGCCGCCAATGAGGATTTCGGTGGCGGCCAGGTCTGCGCCCGCTGTGGATGGCCCGCTGATGACCCCGTCCTGGAGGTGGACGATCGATTTCAGATGCGCCAGGGCCTCCGGGGTGAAAAGGCTTTCTACGAGGTGGGGGTCCATGGCCAAGGTTGCCTGGGGGCGGTGCGGGGTGGTGGGCACGGTATTCACTTACTTTAACGCTCCCGAACCGAGGCCGGATTTCCAGAATCGCTGCAGCGACATGAACAACACGATCACGGGAATGATGGCAATCAGGGAGCCGATGATGGTCAGGTGGGCAAATTCGGGGTCCGTCACGGAACGTCCGTTCCAGGAGTAGAGACCCAAGGAAATCGGGAAGAGCTGGTTGTCCGTCAGCATGACCAGAGGCAGGAAGATGTTGTTCCAGCTGGCGCTGAAGGCCATGAGCAGCAAGGTCACGATACCCGGCTTCATGAGCGGCGCAGCGATGGTCATGAAGATCCGCATTTCGCCGGCACCGTCGAGGCGGGCAGCCTCGATGAGTTCCTTGGGCACGTAGCCGTTGCAAAAGACGCGGGCCAGGTAGACGCCAAATGGGCTCGCGATGCTGGGCAGGAAGACACCCCAGAAGGTGTTGACCAGGCCGATGTTGGCCGCCAGCAGGTACAAGGGCATGGTGGTGACGGCGGCGGGGATCAAGACACCCACCAGGATGAAGCCGAACCAGCGTTCCTTGCCGGGGAAATCAAATTTGTCGAAGGCGTAGCCGGCCAGGAAGGAGACGAACACCGAGCAGACCGAACCGAAGACGGCGTAGCCAACGGTGTTCAACAGCCAGCGCAGGTAGGTGCCGTTTTCCCAGGTGAAAAGCTCGGTAAGGTTCGTGAGGAAATTGTTCTCCGCGAACGAGAATCCGGGGGTGCCGAAAAGATCGGTGGTGTCCTTCGTGGAGGCGACGATCAGCCAGGTCAGCGGCAGCAGGGTGTACAGGCAGAACAGGATAAGCATGATGTTGACGGCGGCCTTGGAGGACCACGCCGGCGCTGATTTCCGGATGTGGCGCTTTGCCGGTGCCGGGGCGCCCGGTGCTGGGGCCGGGTTGCGGCGGGAGAGGGTTGTTGAACTCATGTCTGTGCCTTGTTTCCGATCTTTGTCACGGCCCAGGAGAGCAGGCCGATGAGGGAGGCGAATATGAGGGCCGTGGCCGCCGCATAGCCAAAGTCATGCTTTTCAAAGGCCGCCTGGTAGATGAACATATTGGGTGTCCAGGTGCTGTTGATGGCGGTGGCCTTGCCCTGCAGGAGCAGCGGTTCGGCGAACAGCTGCATGGCGCCGACCACGGTGAACAGGACGGCTAGGCCCACCGCGCCGGAGATCATGCGGGCCTTGATCGCGAAGGCCGTGCGGATGGCGCCGGCACCGTCAACCGTGGCCGCTTCCAGCACTTCCCGGGGGACCGCCTGGAGCGCTGCATAGAACAAGATCACGTTGTAGCCGGTGTGCAGCCAGATGGTGATGTTTGACAGCGAAAACAGTGCCGCAAGCTGCCCACCCATGTTCCAGGTGGACCCGGTCACTTCAAAGAGATCCACCACCGGGCTGACGCCGGGCGTGTACAGGTACGTCCAAATGATGGCCGCAATCAAGCCAGGAACAATGGTCGGCATGTAGTAGACCACCCGCAATACTGACTTGGCGCGTGCGGCGGCCGAATCCAGGAGCAGCGCAATGACCAGGGCCAGGATAATCATGACCGGGATATAGATCAGGCAATAGACGGCGACGTTGCCAAAACCGGTGAAGAATACCGGGTCCCGGAAAGCGCGCAGGTAGTTCTCCGCGCCGACGAAGGTCTTCTTGATGCCGCCAAAGCCCAAACCACTGGACTTTTCGGTGAAGAGACTCAAATACGCCGAGTAGGCGATGGGGGCGATCGTAAACGCCAGGAACAGCACGAAAAACGGTGCAATGAAGGCCCAGGCGATACGCCTTTGCCGACGACTGTGGACCCGCCCGGCGGGTGCCCTGGTCTTCGCAGGTGTTCTGGTCGCGGTGGTGACAACCATGGGGTTCCCTTCGTTGAGGGGCACGACGGCGGGTGGCCGAAAGATGCCCCGGGTCTGCCGCCGGGGAGCCGCGCGAAGCGCAGACCCTGCCCGGCGGCAGTGGTGGATTGATTACTTGACGGAGATGCCGCGATTTTTCAGATCGGCCACGGTGGCCTTCTGGGCGACCGGCAAACCGTCCTGCAAGGTGGAGGTGCCCGCCTTGACCTTGGCGGCGTCGTCAATCAGCGACGTGAACGTGGTGACGGTGGCCGGACCCCACACCCAGCCTTCCGGGATGGCAGCAAGGCCCTTGGCGGCAACATCGTAAATGTCCTGACCGCCAAAGTAGCTGGGGTCGAAGGCGTCAATGGCGGCGGCGCGTGCCGTCTCGTTCACGGGGAACGTGGTCGACTTGCCGGAAATCCGGGCCTTGATGCCCTCGGGGTTGGTGGTCATCCACGTGATGAACTTCAGGCCGGCGTCGACCTTGTCACTGGTGCTGGAGATGCCAAAAGACGATCCGCCGTACATGGCAGCCGCCGGTGCGGCTGCCGGGGACGGCAGCGGGGCAACACGCCACTTGCCGCTCTGGTCCGCGAAGGTGGTGGTCAGGCTGGCCCCGTACCAGGATCCGCTGATGACGGACAGCAGCTGGCCGTCGGCCTGCTTCTGCGCCAATACGGGCGCATCCCCGGTCCACAGCAGCTTGGCATCCACGAGGTCCTGCTGGACCTTCAAGGCTTCAATGGAGGCGGCGCTATCGATGTCGACCTTCCAGGAATCGCCGTTGAGGGCGCCCCACTTGGCGCCGTTCTGCCAGGCCAGGGCCGCGCACAGGGCGGGATCGCCCACGGGGCTGGCTCCGAGGCGGACCTTGGGATCGGCAGCGGCAACCTTCTTGGCGGCAGCGGCGTACTCGGCCCAGGTCGTGGGCACTTCGATGCCGTACTTTTCAAACAAGTCGGAGCGGTAGTACATCTGCAGAACGCCGGCATCCAGAGGGACACCCCAGGTGGCGCCGCCAAAGTTCACCAGCGAGGTGATCGAAGGGGAAAAGCTCTTGGAAAGCAGATCCCCGGCTTCCTTGGAAATGTCCTTCAACACGCCCTGGGTCGCCATCTCGGAAACCCTGGGGTATTCCACGGTGATCACGTCGGGTGCGGTCTTGGCCTTGACCTGGTTGGTCAGTTGCGGGTAGTTGTCGGTGGAAGAGGCCACTTCCTTGAACGTGACGTGGACGTCGCTCTGAGCGGCGTTGTAGGCGTCAACGACGTTCTTGGAGCCCTTCTGCCATGAGGAGAAGGTGATTTCCACCGGGCCCTTCGGGGTGCTGGAGACCGGACTTCCGCCGCAGCCGGTGAGAGCGGCGATGGTGAGCATGCCGGCGGCGCCGCTCAAGAATTGGGACCTACTGATGGTGCGCATGAATGACTCCCTTGTCGTTGTGTGGGTAGTCACATCTTCTAAGGTGGGTTGGAGCGCCGTCAACTTAAACGAAAGAATTTCATAAGAGATGAAGGAAACGAAATATTGAGGGTCTCTAGTCAACGATTTTAGGGGATCAATGGCGGCTACAGCGCCTAGTGATCAGCCGTCTTGACAGCTGTCCCTGTGTCGGAAATCCGTTCCAGGAGCACCAGGAGCAGTGGGATCGCTTGGTGTCCCACGCTTGACGTGAAGGGTGGGCGTCGAAGCGAGTGGATGGCGGCAAGTCAGCGCAAAGACGCCCATCCTATGAATGGACGTGATCGAATCCAGCATGGTGGCCGGCTCGGCGGACGACGCGGCCGCACGTCGCTCGGCAGCGCTTTTGGCCGTGGATCCAGACCGCTGTCTGGGCATGGCTGAGTTAGTGACTCCTCGAGGTGATCATATGAGCAATTTTGATTCGTGACCGTCGACTTGTTTCCCGTGGAGCGGCTTAAAGCGTGGTCGGTTCACAGTGAAAGTGATTTCTCCTTCAGTGAGGATGATGAAGATTTCGTTCTTTGCCACGTGCTGTGCGTGGACGCCAGGTGTCCCCGCACAGCACGGACCACGGTCACCAAACTCAAGCGCTTGGGTCTCGAGGTCATCTTTCCGGCCTGCCTGGCCCGCTGTTTTGGGTCATAGCACCGGCACAGGACTGAGCCAGCGCTGGGGGTTTGGTGGCGTTTCAGGGCGCAAAGTCACTCTGAGCGCTCTGGTGTTGCTTGGCATTCTTGAGTTTCGCCGTAGGGTACTTCGTCGCTGACCGCGACGGTGTAAGTGGTGAGGTTGTGCCGAGTGACCAGAATTCCGTGTTGGCGATCCTGCATGGCCCATGTGCGCGCCATGGCTTCGGCGGTGTTGAGTTCGTTCTCGATGGTGACCGGGTCGTTAGCGATGATTTCGAGGGTCAGGTCGGAATGTCGCTTGATCATTGTGGTCTCCTAAAGGGGGACTCCCGGTGGGGCAGTCGTCGATCGGGGATAACAGCCAGCGCCAGATTGGCGTCGGGCAATTCTAGAGAAGATACGTGAGGCTCTGGTCGGTGGTGATGAACGAGTACAGAAGAAGAAAGGGAACACCTCGACGAGGGGCAGCTGCCAAGAACAGCTAGGCACAACTGCGGGGAGCGTGTGGGTGCCATGGTGCGAACGGGGACACCCTTAACACTCTCCCCGCAGTCTCAGCGATGTAGAGCCGTTGCATCGCTGGGCTTAGGAGGGTAAATTCAGCGTTCCCTCGTGGGTCGCTCTGACAGTCATGCCCTACCGGGTGACAGTTGCTCCCCTGAAATCATCCAGTGCCGTCTGTGCGGCAAGGAGAGACCAAATCCCTACCTGGCCTGTCTTGCCGGCGAAGAACTGTGCGTCGACGGCGGACAGCGGAACCGTGGCCACCAGGGCTGCATTGCGGTAGACGGTCACAACCCCCTTTTCATAGCGCGCCCTGAGCACGTCCCCTGCAGTAAAAGGAGCAGCGACATTGGAGTAGGGGTGCCAGAGGTCTTTGTTTGTGCCCAGGGTTGAGACGCGAACCGCTTTGGCGCTGGCATCGTAGACCACCGAAATCGCCCCCTCAGCACCGACTTGGTGGACTGGGACTTCAGGAGGACACCCTGCGATGGAGAACCCACGCCAATGGTGGTGAACTTGACCGAGGCTTCCTGGTCAGGGCCGAAGGTGTCATTCCAGATCAGGGCTCCACCGAGTACAGGGCGCAGCGTCTTGTTGTTCAGGAGGTAACTGAGCGCGGAGCTTTGACCAGTCCAGATTCCCCCAACGTGGCCGTTGATCCCATCGAAGTTATCCAGCAGAGGCGACCCAACACTGAAGGTTACTGCAACGCCGGGCGCGGCAAGGTAGTTCGCTCCCCGAACTGTGACGCCGTGATGGTGCACGAGCCGGCGGAGATCAGGTGGACGGTGGTGCCGGTGACGGTGCAGGCCCCACTTCCGACAACGGTCGCTGGCAAGGTCGATGACGCGGCGGCGCTGACGGTGAAGTCAGGATCACCATAGGTCTTTGCCGGAAGAGCTGCGAAGCTCACCGTCTGGGCAGCCTTGGACACCGTGAACGTTTGGACCACAGGGTCAGCCAGAGCGAAGCTGCCATCTCCTGCCTGTGAGGCCGTGACCGTGCAGTCTCCGGCTCCCGTCAGGTGGACGGTGGCGCCGTCCACGGTGCAAGCCCCGCTGCCAGCAAACGCCACCGGCAGGTTCGAGGACGCCGCGGCGCTGACGGTGAAGTCAGGATCACCATACGTTTTCGCCGGCAGAGTTGCGAAGTT